>JAYZFQ010000127.1:0-11189 GCA_036336695.1 Myxococcota bacterium
CCGAATGGGCCTCTTCGATGGAATCCTGATCAAGGACAACCACATCGCACTCGCCGGCGGAGTTGCTCCCGCCGTGAAGTCCGCACTCGCCGCAGCGCCGCCGGGCGTCCGCGTACAGGTCGAGGTCGAGACCCTGGACGATGCGGTGGCTGCCTGCGATGCCGGTGCGGACTTTCTCCTGCTCGACAACTGCACCCCGGAAGCGCTCGCCCGGATCGTCGCGGCCGTGGGGAGCCGTGCGTCCCTCGAGGCAAGCGGCGGCATCACCCTGGAAAACGCGCGTGCGGTCGCCGAGACCGGCGTCGAACGCATCTCGGTCGGCGCCCTCACCCACTCGGCGCCCGCCGCAGACATCTCCCTCGAGATCCTCCCAGGAGCCGAGGCGTGATGCGGGAAGGCACCGCCCGCGTGCTGGAGGCCCTGCGCCGCGCCTCGGGCCAGAGCTGTTCCGGAGCTGCTCTCTCCGAAGAACTGGGGCGATCGCGCGCGCAGGTGTGGAAACACGTCGAAACCCTTCGCTCCCTCGGCTACGGGATCGAAGCGGCCGCCGGAGACGGCTACCGCCTCGTGGAGGGGCCCGACCGGTTGTACCCCGAGGAACTCCGGCCCGGACTCGAGACTCGCTGGCTGGCCCGCGAGATCCATTGGTTCGACGACGTGGACTCGACGAACCGGATCGCCCAGGAACTCGCCCGAGACGGCGCGGCCCACGGCACCACGGTGATCGCCGAAGGACAGACCGCGGGTCGCGGCCGGCTGGGACGCAGCTTCTTCTCGCCCGCCTACCAGAACCTCTATACCTCGGTCCTGCTCCGCCCCCGGCTCACCACCGCAGACGCGCCGAGCTGGATCCTCGCTGCAGCCGTCGCGGTCGCGGAGAGCATCGAAGCCACGGTCCCCGACCCCGAGGCCGTCGAAATCAAGTGGCCGAACGACGTGCTCCTCGCCGGCCTCAAGACCTCGGGAATCCTGATGGAACTCGGGGCCGAAGCCACCCGCGTGTCGCACCTCGTGCTCGGAATCGGCGTCAACCTCAACGTTTCCCGAGACACGCTCCCCGATGAATTCCGCCACCGGGCCACCAGCCTCGCCTCCCATTCGGGCCACCAGATCGATCGCATCGCCTTCGCCCAGCGGTTGTACAATCGGCTCGAGCACGTTCTCGACCGGTGCGCAGAATCGGGGTTCGAGGCCGTGCGCCGGGAGTTCGAAAACCGATTCCGCATGACCGGGCAACGCGTCCGTGTCGTCGAGTTGGTCGGGACCGAAATCGAGGGAACCGCGGTTGGCATCGATAGTGACGGAGCACTCCGGATCCGGCTGGATCACGGCGAGGAGACCCGCGTGGTCGCCGGCGACGTAACCCTCGCCAAGGAGCCCGCGTCACCGGCGCCGGTGCCCGAAACGGGAAGCACCCCATGACGACGCTCCTCGTCATCGATATCGGAAATACGAACGTCGCCCTCGGCCTCTTCGACTACGAAACGCCGGACCACGCCACGCTCAGCAAGCACTGGCGCCTGGCGACGCACGCGGAACAGACTTCCGACGAAGTCGCCCTGACGGTCGATGCACTCTTCGTGCACGGCGGGCGCAGTGCGAACCAGGTCACCGACGTGATCATTTCGAGCGTCGTACCGCCCCTGCTTCCGATCTGGGAACGCGTCGCGTCCAAGCTGTTCGACCGGAAGGCCCTCGTCGTGGGACCGGGAATCCGGACCGGCATGCCGGTGCGTTACGAGAACCCGCGGGAGGTGGGGGCCGACCGGATCGTCAATTCGGTCGCCGCCTTCGAAATGTTCGGCGGGGCGGCAATTACCGTCGACTTCGGAACAGCCACCACCTTCGATTGCGTCTCGGAGAGCGGCGAGTACCTCGGCGGCGTCATCTTTCCCGGCATCCATACCTCCATGGAGGCACTCTTCAACCGCGCGTCCATGCTCCACCGGGTCGAAGTCGCCCGACCGAAGTCCGTCATCGGAAAGACCACCACCGCCGCACTTCAATCCGGGCTGCTGTTCGGTTTTGCCGGCATGGTGGACTCGATGGTCGAACGCATCCGGGCCGAACTCGGAACCACCGCACGAATCATCGCGACCGGCGGACTCGCTCACCGAGTCGCCGACGAGAGCCGCACGATCGAACGCGTAGAACCCTTCCTCACGCTCGAGGGACTACGGATCATCTTCGAAAAGAACCGCCCTCAGGCCGAGGGATCCCGAAAGGAGAAACCCGAATGAACAGCTTCAAAGCCGACGACACCTACAACTTCGCCTTGGTAGGCCATTCGGGCGACGGGAAGACCTCCCTGGGCGAGGCTCTCCTCCATACGGCGGGCGCGACACACTCGCTCGGCAGCGTCACCGAGGGGACGTCGAGCCTCAACTTCCTCCCGGAGGAAAAAGAACGCCACACCAGCATCAGTTCCTCCGTCTTCGGGTTCGATTGGAACGGCAAACACATCACCCTCGTCGACACACCCGGAGATTCGAACTTCCAAGCCGACGGTCGGATCGCCCTCGGGGGCCTCGATTCAGCCGTCCTCGTGCTCTCGGCGGTCGACGGCCCCAAGGTCGGCAGCCAGCGCATGTTCCGCCATTGCCGGGACCACGGCATCCCGGTCCTCGCTTTCGTGAACAACATGGACCGGGAGCGCGCCGACCTCGATCGCACGGTCGAAGCGTTGAAGGAAATGGGCGCGAGCCCGGCCGTCATCGCGGTTCCGATCGGCATGGGCGAAGACTTCCAGGGATGTGTCGACCTTCTCCAGCAGAAGGCCTACACCGCCGCGGGCGAGGCCAGCATTCCCGACGATCTGGCCGACGCCGTCGCCGCCGCGCGGGAGGCGCTCGCGGAAAGCGTTGCCGAGTGCGACGACACGCTGCTCGAAAAATATCTCGAAGAAGGCGAGTTGAGCGAAGAGGAAATGGCGCAGGGCCTGCTCCAGGGGACACGCGACGGCAAGATCACGCCGGTGTTCTGCGGCGCTGCCCTGAGCGAACTCGGGGTGCAGCCCCTACTCCGCGCAGTCTGCGGGATCCTGCCCTCCGCGGCCGATGCGAGAGCGCACGTGACCACCGATGGGGATGCCGTCGAGCCGAAGACCGAAGGCCCCTTCTCGGCGCTCGTGATCAAGACGCTCATCGACCGCTACGCAGGCACACTGTCGGTGCTTCGCGTGGTCTCGGGCAAGCTCGAACACGACACCAGCGTGCTCAACGCGACCACCGGCCAGAAGGAGCGGCTCGGCAAACTCCTGGTACTCCAGGGTTCCGAACACTCCGACGTCAATGACGCCGGGCCGGGCGACATCGTGGCCGTCGCGAAGCTCAAAGCGGTGCACACGGGCCACGCCCTCACGGCGGAGAAAGGCGGCGTCGCCCTTCCCCTGATCGAGATCCCCCAGGGCGTGCTTTCCTACGCGATTTCGGCCAAGTCGAAGGGCGACGAGGACAAGGTCTACACCTCCCTCGGTCGACTGCTCGAAGAAGACCCCACGCTCCACCTCGGGCGCGAGCCGGCCACGGGGGAGTTCCTCCTCTCGGGAATGGGGGAACTCCACGTCCGCACCACCGTGCAGAAACTCAAGCGCATGTTCGACGTCGAGGTCGAGCTCAAGACCCCCAAGGTGCCCTACCGGGAGACCGTCACCCGGAAAGCCGAGAACGTGGAGGGAAAGCTGAAGAAACAGACCGGGGGCAAGGGGATGTACGGGGTGTGCTACCTGACCGTGGAGCCCAGGCCCCGCGGGGAGGGTGTCGAGTTCGTGGACGAGATCGTCGGCGGATCCATCCCCCGAAACCTGATCCCGGCGGTCGAGAAGGGCATTCTCGAGTCCTGTGACGCCGGCCCCCTCGCCGGCTACCCCGTCGTGGACGTCCGCGTTCGCTGTATCGACGGCAAGCACCACTCGGTCGACTCGAACGAGATGGCCTTCAAGCTCGCCGGCTCCTTCGGGTTCAAGGCGGCCGTGGAAAAGGCGAAGCCCACCCTCCTCGAGCCGATCATGAACGCCGAGATCTCGGCCCCTGCGGACTTCGTCGGGGACATCATGGGGGACGTGTCGAGTCGGCGTGGAAAAGTCCAGTCCAGTGAAGCGAGCGGGGCGACCGCAGTGGTTCAGGCGCAGGTCCCCATGGCCGAAATGTTGGAGTACGCGAGCGCCCTGACGAGCATGACCAGCGGCCAGGGTGAGTTCCACATGGAGTTCTCGCATTACGAAGAAGCGCCCGCCCAGGTGCGGGAAAAGATCGTGGCCGCGGCAGCCGCCGCGAAGGCCGAGGCGTCCTAGCGGGCTCTCGGACCCTCGCCGGCTCACCGCGCGCCGCGGGAGGGAACGGGACCGAGTGCCCGAAGCCAGACGCGAAGCCATCCAGCTCACCCTGTCCCGCCAGGCGGAGCGCTACGCCCGGCGCGATGCGCCCCGCGAGGCGCGCCTGATGGCGGCCCGCGGCGCCCTCCCCCTGCCCCCGATCGAACTCGCCACGGTGCTGTTCGCGCTGATGCACGACCCGGACGCCGAGGTCAAGGATCTCGCGCGCACCAGCCTGGAGAGACTCCCGGAACCCCTGCTGGATGCCGTGCTCCAGGGCGAGGCCCACCCGGCGATCCTCTCCCATCTGGCCCGCGCTGCAGACAACGACGAGGGGCGCTGGGAAAAGCTCGCCCTGAACCCGGCTTCCGACGACGCCACCATCGCGTACCTCGCGAGCCTGCCCAGCCGGCGGGTGGTCGACATCATCGCGAACAACCAGGAGCGCCTCATGCGCGCTCCTGAAATCGTGGAGGCCCTGGGCGCCAATCCGCACACCGGGCGAGCGACCCTGGAGCGCATCCTCGTCTTCCTGGGCATGGACCCCGAACCCGGAGCCGACGATCCCGGCGGGGAACTGAGCGACGAGCGAGCCGCCGCCGCCCTGGCCGCCGTACTCGGCGAGGAACTCGCCGGCCGAGCCACCGCGCTGGTGCAGGAGGACGGCCCGGAGGCTCCCCAGGGCAACCAGACCAATCTCCATGCCCTGATCCAAACCCTGAGCGTCTTCCAGAAGGTGAAACTCGCGCGCCTGGGCAACAAGGAGGCCCGTGGGCTCCTCGTGCGAGACCGGAACAAGGTCGTATCCCTGGCCGCGATCACGAGCCCCAAGATTTCCGACACCGAAGTTGTGAGCTAT
The DNA here is from genome assembly GCA_036336695.1 of Myxococcota bacterium. Taxonomy (GTDB): domain Bacteria; phylum Myxococcota_A; class UBA9160; order UBA9160; family SMWR01. Next base: position 5,172 of record JAYZFQ010000127.1, read on the forward strand.
GCCCAGTCACGCAATGTGTGCGACGAAGTCTTGCGCATGATCGCCAGCAACCGGCAGTGGACCCGGAGCTACCCGGTCAAGCTCGCCCTCGCGACGAACCCGAAAACTCCTCAGGCCATGGCGATGAAGTTCGTGAACTTTCTCCAGGACAACGACGTGCGGGCTCTGGTCCGCAGCAAGGATGTCCCGACCGCCGTCTCGACGCACGCCAGGCGCATTCTCATGAAGAAGGGAAAACTCTGAATGGCGAGAGTCAACGCCAGCACCTCCGCGGTCAACGCGCGCATCGTCTACTGGGGCGTCCAGGGCGCCGGCAAGACGACCAACCTGCGTACGGCCCACACACGGCTTCGCCCGGATCACCGCGGCCAGGTGCGCGAGATCGCGAGCCGACTGGACGCGGCCATCCAGCACGAAGAGCTGCCGATCACCCTGGGCGAAGTAGCCGGAACGCGCACACAGATCGAAATGGTGACCGTACCCGGACGCGCCGACCACCGGGCGGTGCGCGAGGAACTCCTGCAGGACGTCGATGGCGTCGTCTTCGTAGTGGACGCCACGGCGCCCCTCGAGGCGAACGCCGACAGCCTCGGGGAACTGCGCGAAGCGCTCGCCACGCACGGCCGCAAGCTGGAAGACACCCCCTTTGTCGTCCAATACAACAAGCGCGACGCGGCCGACCCCTACGCGCTGGACGACCTCCACCGCGGCCTCGACATGGGCGGCGTCCCGGTCTTCGAGGCGGTCGCGACCGACGGGACCGGCGTTCTCCAGACTCTTTCGACCATTTCGAAACGGGTGATCCGCGCCCTGCGGGACGGGCCGACCTCGGCCACATCCGAATTGGGAGACACCGACCCGGCCTCCCGTATGCAGGCAGCGCTCGAAACCGAGGGCGCCGAGCCCGACGCCTTTGACCTCGATACCCTGGCGAGCAGCGCCCAGACGCTCTTCGAAGACGAAAACCCCTTCGCCGAGGAAGCCGCGACCCTCCCGGACGGGGTTCGGATTGGTCCCGGCCTTTCGATCGTCTCGGTCGGGGAAGCGACGCGGGCCGGAGAGCGCGCGGTTCGCCTTCCCCTGGTGCTCGGCGACCCCGAGGGCGGCACCGCCACCCTCGTCCTGACGATCCAGCTCGACGCCCTCGCGGAGCCAGAACCGGACTGATGCGCCGGCGAATCGCGATCTACGGGGCCACCCCGGAGGCGCTGGACCTCGTTCCGCTGCTGCTGGCCAACCCGGCCATCGAGATCACCGGCGTCGTAGACCTCGAGTCGGCGGCGCCGGCGGAACGACTCGCGTCCCTGCCAGCCGAGACGCGCCATGCGCTTCGGGGGCGCCTCGGGGACGACGCCGAAGCACTGGCCGGCGACCCGGACCTCTTCGCGGTAGTGGACGCGACCGGAGCGGTTCCCGAAGCATTTCCGGGACTGGTCGAACGGGGCGTACAGATCGTGACCCCCCTCGTGGCCCGTCTGCTCTGGTGCTACGGAGCCGGAGACCAGAAGTCCGAACTCCTCCGAGCCCTCCAGGAAGTCGTCGCATCCTACAACCTGACCGTCGACCCGAGCGCCCTGTTCGAGCGCATGCTCGAGATCGCGCTGGGTGTCACCGGTGCCGACGGCGGATCCCTGCTGCTGCTGGACGAAGACACGGGCGAGCTTCGCGTCCGCGTCGCGGTGGGGATCGAACCGGAACTCTGGGACAAAATCCGGCTACCGGTTGGTGAAGGCATCGCCGGACGCGTAGCCGAAGACGCCCAGCCCCTCCGCGTCATCGGAAAAGCGGACCCCCAGCGCTTCAAGATCGTGCGCGAGCGCCTCGACATCGAAGCGTCGGTCAGTGTTCCGCTCGTTCACGACGGCAACGTTCTCGGCGTGCTGAACCTCCACCACGGGGCCCGGCGAGATGCGTTCGACGAGGCCGACCTCGCCTTCGCCGAGCAACTCGCCCGGCTCGATGCGCAGATCATTGCCCGCGCCCAGCAGCACGAAGCCCTGCAAGGGCAGGCCGCGCGTTATACCGCCGCACGGGAGGTCCGCGCCGTGCTGGGCGGCCACGGCCCCCTGCCCGAACGCCTGGCACGGCTGTGCCGGGTGGTCAGCGCCCGGAGCGGATCGGGGATCGTACACCTCTACCTGCACGAACCCGCGGAGACCGAAATTTCCCTGGCCGCCAGCTCGCTCGAAGGCCCTGCTCTCGGCGAAGAGATCCGCGTACCGTTCGGTCACGGAATCGACGGCGAGGCGGCGCGCACGCGAGAACCGGTGGTCCTCCGCACACGCAGCGACCTGGCCTACGCCGCACTTCCCCTCCTCGCCGACAACGATCTGGTCGGCGTCCTGACGCTGCAAGCCGGCGCCGCGCCGCCCGAGGGTGGAGATTTCGAAACCGCCCTGTTCGAGATGGCCGCCGCCGCCGCCGAGGAGATCGCGGCACTGCGGCACGCAGAGCGCATTGCCGCCCGGGCCGCACGTCTGGGTGCCATCAACGACGCCGGCATCCAGATCATGGCGCTCAGCGACCCCGCCGCGATCCTCCGGCAAGGCACCTCTTCGGCCGCCATGGGCCTCGACGCCGACCATGCCGTGCTGCGACTCCGCGACGAGGGAGCGGACCGCTTCGCGATCCGTTCCTATTTCGGTTCCGCCGATGGACAGTTCCAGGATCGTCTCTTCCGGCTGGACAAGCGTGTCTCCGTTGCGGTGCTCAAGCGCCGCGCACCGGTCCTGGCACCGGACCTCAGCCAGGACCCGGCCTTCGCCGAGTTCTCTCCCGACGTCGCGTCGGCCATTGCGGTACCGATCCAGCGGGACGGCAACCCCATCGGCACCCTCGCCCTCTACGACAAGCTCTCAGCCGAGCACTTCGCGCCTCGGGCATTCACGGAAAACGACCTCGAACTGCTCGCGAAGTTCGCATCGAACCTCGAGAGCGCCCTGGCGAACGTCCAGTTCGTCTGGCGCGCCCGCCAGTTCCGAAGCTTCGACGATGCAACCGGACTCCCGAATCGCGCTTACCTCGACCGCCGCCTGCGCGAGGAAATTGCACGCTCCCGGGGACGCCACGGAACCGTGGCGGTCGCGGCCTGCCGAATCGAAAACCACGCCGAACTCCTGGCGCGGCGCGGGTCCCGGTTTACCGAAAGCGTGGTTCAGCGAGTCGCCGATTCGCTGCGGACGCACCTGCGCGACTTCGACGTCGCGGGACGCATCGGGGACTTCGAGTTCGCAGTCCTCCTCCCAGACCCGGGTCCGGCGCCCGCCGATCGGGTCTCGGAACTCGCGCGAAGTCTTGCCGAAGACCTGATGAAGGACGACGCCCTCAACGATCCGGTGCGGGTCGGCCTCGCCCTGGGCTACGCCGTCCACCCCGAAGACGGGGACGACGCCGAGACCCTGCTCGAAAATGCAGCGGAGCCCAGGATCCGGATGGTCTGACCCGGGCTGCGCCTCAGCCCCGGAAGGCCTCGATCAGGATGTCCGCCGTCTCGGGTCGCATGATCCGCGCATCCGGCCGCTCCCCCGCACGCAACTGCTCGCGCACCTTGGTGCCGCTGATCGTGTACGGCTTCTCGTCCGGGTGACTCTCCGTGAGATCCACGCGGCCGAGCGATTCGTAGAAGGCCGCGAAGCCGATCTTGCACGGTGTGAGATGCAGTTCCCCGGCGAGTTCTCCGAAGATCTCCTGGGCATCGAAGTCGCCCCAGATCGGCGTACCGTCTTCGTAGGGAGCGTCGGCGTGCTTGCGCCCGATCACCAGGTCGCTGAAACCGTAGTTCTGGCGGTAGATCGCGTGCATGACGGCCTCGCTGGGCCCGCCGTAGAACATCTTGATGTCGAGTCCGATCAATTCGAACACGTCATTGATGTCGTAGCCGGCCGCTTCCCACAGGGCCTCCTGCTTGTCGCCCTGGCCCAGCAGGGCCCGCTCGTGGAGCACCTGGTAGCAGCGCATGCGGGTGGCGGCGGGGACGTCGTCCCCCTTCAACTCACCCACCAGCGGGTTGAGCACGACTCCCGTGAAATGCCCGGCGCCCGTCAGCCGTTCGGCACCCGCAACGAGCGCGTACTCGTGGGCACGGTGCAGCGGGTTCCGCGTCTGGAAGGCCAGTGCGCGCTCCCACTTCCGCTCCCGAATCAGCGCACGAACCATGCGGGGCGACAGCATGTACCGCCCGTACCCCTCGTCGTGCACCTGGGGCAGCGCGCGGAGTCTTCCACCCACCAACTGGGTCCGCGGATCCTTCTCGATGGCGCGGCCGCCCGGATGATCGAAGCGCTCCGTCCTGTAGACGCTCTTCACGTAGTGGGCCTTGTCCCAGGCAAATACGTCGACCTCGTCCAGGATCGCGATGGGAGCGTCGTTTTCGTTTACCAGGACGGCCGAGTCACCGCCGGATAGGGCCGCCGCCTCGGTGTCCGTCGCCGGAAGCGAAATGGGAATCGTCCACGCATAGGGGCGCCCATCGACCAGAATCCGCTGCTCATCGAGCACGCGGTTCCACGCCTCCGCGTTCATCGGACCCTCGAGGGGGGAAAGCCCGCCGTCGGCGAAGCGGTGGACCGCAGAGACGTCCGCGCGAGAAACCTGCACCCGGGGAAGCTTCGCCGCTTCTTCGAGAAACCGTCGGCGCTCCTTGAGCGGAACGACCCGGTCCACGGGATGTTCGAGTCCACCGTGGACGGGAACCAGATCTGCCTGCTTCGACGACATGTTCAAAGGAATCTCCCGACTTTCTCGACAACTCACCACACGGGGTCCGTGCCACCGCCGTCGGTGAATAGCACGCGGTCCCCCGTCCCGTCGAAGCGGCGCACATGGAACCTCTGGTCGGACCCGGTATCGGACACGTAGATCACGAGGCGACCATCCGGGGAAAAGCTCGGCTGGACCTCGTTGAAATTCCCGGTGCCGACACGGCGCCGGCCGCTCCCATCCGGCCGAACCCGGTGGAGCGCCCAGCGCCGACCGATACGCGCCGTATAGACCACCCACTCCGAATCGGGAGAGAAGGCCGGATCTCGGCCCGGACCCAGGCGCCGCACCTCGCCGCCCAGCACGGGGCTCCGGCTCATCAGAACGTCCTGCCCGCGCTCGGTGACGGCAGCCCAGACCACCGAACTCCCATCCGGGGCGCACGCCGGCGCGTAGTCGGACGGCCCCTCGGTCAGGACCGTGCGGCCGTTTCCCCCAGGACCCGTGATGACGAGTCGCGAGCGGGGGCGCTTCGCGTCCAGGTCGGTCGCCACGAAGACGAAGCGGCCCTCCGGCCCGAAACAGCCGTCCGCATGCACGCTCGGTCCGCGGGTCAACCGCTGGATCTCCCCACCATCCAGCTTGAGCAAGAAGAGCTGCCGCAAGCCATCCACCAGTTGGGTAAAGATCAGGCGCCCCCCATCGGGCGACCGCGCGCGCGGCACCGTGCCGGGCACCAGACCCAGGCCCCGGATGCTGCCAGTCCGAGCGTCACCGAGCACCATGCGGCCCGGAAAGCGCTCCTCCTGCTGCTGCACGACACTTTTCTTCTCCTGGCTGCCCGCAACGCCCAGGATCCGCCCCATGTAGTCCTTGAAATCGTCGACACTCGGCATGCCCTGGGGCGTCGTCCGCCCCTGTCCGTACGCCTCATCCACGATTTCACCGCGGCCCCGAAGCGCCTCGGCATCGAACCAACGCAGGGCAATCACGCGATCCGGCAGTTCCGACTGCGGAATGCCACTGCAACCACCCACCAGCAGCGCCAGGGCCACCGCGACATGAACGCGACCGCGGCGGGGACTCGGTGTCGCGACCCCGTCGGTCACGTAGCGGACACGGTCACGGGGTAGCCGACGAAGGGTTGACCGATGCCGTCGCGCCGAAAGATCCCGGCCTCGAGGTGCTCTTCCCGAACGGAGATCACGACCTGCTCTGCATCGGGAAACTGGGACAGTTCCACGAGTTCCAGGTCGACATCGGACAGGTAGCAGGCAACGCCGACGTGGGAGTGGTAAACGGCCGTGACGCGTTCCCCCG
>JAYZFQ010000128.1:0-76803 GCA_036336695.1 Myxococcota bacterium
CTGGAATGGCCCCTCGGCGGAGCGCTGCGCGCCCAGGTACGGCTCGCGCTCGACCGTTCCGACGACGCGGACATCGAGATCCTGATTCCGGCGGACGCCGCCCGCGGCGCGACGGCCCTGCTCGTGCCCGGGCCGGTCTCACCCGGCCCTCCGCGGCTCGCCGGCACGGACACCCTGCTTCACGCACGCATGCGGCCCCGGGCCGGCATCGACGTGGCGGCCCTCGTCTCGGACGACAGCCAGGCCGAGCGCCTGTTCCACCTCAAGAGCCGGATCTTCGCCGGAGCGGTCCTGGACGGGACCTGGGAAGCGGCCCTCTACATGCCCCAAGCCGGCGACACCGTGCCTCCCCTGGCGCTCGCCCTGGGCTTTCAACTCCGCGAGGGAGCGGTTGCCGCCATCGAGGAACTGATCGAGGACGTCCGCGAAAGCTGGCCGGTGACGCGCACCGACTTCTCGGTCGAGGGGGCCAGCGGCGCGTGCCTTCCGGACCTCCGGGTGATGCCGGGCCTGGCACCCTGCTACGTGGCGACGCAGAACGCCCTCGTCGTCGGGTGGAACGACCGCAGCGTCGTGCGGGCGCTGAGCGGCGGTCCCGCGGAATTGCGATCCGTCGGCGGCGTGCTCCTCGAACTCTCGCGGCTCGCGGAAGCAGACACGAACCTCACCGGGGACACCCCGCCGAGCGCGGACCTCCCGTGGACGCGGATCCACGCCGTTGGAAGAGAAGAAAAGGACGGCGTGCGGCTGCGTGTTCAGCTCGCCGCGAGCCGCGGAGCCTAGCCTTGCGCCACACATTGCTGCTCGGACTCCTCGCGGCGGCGCTCGCTGCCGGTCTCGTCTCGGTACGTCGGGCCGGTGACCAGATCGCCGTGCTCGACGCCTGCCAGGCCGTCGAAGACGGGCGCTGGCGCGAGGCACTCTCCGGAACCGAACGCCATCTCGGCGACGACGAAACCGGTCGCGCCGCGCTGACCTGCCGTTGCCGCGCACTGCTGGCCACCGGACGTGCGGACGCGTGCACCGCCCTGCTCGAAGCGGCGATCGCAGGCGAAACCGAGTCCGACTGGATGCCGACCGCCGAGCTTTCCGCTCATCTCATCCAGGCGCGCCGCCAGGCGGGCCGCGCCGATGAAGCTGCCGCGCTTGCCCGGCGCGCCGGACGGGCCCATCCCGACGACGCCGAACTCTTCGCCCTCGAGATCGTGACGCGGAGCGCGATCGAAGACGAAGCCGCGGTGCTCTCGGAACTCGCAGCACGTCTTCCGGATCGCGGACCCGCCGCGGTACGCATGCGCCGCTCCCTCGCGAATCGCCATCTCCAGCGCGCCGAGTCCGAACGCGCGCTGGCAGTACTCGGCGCCACGCCGCCGGCCGACGCCGGCGACGCGACCGGCCTGTGGTACGAAGCCCGGGCCATGGCCTTCGCCACGGCAGGAGACCTTGCGGGCATGGAGCGGACCTTCGCCGAGTGGCGCCTCCAGGGCCTCGACGAGGACGAACTCCAGGCCCGGCACGCCCTGGCCCTGAGCCTCGGAAAACTCGAGGCTCCCGGCGCCAGCACCCTGGTCCGTCTCGAACAGGCCCTGGCGAACGGACCGTTCGACGCTGCCCTGGACGAAGCCATCACCATCCGGCTCATCCTCTCGCTCGTCGCGGACGGGCGCCTCCAGGATGCGCTGGCCACGTACGACCACGGTCGGGAACACTTTGCACTGGAGGGCCTGACCCGCGAGGAGTTGCTCCGTTCCGCGGAACACGCGGAGATCTCGTCCGCCGGCGGAGACACGCGACCCGCACGGGTTCGCTTCGTCCTCGACCCGGCATTCGAAGGCGCAACCCTTTCCCTTTCACCCGACAGGCTGGCACGAGTCGACGCACCCTACGAACAGCAGCGCATGCGGGGCAGCGTGCAGGTGGAACGCGTCCCCGACGTGGCACCGGTTCGCTGGGTGGTGCACGACGCGGGGGGGCACACGCGGGCATCGGGGACCCTGTCGCCCGGTCCGGGGGAGACGCGCACCGTCCAGATCGCGCCGCGCGCCGCCAAGCCGGTCGTCGAACGAACCCTCTCGCGCCGCGCCGCCGATGGGAGACGGCGCCTGGTGCTCGCGCTGCTCGATTGCGCCGACTGGCGCCTGGTGCAGTACCTGCGCACCCGGGGCGAACTCCCGGTCCTTTCCCAGTTGCTCGCGCACGGGCATTCCGCCGTACTCGTCAGCGATCCACCCCTGACGGCGGCGGCACTCGAGGCGCTCGTCTGGCCCCAGCGCGCCAGTCGACCGGGCGTGCTCGGTCTGGTGCACCGCTACGGCACGGAACTCGCCGGCCTGGCGGATATCGGCGACAACCCCTTTGCCGCCCTCGAATGGGTGCTCCCAGAAACGCGGGACCTCTTCCAGGTGATCGGGGCCGGCCCGTTGACAGCCGCCAATCTCCTCTTCTCCCACGGCGGCGTGCAGGCAGGGCGCCACGGAGAGATCACCGGGCCCGAGGGCGCGCGCCGACGGATGAACCTCGGAAGTGTCGGCCGCGACCTGACACGGCGAGAACGCGCCGACTTTCCCGCGCTTGCCACCATCGACCGGGAGCGCGATGCGATCCACCTGCGCCGGATCGCCGCAGAATTCGATGCCACCGACCGTCTCGTCGACGACGGACACGTCGACTTCGTGGCGCTGCGTGTCGAGTCGCTCGACATCCTCACCCACGCCCACTTCGCGAGCACCGTCCGCGATGCCCAGGACGATGGAAACGGGCTGCTCTTTTCCGTCTATCGCTACATCGACGCCCGCCTCGGTTCGCTCCACGACCGACTCGACGAAGACGACGTCCTGATCGTGATGTCGGACCACGGCATCCGCACGGCGATGGAACATTCGCGCTTCGCCTTCTTCGTCGCGGCCGGAAACGACGTACCGGCAGGGAAGGCGCCCGGGATGCCGGCGTTGCGCGGCGTCTCCCGAGCCGCGGCAGACATCCTCGGCATCCCGACCCGCTGGCCCGACACCGGGGTCGCGTCCTGGGCGCAGGGTCCGGCGCTTGCACGGAGCGAAGCCGAAGCGCACCCTGAGCAGACCGAACCGTAGTCTGCGGAGGTTTCCTGGGGCGCGTCGTCGCCGTCATCGCGATCGGAGCGATCGGAATCGCCTGCGCCGCGATTTTCGTGCGCTTTGCCCTGCCCGCGCCGCCCGTGGTGACGGGCTTCTATCGCATGGCCATTGCAACGGTCCTGGTCGGCGGCTTCCTCCTCGCGCGGAAAACCCCAGCGGCAAGTTTTCGACCCGGCGCCGGCCTCGCGCTCGCATCGGGCCTGTGCTTCGGAGCGGACCTCGCACTCTGGCAGACCGCCGTGGTCAAGACGTCGGTCGCCACGGCGACCTTCCTCGTGAACACCACTCCCGTGGCACTGGGACTGTGGGCCGTGCTGGTGCGCCGCAAACGCCTGGCGCCGCGTTTCATCGTCGGCGCGAGCCTCGGGATGGTGGGCGCCGCCCTGCTCCTCGGCCTGTCGCGGCACAACCAGTTCGATTGGGAAGGGGCGTGGCTCGCCCTCGCCGCCGCGTTGTTCTACGCCGGGTACCTGTTGCTCATGGCCGCCGCGCGCAGCAGCGCCGCGGCGCTTCCCGCGTTCCTGCTCGCAACCGTCGGGGCCGCCGTCTCCCTGGGCACGATTGCGGTGGTGCGGGGCGATCCCTTCCACGGCTTCCCTGCCGCGTCCTGGGCAGCCATCGGGGCCGCCGCCCTGGTCTCCCAGATCGGCGGCGTATTCGGCATCGTCTGGGCGCTCCGCTACGCCCCCGCGACCCTGGCCTCGGTCGTGCTCCTCGTTCAACCGCTCGGGACGGCGCTGCTCGGCTGGATCATCCTGGACGAAGCCCTGGGACCGCTCCAGTCCCTCGGCGGCATCGCCATCGCCGCCGGAATCTTCCTGGCCGCACGCGGTGGTCCCGTCGAACAACCGCGCTGAGTCCCGGCGGGCGGGTGCCGGGCGTCCCACGAGAAGGCCCTGGAGCGCGGCGATCCAGGTGGAGATACTGTCCGGGCTTACGAGGAGAAGCGCGAGCCGAGCCCATGAGTTGGAAGCCCGAGGTCGACGGCATCCGGGAACGACGCGAGCGTGCGGCGAGCCTCGGCGGGGACGAAGCCGTCGAACGCCATCACGCGCGCGACCGCCTCACCATCCGTGAGCGGATCGCGGCATTTGCCGATCGCGAAAGCTTCCGCGAACACGGCCCCATTGCGGGACACGCGGACGTGGGCGAGGACGGAACGCTTCGGTCGTTCACCCCGGCGAACTACGTGCTGGGACTCGCCCGCGTCGCGGGGCGACCCGTCGTCCTCGGCGGGGAAGACTTCACCCAGCGCGGGGGTTCGCCGTCCCCAGCCGGGCTGCGGAAGAGCGTCTACGCCGAAGACCTGGCCGTGCAGTACAAGCTCCCGCTGGTCCGCTTCCTGGAAGGAGGCGGCGGCAGCGTGGTTGGCGCCAAGGGCGGCAAGGGACCACGACCCCCGGGCGACGCCGTCAACGCGCGGCACCGCTTCCTTTCCTTCGGCCGCGCCATGGAAAACGCGCCCGTGGTTTCCGCGGCGCTCGGGGCCGTCGCAGGCTTCCCCGCCGCGCGCCTCGTCGCATCCCACCTCGCCGTCATGACCCGGCATACCGCCCAGGTCATGGTGGCCGGACCCGCAGTGGTCGAGCGCGCCATGGGAGAGACCCTGACCAAGGACGAACTCGGCGGCGCTTCCGTACATGAGCGCAACGGCGTCGTCGATCTCGTGGTGGAAGACGAGACCGCGGCCTTCGCCGCCATGCGACGCTTCCTCGGCTACCTGCCCACCAACGTCCACCAGTTGCCGCCAGTGCAACCCTGCGACGACCCCCGCGACCGCTGCGAGGAAGCGCTGCTGGCTCTCGTCCCGCGGGATCGACGCAAGGTCTACGCGATGCGCGACATCGTGGGAGCCGTCGTCGACAACGATTCTTTCTTCGAGCTCGCGCCCCGCTACGGTCCAGGACAGATCACCGGACTTGCACGGCTCGGCGGACACCCCGTGGGCATCTGGGCGAACGACCCCCGTTTCTACGCGGGTGCCATGACGGCCGAAGGCGCTCGCAAGGTGCGCCGGTTCGTGGATCTCTGCGAGGCGTTCCACCTGCCGGTCGTCGCTCTTGTCGACGAACCGGGTTTCATGCTCGGCAGTCGCGCCGAAGCCGCCGGGACCATCCGCTTCGGGGCGGAGGCGATGTTCGCCGTGGTCCAGTCGACGGTTCCCTGGGCGTCGGTGATCGTGCGCAAGACCTACGGCGTCGCAGCAGCAGCCCACTTCGGACCGAATGCCTTCGTGCTCGCCTGGCCGTCGGCCGAGGGCGGTGCACTGCCGATCGAAGGCGGCGTCGCCGTCGCGTTCCGCCGCGAAATCGCCGCAGCCCCGGACCCCGAGGCCCGCCGCCGCGAGCTGGAAGACCGCCTGGCCGGCGCACGCACGCCCTTCCCGCGGGCGGAGACATTCGGAGTCAACGACCTCATCGATCCGCGGGAAACGCGCCCGCGACTCTGCGACTGGCTCGACTGGGTGACACCCAGCCTGCGCGAACACGTCGGCGTACGCACGCACGCCTTGCGACCCTGAACACGTCGGCGTACGCGCGCACACCTTGCGACCCTGAACACGTCGGCGTACGCACGCACGCCTTGCGACCCTGATCAGTCCAAATCCGCGGCAGAGACCGCCAGCACCTCGCGGTGGTAGGTATCGAGACTCTCGAAACGGGCGAAGGGCGCCCCGGCGACCGAAGCCGCGTCGGGAAGGGGCATCGCCCCCGACCTTCGGACCAGCTGTTCGATCAGTCCGCGCACGGCCGCCAGCGGATCTTCGGCACCGCGGTCGAGTTTCCGGATGTCGAAGCGGTCGGTGCGCAACCGCACGACCTGGAGCGGCTCGTCTCCGAGGGACCCCCAGTTGAGCACGAGGTCGATGACGATCACCTTCTTCGACGCCTTTCCCGGAACGACGCCGACGGCGAGCGCGGTCACCCGCTGGTAGCGAACCCGCTTCGGTGCCCCACCGAGTTCGACGTGCAGCGCCTCTGGGTCGAGACGCAGGGGAACCGCTTCGAGGCAATGGAGTTTGCGCGGCTCTTCCTCGAACTCGATGCCCCCCGGTCCGATCACGGGCTCGCTTGCCGCTGCGGGAAGCGCGACGCCCTCCGGCCGATAGACGTGCCCGAGCCGGGCGCCGCCCTGCAGGGCACCGGCGCCCGGGAGCGAAGCGCGCAGCTGCTCCAACACGGCGCGCTCTCCGGCGGACAGCCCGACACAACCAAGAGCTCGATCGGCGGCGGCACGTGCGAGTTCCGGATCGAGTTCAGCCGCCTCGTGCGCGACCCGAGCTGCAACCGCCGGCTCGGCACTACCGTGCTGAAGGGAATCGCTCAGGGCCCGGCGCGCGGCCACGCTTTCGCCGGCGTCACGCAGCAAAGAGGCCATGCGCAACAGCATCGCGGGTTCGACTTCCGGGTCCAAGCCGCTCGCGACGAGCTGCAACCAGTGCTGGACGGCATCGGCATCGGCGCCGTTGCGCAGCGACTCCCGGATCAGGCCGAGGAGCCCGGGGGCCGCTTCGTTCGCGCGCCCGAGATCGCTACAGACGTCCCAGAACGCCAGCACGACCCCGCGATTCCCGGGTTCGCGCCGAAGACGCTCGACGAGCCTTCGATAGGCCATTTCGGCATCGCCGGTGTTGCGCTCGTGAATCGCGCGCTCGAGACCGGAATCCGCGTTGGGCAGCCGGAGCTCCGCCCGGGATTCGGCGCGCCCGATCCGCGCCTCCACGCCGAGGAAGCGAATCAACGCCGCCGCCATTGCGCCGCCGGCGAAGCCGCCGAGGAGCAGCGCCATCGAGACGTTCCAGGCTCCCAGGCGGGCGGGGGCAGACGCCGCGCCGCGGGCGATCGACCCTTCGAAGCCGATCCAGACCGGGAGCCAGAGAACAAGGAGAGCCAGCACGAGGGAGGGGCCGAAGATCACGCGGCCGCGCTGGCCGGCGAACCGCACCGCAAAGGCGCCCACGAGTCCGGACGCCATCCCCGACGTTCCGATGACCGGATCGGCGTGAAAAGGGTATTGGACGAAGAACGCACCGAGGCCGCCGAGGGCGCCGGCGGCCAGCACACAGGTATGGACGGCCCCACCCCACGCGCTCTCCAGAACGCGACCCACGAGGACGAGAACCAGGAGGTTCCCGATGAGATGGATCAGGTCGCCGTGGAAGAAGGCATGGGTGACGAAGGTGACGGGGTGTTGCTCCGTCGCCCGAGCGCCAAACCGGCGCGTCAGCTTCGCATCCAGGCGGGCTCCGGCCGCGGCAACCATGCGGTCCAGGGCGTCCTGTTGCCGCGCGACGAGGCCCCGCGGCACGGGCAAACCGCCGCGCTCGATTGTCTCGCGCTCGAATTCGCGTCGCAGGTGGCCGATCTGGTCAGGAGTCACGCGATTTTCCAGCAGCGGCGGCAGGCCGAGGTACGGGCGCTCCCGGAAGACACGGACCGCCGCGTTGAGCTCGTTCCCGACCAGGGCGTCGGCTTCGATGGCTTCGAACTTGGCGTAGAAGAAGCCCAGGACGCAGAGCAGTACGAGCGCGTACGTGACCCACGGAATCCGCCGTTCCATCCCATGGAAAACGGCAGAACGGGGTCGGAACTGTAGGGTCCGGCTCGGGAATCGCTAGACTCGCCGGCTGCATGGAGTACCGGACGCTTCGCCTGCTCGGGCTCGCCGCGACGGGTCTCGCGTGGGCCCTGGGCTGTGGGGCGGGCCCGGAAACGGGCCCCCAGGCCGAGACGGCGGAACCGTCTCCGGCCAGCCCCCCGGAGGCGACGGCGTCGCCCTACGCGCCGGGCGCCCGTCCCGACGTCGTGGAGAACCTGCGGGAAACGGCCGAGCGCGAGCGCCACGCGTCCGATGGCGGGGGGCGTGGCTGGGTCGAGAGCACCAACCCGGAGAAGTTACGGGTGGGCGTCCCGGCGACGATCACCCTGGGTTACGAGGTCGGGCCCGAGGGCATCGCCGAGGGCGGCATGATCTTCCTCCAGGGTCCGCCCTTCTGGGGCTGGACGCCCCCCCAGGCCCACGCGCCGGACCTGCCGGGCTACACGACCCTGAAGACCGAGGCCGAAGGCGTCGAACTGCTGCCCAACACGGTCCCGGACCAGCAGGTCGTCGCCTTCGAAGTTGCGGGACGAAGCCTCGAACCGGGAGAGCGCCTGCGTTTCGTCTATGGCGCGGGATCGGCGGGAACGGGCGTCGACCGCTTCGCCGAGTCCGAATCGCCGATCTGGATCCTGGTCGACGGCGATGGCGACGGGTTTCGCAGGGCGATCCGCAACTCGCCGACGGTGCCGGTCCATCCCGGCCCGCCGGCACAACTCCTCGTCACGCTGCCGAGCGTCGCGCGCCCCGGAGAAGACGTTCGGGTGCACCTCGCCGTGCTCGATGCCGAGGGGAGCCGCGGTGTCGACTTCGAAGGAGAGGTCGCACTCCGCGTGGAGGGCACCGGCCTGAAAGTTCCGGAGCGCGTCGTCTTCGCCGCCGCCGACGCGGGGGTGAAGGTCTTCGGGGGCCAGGCGACGCAGCCCGGTACCGCCCGGCTCCACGCGAGCGGACCGAACGGCTTCGAAGCGACGAGCAACCCGCTGGTCGTGAGCGAGCAGGGGCCGCGCGTGCTGTGGGGAGACCTGCACGGACACTCGGTGTTCTCCGACGGCACGGGAACACCGGAGGACTACTACGCCTACGCCCGAGACGTGGCCGGTCTCGACATCGCCGCGCTCACGGACCACGACCACTGGGGCATGGAACCCCTGGTGACCCACCCGGAACTCTGGGAGCGGATCCGAGCGGCGACCGAGCACTTCCATGCGCCCGGCCGCTTCGTCACACTGCTCGGCTTCGAATGGACGAGCTGGCTCTACGGACACCGTCACGTCCTCTATTTCGACGAAGAGGGCAGCGTGATCGATTCCGTGGCACTGGGATCGCAGTCGCCGCAAGAACTGTGGAAGGCCCTCGAGGGAACCCGCGCGCTCACCTTCGCCCACCATTCGGCCGGCGGTCCGATCGCGAACGACTGGCGAATCCCGCCGGACCCCCGCTTCGAACCCGTGACCGAGATCGCCTCGGTCCACGGGAGCAGCGAGGCCATGGACTCCCCCCACGTGATCTACGACCCCGTCCCCGGCAACTTCGTCCGCGACGCCCTCGGCATGGGCTACCAGCTGGGCTTCATCGGCAGCGGCGACAGCCACGACGGCCATCCCGGACTCGCCCAGCTGGCCTCGACCACCGGGGGGCTCGCCGCGATCCTGGCCGACGCGCCCACCCGGGAGGCGGTCCGCGAGGCGCTGGTCGCGCGGCGGGTCTACGCGACCAACGGCCCCCGTATCCTGCTCCGCGCCGCGCTCGGCTCGGCACGCATGGGAGAAACACTCCCGGCCCCCGACGGGGCTCTCGACCTCTACGTCAACGTCGCGGCGCCGGGACCCCTCGCGCACCTCGACGTCATCCGCTCCGGCGAAGTCGCCCGCCTGGCGCTCGAGAACGACCTCGAGGCCACGGTCCACCTGGAGATCTCCGGCTTGCAGTCCGGCGAGTGGCTCTACGTGCGCGCGGTCCAGGTCGACGGCGGCACCGCGTGGTCGAGCCCGTTCTTCATCGAGTAGCCGCCGCCGAAACGCGACGATCCGCCGAGAAGACACGGAAAGCCCTTTCCAGAAACAAGGAGGAACGACATGACAACCGCCCTCGTCTGCATCGCACTACTCGGACTCTTGCTCTTCGGACTCGGCCTCGGGGTTTCCTGGACCCGCGGGCGCACCCAGCAGGTGATCGGCGCCCCCGACGATCCGACGAGCGCACTGCTGAAGGCCGTCCGGGCCCACGGCAACACGACCGAATTCGCCCCGATGCTGGCAATCCTCATCCTGCTCGTCGGAATGCGCGATCCGGCGGCGTGGGTCGTCTGGACCATGGCCATCGCCACGCTCAGCCGGTACCTGATCGCAATCGGCATCCTCGCGTCGCCGACCCTGGAACGGCCGCATCCCCTCCGCGCCCTCGGGGCCCTCGGCACCTACGTCACCGGAGTGATGCTCTGCGTGGCGCTGCTGATGAGCCTCTGATCGCGCGCGAAGGTCCTGGAACTAGAACTCGGCGGATCCCGGCGTCCGGGGAAAGGGAATGACGTCCCGGATGTTGGCCATCCCGGTGACGAACTGCACGAGCCGCTCGAAGCCCAGGCCGAACCCCGCGTGGGGCACGGAACCGTGGCGGCGGAGGTCGAGATACCAGCCGTAGTCGGCGGAGGAAAGCCCCGCTTCCGTCATGCAGCGCTCCAGCACGTCGCGCCGGTGCTCACGCTGCGAACCGCCGACGATCTCGCCGACACCGGGAACCAACACGTCCATCGCGCGGACCGTGCGGTCGTCGTCGTTGCGATACATGTAAAAGGCCTTGATGCCCTTGGGGTAGTCGGTGACGACGACGGGTCGCTTCACGTGCTCCTCGGCGAGAAACCGCTCGTGCTCGCTCTGGAGGTCGGCCCCCCACTGCACCGGAAACTCGAAATCCTTGCCGCTGCCCGCGAGGATCTCGACGGCCTCGGTGTAGGTGAGCCTTTCGAAGGGCGAGTCGACCACGTGCTGGAGGTTGTCGAGGATTCCCGGGGCGATGCGCTTGTCGAAGAACGCCATGTCATCGGGGCACGCCTCGAGGACGGCGCCGATCACGTGCTTCAGGAAGGCTTCGGCGACGTCGGCGTTCCCGCGTAGATCGCAGAACGCCATCTCCGGCTCCACCATCCAGAACTCGGCCAGGTGACGACTCGTATTCGAGTTCTCGGCCCGGAAGGTCGGACCGAAGGTGTAGACGTTTCCGAGGGCCAGGGCGCCGATCTCCGCCTCGAGCTGCCCGGAAACCGTGAGAAACGTCTCGCGCCCGAAGAAGTCGTCGGCGAAGTCCGCCTCACCGGCAGGCAGGGTGCTGACGCGGAACATCTCGCCCGCCCCCTCGGCGTCGAGCGCGGTGATGATCGGCGTGTGGAGCCAGGCGAAGCCGCGTTCCTGGAAGAAGCCGTGGATCGCCCGCGCGGCGGCGTTGCGCACGCGGAGGACGGCGCCAATGGTGTTGGTGCGCGGCCTGAGGTGGGCGATGGTGCGCAGGAATTCGAAGGAGTGCCGCTTCTTCTGCAGCGGGTAATCGTCTTCCGCCTCGCCCACGACCGTGACGCGCGAGGCCTGCAGTTCATACCGCTGCCCCTGCCCCGGCGAATCCACGAGCTCGCCTTCTACATCGACGGCCCAGCCCGTACCGACGCGGCGAAGCTCTTGTTCGTAGTTCTCGAGCTCGGGAGGCACCACCACCTGGAGGCCGTCGAAGCTCGAGCCGTCCGAGACTTCGAGAAAACTCACCCCCTTCGAGTGGCGCGCCGTCTTCACCCAGCCCTGGACACGCGCCGTGCCGCCGGCTTCGGGACGCGCCACGATCTCCCGGACCGATTCGCTCAACCCCCCTCCGGCGTTCGGACCACGAGCAACCGCACTTCGGTCATGTCCTCCATCGCGAAGCGGATCCCTTCGCGTCCGATCCCGCTGTCCTTCACCCCACCGTAGGGCATGTGATCCACCCGCCACGAAGGTACGTCGCCGACCACGACGCCGCCCACTTCCAGTTCGTCCCAGGCTCGTTGCGCCTTGTAGAGATCCCGGGTGAACACACCGGCCTGCAAGCCGAACACCGAGTCGTTCACTGCCGCGAGCGCCGCGTCGAAAGCTTCGTACTGCGACAACACCGCCACCGGGCCAAAGGCCTCCCGGCAGACCACGTCCTGGTCCCCCGGCACGTCTTCGAGCAGCGTCGCTTCGAGGAGCGCCCCCTCGCGGCCCCCGCCGCAGAGCAGGGTTGCGCCGGCAGCCACCGCCGCCTGGATCCAACTGTCGAGTCGCGCCGCTTCCTTCTCCGAGATCATGGGGCCGATGAACGTCTCCGGGTCCTTGGGATCGCCCATCTGCAGCGCGCGGGTCGCGTCCAGCAGCAAGCTGCGGAATTCCCGGTACACCGATGCGTGGACCAGGACGCGCTGCACCCCGATGCAACTCTGTCCCGACTGGTAGAAGGCTCCGAACACGATGCGTTCGACGGCATCCTGGAGGTCTGCGTCCGGCTCGACGACGACCGCCGCGTTCCCGCCCAGCTCGAGCACCACCGGTTTCTTGCCGGCTCGGGCCTTGAGGTCCCAACCCACCTCGGGCGAACCGGTGAAGGACAGCAGTTTCAGTCGCTCGTCCGTGGTGAACAACTCGGCCCCGCTGCGCGGACACGGCAGGATCGAAAACGCGCCGCGGGGAAGATCCGTCTCTGCCAGGACTTCCCCGATGAGCAGGGCACCGATCGGCGTAAGGCTCGCCGGCTTGAGCACGAAGGGACACCCCACGGCCAGCGCCGGCGCCACCTTGTGGGCGGCAAGGTTCAGGGGAAAATTGAACGGCGCGATGAAGGAGCACGGTCCGATCGGAACCCGCTTCCACATGCCGTTGTAATTCCGCGCGCGTGGGCTGATGTCGAGCGGGAGCACCTCCCCGGTCATCCGCACCGACTCTTCGGCCGCGATGCGAAAAGTGTCGATCAGCCGTCCGACCTCGCCCCGCGAATCCTTGATCGGCTTGCCGGCCTCGATGCAGAGCGCGAGGGCGAGTTCCTCGGCGCGCTCGGTGAACCGCGCGACGCAGTGCTGGAGCACCGCCTGTCGCTCGTAGGCAGCCATCCCGCGCATCGGCGCCGCCGCTTCCACCGCGAGCCCGATCGCCCGGTCGATGGCCGCGGTGTCGGCGAGCGCCACTCGGGTCGCCACCTCCCCCGTGAACTTGTCCGTGACCTCCAGGTCCCGGTTCGGCGCCTCGGGGGCATTGGCCAGGTAGTACGGGTAGTTCTCGCGAAGCATGGCACTCCCTCGCGCCGAATTATCCCACACGGCGCGGGCCCGCAACGATCTTCAGGTCGAGACCTCCCGAATCCGACCCGCATCGAGGAACCAGAGTTCGAAACGCGGGGGCTCGGGCAGCCCCAGCGCGCCCTGCACCGCACGCACGTAGCCCGCACCCTGGGCGGCGTAATGCTCCGCCCGCTCCTCGAGCGCCGCGTCGTCGTCGAGGCGGTCGGTCTTGTAGTCGGCCACCACGTAGGCGCCGGACTGGGGGTCGCGATAGAGGAGATCGACGGCGCCGGCGAGGAAACCCACCGGCCCCTCGTCCCGCCGCGCTTCCGGAGGCAGCAGCACGGGCAACTCGCGCGCGACCACGTGGGGCGCGATCTCGCGCAGCCGTTCCAGCAACGGCCCTCCCGCCAGCGCTTCGAGGAGTTCGCCGGCGCGCTCCCGGGCGGCGCGCCGTTCGGCGCTGGAAAGCGCCGGGTCGAGCCGCTCGTCGATTTCCGCCACCGCGGCGGAAAGGCCCCCCACGAGGTCGGCGGTGAGGTCGAGGGTCTCGAGAACCTGGTGCACCGCCGTCCCGACAGCGGCGGCGGCCCGGGGCGCAGCGCGGGGCGAGAGTTCGCCCCGGTCGTCTTCGTGCCCCTCGTCGACGGCGCCGCGCTCCCGCGCTTCCTCCAGCCATGCCTCGTGGGCTGTCGCCGAAACGCTGGCGCGGAACCGCCGGGCGCCGCGTGCGGCCGCTTGGGCACGCCGCGCATCGAGCGCGTCGGACATGCGGCGAACCGCAGCTACCGCGTAGAGCGGCTTGCGGCGGGGTTGCGCCCGGCGCTCGGTTTCCACTGCAAGCGCCGGGAAACGCCAGCGCGCAGACACCGCGTCCACCCACGTCTCCCCCGCGCCGGACAGCCGCTGCATTTCCGCCGCGCGATCGGGGAGGCCCTCGATGCGCTCGGCGAGCAGGGCCGCGTGGCTCGTGTCCGTCCGCCGGCTCGCCTTCTCCGGGTGAACGCCCGCGAGCACGAGCCTGCGGCGTGCCCGGGTCGCGGCGACGTAGAGCGTGCGCACCCTTTCCGCTCGTTCGACGGCCGCCCGGCGCGCCTGGAGCTCGTCGTAGTCGAGAGTACGAGCCCCCGCGAGTTCGAACTCGAACCGACCGGCCAGCGCCTCGGCGCGCGGCGCCCCCCTGGACCCGCTGCCCTTGTGCAGCTGGAGCACGTACACGTGGTCGAAGTCGAGACCCTTCGCCCGGTGGATCGTCATCACCCGGACCGCGTCCTCGATGGCTTCGCGGGGGCGTCCCTCTTCGGCTTCGCGCCCGCTCGCGATGTCCTCGCGCAGCGAACGGAGCACCGCCTGGGGGTCGCCCTCGCCATCCCGCAACGCGTGGGAAAGGTCGCGGAAGAAGCGATCCAGGTTGGCGAGCCGGTACGCCCCGAGATGCCGCGCCGACTCGGTGACTTCGAACAGGAAGAACCGACGCAGCTTCTCCACGAAGACATCGACCCCATCGGCATCGAACGCGGCGCGCAGGGTGCCCAGGGCCCAGGCCGCGTCGCGGAGGTTGTCCGTCCAGCCCGCGACCCGCTCGATCCCCGGGATGTCGCCGGGAAGCTGGGCCTGGACGCGGTCCAAGAGCGCGACCAGGGCGGCGAGGCGCTCGGCATCGTCGCCCGTCAGCTCTCCCATGCGCCGGGGCAGCGCGCCGTCCCAGAGCGGGATCAGGGCGGCGTCGGGCACCCCCACCACCGAGGACCGGAGAAAGGTGAGCAGCGCCAGCTGGTCGTTCGGATCGAGGACACAGCGCACCATCGCGCCGGCTTCGATGATTTCGCGGCGCGAGAAGTAGTTCCGGTCGCCCTCGATCGCAAACGGCACGCCGGCACGACGCAACGCCGCAAGGTACGTCTCGAAGGCCGTACTCGCGCGAAAGAGCAGGCCGATGCGGTTCCACGCCGTCCCGGCCTCGTGGAGTGCGACCAGGTCGGCAGCCACCGCTTCCGCTTCGAGCCGGTCGCCGCGCGGATTCGTGGTCTTTCGCGCCTCCCCATTCTCCGCATCCCAATCCCAGGAAACCCAGTGCTCGACCGGGGCGCGGCCGGCTTCCAGGGGCAGGTCTTCCGCCCCGGGCGACGCCAGCAATTCCACGAACGGGGGCTGGACCCCGGGCGACGCCTCCATCACCCGGGGAAAGAGGCGAGAGACCTCGTCGAGCACTGCCGGCGTCGAGCGATAGTTGACGACCAGGGTCTCGACCCGCCCCCCGGCGCGCTGGAGTTCGGCGAGAAAGCCGTCGTAGGCGGCGAGGTCGGCGTTTCGCCAGCCGTAGATCGACTGCTTGGGGTCGCCGACGAGAAACAACCCGGGGCGATCTTCGACGGAGCCGTCGAAGGCGAGCCTGCGCAGGATGTCGCACTGCACCGGGTCGGTGTCCTGGAATTCGTCGACGAGCAGCTGGTCGATACCCGCGCGCACCGTGCGGCACACGCCCGGACTCGAGGTCAGCAGGTCACGGGTATCGCGAAGCAACGCCGCAAAGGTTTCGATGCCGCGCGCGCGCAGGGTGCCCGCCACCTCGGTGTACAGCGGCGCCAGGACCGCAAGGGTCGCGCGGAGCCGCACCGGGTCGAGGGACAGCAGGTGCGCGAGGAGTGGCGCAACCGGTCGGGCCAGGTCGACGAGCGCCTCCACATCCCCACCGAGCACCCCGTCGCCGCGCTTGCCGAAAGTCCCCTTCTTGACGCAATCCTTGAGCGCCG
Organism: Myxococcota bacterium; assembly: GCA_036336695.1. GTDB lineage: Bacteria > Myxococcota_A > UBA9160 > UBA9160 > SMWR01. The sequence goes on from JAYZFQ010000128.1 coordinate 15,741, forward strand.
CGACGGAGGTGCGCGAAAGACCGTCTTCGGGGAGGCCGGCGGCGAGCGCTTCCAGGGAATCGAAGCCCGCGCCGCGCCCGGGAAGGCGGTCGGCGAGACTTGCAAGGCCGGCGGCTGCGCCCGAGAACCGCTTGGAAGCCTTTCCGAGGGCTGCGAGCCTCCCGCCTTCGAGATCAACGAACGCGCCGACCCGTTGCCGGACCCGGTCGAGAAACCGCGCCACGCGCGCGTCGGACAGGATCTCCCCGGCATCGAGCGCACCAGGGGCAACGCCTCCCCGCACGAGCAGGAGAAGCGCGTCCTCCAGGTCGCCGGGGACGACCCCGCGCCGCACCAGCTCGAGCAACGCATCGGAATTCTCGAAGAGCCCGGGCAGGGCAGACGCGAGCACCTCGCGCACCACGGCCTTTTGGCCGGACTCGTCGGCGTCGACGACGAAGCGCGGGTGCAGGCGCGCCTCGAGGGGATGTTCTGCCAGCAGGCGACGACAGAAAGAGTGGATGGTCTGGACCCGCAACTGGTCGAGGCCGGCGCGGAGCGCCGCGGCGCGCGCCGCGCGCACTTCGGGTCGATCCGGAAGCACAGCGACGTCGACACCCACGGGCACGTGCCCCGCTTCGAGCGCCGACAAGGCCGCGCCCACGCGTTCCGCCATTTCCGCCGCGGCGGCCTCGCCGAAGGTGATCGCCACCACGCGCCGGAGCACGCGCGCCGCGACCCGTTCCGGCTCGGCATCCGGGTCCGCGGCAACCGCCCGGCTCCAGCCGGGCCCCAGGCACCAGGCCACGACGCGCGCCACGAGTGCCGCCGTCTTGCCCGTACCCGCCCCGGCTTCGAGGGCAACGGGCCGGGCGAACTCGGTCTGGGCGAGGGACCGGGCCCGGGCATCCTGGCTCCGCGCGTCGGCGGTCATGAGGATTTGCCTCGGAGCGCCCAGAGTGCGTGGGCGGCCCGCTCGGCGCCCTCTTTGCCCGCGTCGGCCTTGGCCCAGCGCCAGATCCGGTCCCGCGCACCCGCGTCGCCGTGGAGACACGCCTCGCGCACCTCGCAGCGTCCGCAATCGCGCGCGCCGTTCGAATCTTCCGCGTCGGGGAGCCGCGGGAAGAAGCTCCCGGCATCGAGCGCAGACAGGGCGACGCCAACCGTTTCCGCGAAGAGCCCCAGGAGTTCGCGGTCGGCGGCGGTGACCGAGACGACCGCGCTCTCGTCCGCCTCGGCGGCCAGGTAGAGGTAGCGCCCCTCCCCTCCCGTCGCGCCGGCGTAGGCGGCCGCCTGGAGCCTCTCTCCCCGCTCGATGGCACCGCCAAGCTTCTTTTGTTGCTGGACCCGGCCGGCCTTGTAATCGATGAGCCGCAGGCCGTCCGCACACGAGTCGGCCCGGTCCGCGCGGAAGCGAACCGGGCGCGAAGACCCGTCCGCGGTTGCCACCTCGACCGCGGCTTCCAGTTCCGCACCGATGCAGACCCGGTCGTTGGCGCCGTCGGGCCAGTCGTAGCGCCGCGCAGCGTTGACGAGGGGCCGGGCCAGTTCGACGATCACGCGCGAAAGACTGGGTGGGCCGAGCACCCCGCTGCGAACGCACTCGTCCGCCGCCTGGTGAAGCAGCGTTTCGAGAACCTCGGAGGCCGGCCAGGGCACGGCACCCGGCGCGGCATCGAGGGACCGCGCTCCTTCTGGCAGCGCCGCCTTCACGACTGCTTCGAGTACCCCGTGCACGACTTCGCCGACGACGCGAGAACCGATTTCCGGCAGGGCGTCCAGGGCATCCGGCGGTGGGGCGATTCCGAGGACCCGCTCGACGAAGTACTGCCACGGGCACCCCGCCAGGCGTTCGACATGGGTCACGTAGACCGGGTTGGCGCGCACGTCCGATGCCAGCCGCTGCGGGCCGACGAAACCGAAATAGGGACCGAGTTCCATGGAACCCGGTGCATTGGCCGTTTCCGCCAGCACCGCGACGCGGCCCGCGGCGACATCGCCGGGAGCGACCCCGGAATCGGGCCGTTCCGCCGCCGCGAGTTGCAGGAGTTCGCGAAAGCGCGCCGGCGCTCCGTAGAGCCCTTCGGCAAGCGCGGCTTCCCAGGCCGTTTGCGGCCGATCCGCGCTGCGCTCGGGCGGCGCCTGCAGGCCGGGCACCTCGGCGACCGGCAGCGCGACCTCCGAACCACTGAGTCGTTCCAGGAAGGGCGACGGCGCTCGGGTCCTGGCGTCATCGCCCGCCACCTGCCAGCTCAGCGTCACGACGCGCGCGGCCGCCGTCAGCTGGGCGAAGAGATACCGCTCCTCCTCGTGGCCGCGCGCCTTGACCGGAATTTCCGGCAGGACGGCTTCGAGCGGACGCCGCACCGCGTCGGGAAGCAGCGGGTCCTCGAGAACCGGGCGCGGGAAGACATCGCGGTTGACGCCGAGAACGAAGAGTTGGTCGAATGTCTGTCCGCGCGCCTCGACCACGCTCAACACGCGGACGCCCCCGCCCGCGCCGCCCAGCGTCTCGGCTCCCGCGTCGCGCAGGGCAGTGCGCACGAGCATCGAGAACTCGTCGAAGCTGAGCGGGAGATCCGGAAGTTGTGCGGCCAGGCCGGCCACCGCGGCTTCGAGGGCGTCCCGCTCGAACCCCGCCCGCCAGCCGAGGTCGCCGACGGCGAGGTCGCGCAGTTCGTCGAGGTGGCGCGAGAGCGGCGCCGTGGCGGGCCAGCCCAGGAGCCGCCGATGGGCCCGGCCGGCGCGTGCCACGGCCGCCCGAAGCCGGCGACCGGACAACCGGCGGCGCAGCACGCGAGCCCCGACTTCCCCGTCCCCGCGCTGCGCGTCGACCGCCAGGCCCACCCGGGCCGGGAGGGCATAACTGCCCGAGCCTTCCCCGACGTATTCCGCCGGGTCGAGCCCCGCAACCTGGCCGAGACGCGCGGCGCCCAGGGCGCGGAAACCGAGGCGCAGATCGGCGCGGACCCCGGGACCGAGGCGCGGCAGCGTATCGAGCCACCGGTCCGCCGGGGCGGCGTCTCGTCCGGCCAGGAGATCGAATAAGGCGTGAATTCGGCGCGCGCGACCGCCCGCCGGCCCGAGTTGTCCACGGGCCGAGAATGGAATGCCGAGGCGCGTGAAATGCGTGCGCAGGGACACCGCGTAGGGAGCCAGCTGGCGTGCGACGACGGCAATTTCCTCGGGAATGGCTCCGGCTTCCAATGCGGCGTGGATGCGGTCCGCCACGCCCCGCACCTCGGCTTCCGTACCGGCCGCACGCAGACTCCGCAGCTCGGGCTCCCCGCGCCCCGCCCGTTGCACCGGCCCCGCCCACGCGACGCCGAGACGGCGGACGAGGCGATCCGCGAACACCGCGCCGAGATCGTTTCGCTCGGGGCGCGCCGGGTCGGGGGGAAGATCGACGATCGCCCGAGCGCCGCAGTGGGCGACCAGCGCGGCCAGGAGTTCACTCGCAGCGCCCGTGGCGTCGGCGAAGCCATGGACCCAGATGCCCCGCGCCGACAAAAGCGCCGGGCGCTCCCCGAGCAACTCGGCCGCACGGGCCAGCCGCGCGCCCGGACGCCCGATGCCGAGTTCGGCCAAAGCGCCGGCCGTCCCGGCCGCCGCTGCGACCACCGCGCTGGCGCAGCCGTGGGCCGAACCGGAAAGGCCCGCTTCGGCGAGGGCCTGTTCCATGGCATCGAGGTGGGCCGGGATGGACGGGTCGAAGCCCGCGTCGAGGAGGTCCGCGACCGCGGCGGCCACGGCGCCATAGCCGTCGTCGAGCGCGTCCAACAACTCGCGCAGCTGCGGCTGTTCCCGCGCCGCGCGACGCACCAGGACCGGAAACAGCGCGTCGGCGCGGCGGGGCGGCTCGCCGGCTCGGTCCAGGCTTTCGAGGGCCAGACCGTGGAGCGTCTGGAACATGAAGCCGGCCACGGGATGCCCGCACCGCGCGGCGAAGCGCGCCGCCACGTGTTCGCGGAGGCTGGAGGAGGGAACCACGACCCGCACCGGTCGTGCCAGGAGCTCGGGATCGGCCCTGCCCTCGGCCTCCAACGCAACCAGCGCACCGAGCAGCGCCTCCTCGGCGGCACGCGGTCCACTCGCCAGCATCACCGGTCCGGCAGCCGGACTCTGCTCGCCCACGGTCGTTCCCCGCCCCCCCAGCCAGTCCTTTTTCCCTTGCGCCGCGACAGCTTACCAGCGGCCGGCACGCCAGGGGGAACCTGCTCCAGGAACCGGTCAGGGTCGGTCACACCTCCCCGCGGGGCATTTTTAAACGAAAATGACTTTGAATTTCAATTCCTCTCTCGTACACTGGCAAAGTCAGCAGGAGGCGCAGCCATGCTGGTTTGCCAGTGCAAGGGTGTTTCGGACCAGACCGTGCGAGAAGTCGTACGTGCTGGCGCACACTCTTGCCGCCAGGTCGCGCGCGCCTGCGGGGCGGGCCGCACCTGCGGCGGCTGTCAGCCCGCCGTCCGCCAGATCATCGAAGACGAATGCGATCCGGTCGCCCTGCGCGTCGAGAAGATCGTCGTCGCAGCGAGCTGATCGCCGGCTGCACCCGCCTTCCGCGAACGAGACTTCGACATTCAATTTCGTTTCATTGGCCGCCTCTGCGCGCCTGCCGATACGCTCCGGGTGACAACCGGGAGGAGACACAGATGCGGGGAGATGCACAGATCATCGAAGCACTCAACGACGTACTGACGGCCGAACTCACGGCGATCAACCAGTACTTCATCCATCACAAGATGTGCGCGAACTGGGGCTACGCGCGTCTGTCCAAGAAGAAGCGAGAAGAATCGATCGACGAGATGAAGGACGCCGACGCGGTGATCGAACGCATCCTCTACCTCGAGGGCGTGCCGAACATGCAGCGCATGAACCCGGTGCGCGTGGGCGAGAGCCCCATCGAACAGCACCAGCTGGACCTCGCCGCCGAGACCGACGCCATCCAGCGACTCAACACCGCAATCGCGCTCTGCCGGGACCAGGGCGACAACGGCACCCGCGAGCTGCTCGAGGGGATCCTCGAGGGCGAGGAGGAGAGCGCCGACTGGCTCGAGGCCCAGCTGCACCTGGTGGACGAGGTCGGCAAGGAGAACTATCTCTCCGAGATGATCAACGAGTGAGGTAACCGTGTCTCCCGACGACCCCCGTGTGCTCCGGGACCGAGGAAAGGCCCTCGAGGACGAGTTCTTTCGCCGCCAGAGCGAGGATCATCGCGCCAAGCTCCGCGAACAGGAGACCCTCGGCCAGCGCCGAGAGGCGCTCAAACACGTGGCGGTCATCACGGACGACGCCACGATCGACCGCATCCTCGACCTCGGGATCACCGCCGAGACCTGGGCCGCCGTTTCATTGGTTCCCCTGGTCGAGGTGGCCTGGGCCAACGGACAGGTCGAGGAGCAGGAACGCCGCTCGGTGCTGGCCGCCGCCGAAGCCAACGGCGTCACGCCGGGCAGTCCGAGCTACGCGTTGCTCGACAGCTGGCTCGCCCACCGCCCCGACGGGCGCTTGATGGGCACCTGGGCCGCCTACATCGCCATGCTGAGCGCCGAGCTCTCGCCCGCCGAGAAGCACGCGCTCCGCGACGAACTGATGAGCCGGGCGCGCCACGTCGCCGAGGCCGCCGGCGGGTTCCTCGGCCTGGGCAACAAGGTGTCGGCCGAGGAAAAGGTGATCCTCGAGGAGCTCGGGAAGGCCTTCGACGCCTAGTCCGCCTTTTGGGCTTCTCGGGTCCGACGCCGGGCGGCCACTTCCGGCGCCTCGAGCAGGCACGTCCACAAGAGGCGGAGCGACTCGAGAAACACGCGCAGCCCCGAGCGCTCGAGTTCCGCGGGCCGGTCGCCCACGTCCGGATAGCCACGGGCGTCCGGCGTGACCCATTCCCAGTTGGCGAAGAGGCGACCCCACGCGCTCGCCATCACGCCGGCGACCTTGGCCTTCGCCCGCAGCGGGTACCAGAAGCTGTCGTGGTAGGCGACGCTCGCGAGGTACGCCCACGGGGCGAGCACTGTCTTGAGCGACCACTCGATGGGCTTCTTCAGCGGTCCCCAGTAGATCTTGTGCTGCATGCTCGAGGCAAACGTCATCTTCTTGAAGGGACCCGTGAATCCCCAGCGCTCGGCCGCCGCCTCTTCGTCGCCGACGATCTCGATCTCCGCTGGATCCCCGCACCCCAGCCCCCGCTCGTGGGCCAGCCGGATGAAGGGAATGGACAGAGGGTCGAAGCCCATCAACTGGGCCGCCACGGCATCGATCGCGACCTGGTCTTCCGACGCGAGCATCACGTTCTTGACGTGGGGCACCATGCAGCGCGGACCGGGGCCGTCGCCCGCAAAGGTCCCGTCCATTACCGCGAAGACCCCGGGGTGGATCTTTTTCTGGATCATCAGCAGATCGACGAGGGTCTCGTGGATGACCGGGTGCGTCCAGTGGCGGCGCTCGTTGAGCAGCCCGCCGAAGGCGTTCTTCATCGCCCCGGTCGTCGTCGTGAACACGTGGGTCTTCACCGTGGGCAGGTGCAGGATGTTTTCCCCGATGAAGCGCCGCGGCACCGAGAAACCGTCGGGGTACACGTCGTTGAGCACCAGGAACTCGTCGGCCAGGTCGCCGACAGCCTCGCGGATGTGAACCCACTCCTCGCCCTCGTAGAGGTGGATGTTGCGCAGCCCGTGGCGCTCCACGACTTCGAGGTGCTTGTTCTCGCGCTCTCCGAGGTGCGCGTCGATCACCACCGTGCGGTTGTGGCAGGCGTGGATGAGCTCCTTGGAATACCCGTCGCGCTCCATGGCCCGGATCACGCCCTCGAGCTGCCAGGGGGTGGTCGAACTCCCCGGGAAGAAGAAGTGCCAGGAGATATTGATCTTGAGCGCGGTATCGACGTCCTTGCCGAGCACCTCCTGGTACCCGGCGAGATTCATCACCCGGTGCGTGTCTTCGAGAACGCTCTCGGGGGCGGTCCGAACCAAGCTGACGCGAGCGGCCATGGGGTCTCCCGAACTCGATGGTCCAGAATAGGACACCGCGAGGGGGCCCTGGGGTCGGCGCCCGCAGCTACTCCACGGTCACCCGCGCGCTCTCGATGACGAGCGACTCGGTCGGCCGACCGCTGCGCGTTCCCCGCGCCTCGAGTTCCTTCAAGGTGCCCTTGCCCTCGACCACCTCGCCGAACAGGGTGTGCTTGCCGTCCAGCCAGGGTGTCGCCACGAAGGTCAGGAAGAACTGGCTGCCGTCGGTTCCGGGACCGGCGTTGGCCATGCTCAACAGGCCTCCCTTGTCGTGCTTCGCGCTCGGGTCGAATTCACCCGCGTACTGGTAACCGGGCCCCCCCGTGCCGCGACCGAGGGGATCGCCGCCCTGGGCCATGAAGCCGGGAATCACGCGGTGAAACGCAATCCCATCGTAGAACCCGAGACGCGTCAGGTAGAGCGTGCTCGAGACGTGCATCGGCGCGACCTTGGGATCGAGCTTGATCTTCATCGCTCCCTTGTTGGTATCGAGATACCAGTAATAGGTCTTGTCCGCGTCGAAGGTCAGCTTGGGCGGCTTCGGGAGCCGGGTCTTCCAGCCCGGGGAAGACTTGTCGATGTCCTGCTCCGCGATGAATGCGTCGATGGCTTCGATGGCCACGTCTTTCTTCCCCTTGGTGGCCTGCGACGAGGCCTTGTCACTCGCAGCCGCCGGCACCGCGAACACCGCGATGGCGGCCAGCGTGGAGAGTGTGGATGTGAGCGCGTGAAAAAGCATGAAAATACCCGTGTGCGAAAATGAGGCCGAGAGACTAATGCAGGCCACGTATTTTGCCTATGGCTCCAACCTGCTCACGAGCCGTCTGCAGGGTCGGGTCCCGTCGGCCCGGCCCGACGGCCCGGCCCGGCTCGGAGACCACCGGCTCACCACGGACAAGCGCGGGCGGGACGGCACCGGCAAGGCCAACCTCCGGCACGCACCGGGGCAGTTCGTCTGGGGTGTGCTCTGGTCTCTTGACCGTGAAGACTGGGCGCGACTCGATGCCGTGGAAGGCGACTACCGGCGTATCGCGGTTTGCGTGGAGAACGCAGCGGGAGAACGGGTCCAGACGCAAACCTACCGCTCCGACCGGCTCACGGACGATCCGGTCCTCGCCCCGGCGTACAAGCGCTGCATGGTCGACGGCGCCCGGGAACACGGCCTGCCGGAAGCCTGGGTCCGCCTCCTCGAGGCGCTTCCCGAGCGGCAGCGTGACACGCCGGCTTCCTGAGCCGGCGGGACGCGCCATCCCCGGCCAAACGAGGTTTGCGGCTGCGACAAATATTGCTGCCCGGGCGCCGCGCCGGCGCCCGGCCTGGACTCAGGGCGAGAGACGACGCGCGAGCGCCTCGGCGGCGCGCGCGACGTCGGCGGGCGGCGCCGCGGTGAAACACAGCCGCACCCAGTCCGCGTAGTCGCGACCGCAGGACGGACCGGGCGCGAGCGCAACGCCATCCTCGACGCAATCCGCGAGAAAACCCCAGATCCCCCGGGCGTCGAGCCGCGCCCCGACGTCGAGGAACAGGAAGGTCCCGCCCTCCGGCGCCGGCAGGCCGAGCGCGGCGGCGGTCGCGTCTCCCACCGCGCGGTACGTCTCCCGCGCTTCGGCCAGCCAGCTCGCACCGTCGCGCAACGCGCGGAGCGCAGCGAGTTGCCCCGCGGTGGGCGCGGCGTAGAAGGTATGGGTCGACACCTTGCGCGCTCCGGCCACGGCCTCGGCCGGGCCCACCAGGTATCCCACCCGGTTCCCGGCCATCCCGTAGGCCTTGGAGAAGGAGAACACCGTGAGCGAGCGCTCCGGTGCCGCGGTGGCGATCGAGAAGTGCTCCCCGCGGTAGACCACTTCTTCGTACACCTCGTCGGACACGAGCCACAGGTTCTCCTCCCGGGCCAGTTCCGCGAGGGCCTCGAGCCAGGCCCGGGGCAGGACACGGCCCGTCGGGTTCGACGGACTCGATACGTAGAGCGCCACGCTCCGCTCGGTCAGGCGAGCGCGCACCGCCGCGACGACCGACTCCACGGAATCGACGCGGTCGTAGAAGGGAACCTCGACCGGCACCGCGCGAAAGGCCTGGACGATGCCCCGGATGAGCGGCCAGAACGGCGCGAGGATGAGCACCTCTTCCCCGGGCGCAGCGAGCATGCCGACAGCCGAACCGAGGGCGCCCGTGGCCCCGGCGGCGACCAGCACCTGGTCCCGTTCGCAGGCGATTGCGTTCTTCCCCCGCACCTTGTCGACGATGGCATCGATCAACGGCGGCAAGCCCTGGGTCTCGCTGTAGCGATGCATCCCCGGGTGCTCGGCAACCCGCAACGATTCCATGCGCCCCCCCTCGAACGGCTCCAACCAGGTGTCCCCGACATGCAACGGAACGATGTCCCGCGACCCGGACTCGAGTTGCCGCTGAACCGGCGAGAACACCGCACCGGGCATTTCGGCAACCGCAGGCGCACACTCGGGCGGGCGCGGGGACATCAGGCTTCCTCGGAGAGCACGCTCTGGTAGCCCTCGCGAAACGTCGGATAACGGAACTCGAAGCCAGTGGCCACGAGGCGCGCACTGCTGCAGCGTTTGCTCCCCCGCCGCGCCGGGCCGTCGTCCGGTACCGCTCGCCGCGGTGTCGGTGCCCCCAGGGCACCCGCCAGCCAGTTCTGGACCACGTCTTCCGCCGCGGGCTCGGTGTCCACCGCGACGTAGCAGTCGTCGACGTCTTCCCGGGCGATCAGGTGCGCGATGGCGCCGACGCAGTCGTCTCGATGGATGCGGTTGGTGTAGTGGCCGGGCCGATAGCTCGCGGCACCGGTGCGCACCCGCTCCACCAGGCCGGTCCGACGCGGACCGTAGATCCCGCCGAATCGCAACGCGGTCGTGGGAAACGGAGCACGCGCCAGGCAGGCTTCTCCTTCGAGCAAACGCTTGCCCGAGAAGTGCGTGGGCTCCGTGACCGACGCTTCGTCCACCCACTCTCCACGACGTTGCCCATATACCGCCGTGCTCGAGGCGAAGAAGACGCGACGGGGGCGCTCACCCGTCTCTCCCAGCGCCGCCAACAGATTCGACAGGCCGTCCACGTAGGCAGCCCGGTAGAACGCGTCGTCGGAACCTCGCGGCGAAACCAGGTACACGACGAAATCCAGAACGCCGGGCAGACGCCGCAGCTCCGCGGGCACGCCGAGATCCGCTTCGACCGGCTGCACACCTGCCGGGACCGCGGCAAAACTGCGCCGCAGTCCCCAGACCTCGTGACCGTCGGCCGCGAGCCGTTCACCCAGCGCGCTTCCGACGTAACCACATCCGGCGATGAGCGTGCGCACCCGACCCTCCCATCGGCGAAGACGGGGGGAGGGTATACTGGCCGCAATGCCGCCGCTCATCGGGATTCCCCCCTGCCTCGATGCGCGCGGACGCTGGAAACCGGGCCGCACCTACCAGTACATCGACACCGCCTACGCGGCCGCGCTGGCCGAAGCCGGCGCCCTTCCGGTCCACCTGGCCCTCGGGGCCGATCCCGTTGCCCTCGTCTCCCGCCTCGACGGTCTGTTGATCCCGGGCGGCGACGACTTCGCGCCGCCGCAACCGCTTCCCCCGAGCATCGCCCTCGACCCGGTACCCGAGGCGCAACTCGCCGCCGACTCGGCGGTGCTCGCAGCGGCCCTGGCGCGCGAACTTCCCGTCCTCGGGATCTGCTACGGCATGCAATTGCTGGCGCTCGCCCACGGCGGAAGCCTGCATTACCACCTCCCGAGCGATGTGCCCGAGGCCCGGTGCCACCGCCCCGAGGATCCCGACGCGCGACACCCGGTTCGCGTCGCGCCGGGAACACGCCTGGCGGAATGTCTCGGCACGGATGCCTGCGACGTGAACAGCCGGCACCACCAGGGCGTGGCAGACCCGGGACGCCTCCGGGTGAGCGCCACAGCCGACGACGGCGTGGTGGAGGGCGTCGAGGCCCAGGAACACCCCTTCTGCGTCGGGGTCCAGTGGCACCCGGAAACCCTCGATCGCGACCACCGCGCGCGACTGTTCGGAAGCTTCGTCGCCGCCTGCGCCTAGGCGCCCGGCGACACTGGATCGCGAAGACCGTTCCCGGCTGCCTGCAGTCGAAACCCGCGGCTCAAGCCGGTTGGTGCCGCAAGCCGGGGTCGACGGCGCCCGCCATGGCCCCGGTGTCCAGTCCGGCTCCCAGGAAGGCGTCCAACGCGGTCGCCGCCGCCCGCGGCTCGGCGAGCACGCGGTCGTAGTCGAGCCACAGCGCGCCGAAGGCCGGTCGCGCCGCGATCCATTGCTCGAGTTCGACGAGCTGGCGCGCATAGATCTCCGCCAGGCGCCCCGGAGCCGGACCGGGCGGGGCGCGTCCCGCCAGCATCGCCTCCTGGGAAGCCACCACCTCGGCAAGGTCGCGCCGGATCAGCACGACCCGGTAGTCGCAAATCTCCGGCAGGCTCGGCACGAGCGTGTGGATGACCTTCACCGCGCGTCCGGTCGCCCGGGGCAACCAGTCGGCGCCTTCGGGAAGCGCCTTGACGGGCTCGAACTCGAAGTAGCCGCGCGGATTGTTCGCATCGGGCCTGCGCATCTCGTCCGTCAACACCGGAAACCCACCGGCAGCAAGCATCTGCATGACGAGGGAGGTTCCGGACCGGGGCACTCCGGATACCACGACAACGAAATCGCCCGACGCGCCCATGGTTGGCGAGCTTATCCGATCCGGCTGCGCGGGAGCCGCCCGTTGCCTGCCGACACCGGGGGGTCACCTCTCCCGGCGCCGAAGCCACTCACGAACGATGACGCAGCACGAAGCGCTCCAGTGGATCCAGGCGGTCGAGGGTCAGCTCTACCGCAACAACGAGCACCCGAGCGGCCGCAATGCCTGGGTCGCCGTCGTACGCACGCCGCGCAACGGCGCAGAGCGCGGAAAACTCATCGTCGCCCTGGGCGGAAGCATGGAGGAGGCGACGACCGCCGCCGCACACCAGTGGCAGACGCTCTGCAGCGATTGCGGCGCGATCCAGTAGACCCCGGTACGCTGGCGCCGTGGCGCGCGCCCTGCCCTCCGGAAAGCTCCCGGCTGCGCTTCTCGCCGAACTCCTGGCGACCCGCGCGCCGGAACCTCCCGAACTGAGACTCGGCCCGCAACCGGGAGAAGACGCGTGCGCCATCGACGTCTCCTCGGGCACGCTGGTCGTCGCCGCGGACCCGATCACACTCACCGGCCAGGGCATCGGCAGCCATGCCGTCGTCATCAACGCGAACGACGTCGCCGTCACGGGGACGCGGCCGCGCTGGTTCCTCGCGACGCTGCTCCTGCCCGAGGGAAGCAGTCCGGAAACGGCGCGTCAGATTTTCAACGAAATGCACGCAGCGCTCGCCGACTACGGCGCGACGCTGGTCGGCGGACATACGGAAGTGACCCCCGCGGTGCGCCAACCCGTCATCGCCGGACAGATGCTCGGCCTCGCCGAACCGGGCTGCATCGTGCGGACCGGCGGAGTGCGACCCGGGGACGTCATCGTCCAGGCGGGCCCGGCCCCGGTCGAAGGCGCCGCTGTGTTCGCCGCGGAGGCGGGCGATCGCCTGGGGACCGTAGATCCCGCGGAACGACGCCGCGCGGAAACCGCGCTCCGGGAACCGGGAATTTCCGTCGTCGAACCGGCGCTGCTCGCGACCGAGTGTGGCGCCACGGCCCTCCACGATCCGACCGAGGGCGGCTTGGCGGCGGGTCTCAGCGAACTCGCGGACGCATCGAACGTGAAGCTGCGCGTCGATGCCGACGCCGTGCTCTGGTACGCCCCGGGACTGGCCCTCTGCGACGCGCTCGGTGCCGACCCCTGGCGCACATTGGCCTCCGGTGCGCTGCTGGCCGCGTTTCCCGAAGACACGGCCGCGACCGCCTGCACGAAACTCTCGGATGCAGGCACGCCGGCGCGCCCGATCGGCCGCGCCGAAGCGGGCAACGGCGTGTTCCTCCTCGACGGATCCGAGGTCACCCCGCCGGAGCGGGACGAAGTGGCACGCCTGCTCGCGTAACCCCCGACGTCTCAATCCAGGAAGCGCTGCCGTTCCCCCGCGTCCGGCACGCGGCAGACGTCGCGCTTTCCGAAAATCCCGTAACGCAGACGGGCGAAGATGCGGTAGAAGAAATCCGCCACGGGCAGGGGGAGTGCGCCCAGGAAGCCCGCCCACCACGGCGTCCGCGGCAATTCCCGGCAGATCGCCACCACCGCAGCGGTGCGCAGCAGGACCCGTTCGCGCCCCGCGTGCACCTCGACATACACGAGGCTGTCGAGCCCCCCAGGAATCTCGGGGTGACGCGCCCGCAAACGACGCGCGGTATCCCCCTGGAGCGGCGCGAACTGCAGGCGCTCGTCGCGATCGTGCTCGAGGAGCCACTGCACGGCCGTCTCGCAGAAACCGCACACGCCATCGAAGAGGACCAGTCTCTCGAAATCGGGAGAGACGTCATGCGGAACCCGGACGTCGCTCATGGCCCGAGTCTAACGCGACGCGGAGCCTCCGACTGCCGGGTCCTGCCCCGGGCCGCGCCACGCCAGGAGCGCGGGCAAAAGCACGAGGTTCGCCAGCAGGACGAAGAAGACACCGATCAACAACAACGCGCCGAGGGTTCCGAAACCCACGTGGTTCGACAGGGCCAGCGTGCCGAAACTCGCCATCGTCGTGAGCGCGCTGAAGAAGACCGCCTGGGCCGTGCTCGTCTCCAGCAGCTCGCGTTCGGGCGCTTCGGCGTGCCCGACGACTTCCACGGTGACCCGATGCCGATGGACCAGGTGGATGCCGCTGTCGACACCGATGCCCAGCAGCAGGGGAAGCACGATGATGTTGGCGAAGTTGAACGGAATGCCGAGCACCGCCGCGCTTCCAGCGGTCAACAGCAGCGCGAGTCCCAGCGGCACGAGGACGAGGGCCATGTCGCCCAGACGCCGCCAGAGAGCGAAGAGCAGCAATGCCACGGCCGCCAGCGCCAGCGCGAGTGCCTCCTGAAACGAACGCACGACGGCGCGGCCGAACTCCAGGATGGTGACCGCGCTGCCGGTGGCTCCCGGCGCAACCTGCTTTACCGTATCGACGAAGCGCGCGTGGACGACGTTGTCGGACAGGTCGACACTCGACAAGACCTCGACCCGGGCGCGACCGTCGGGGGCGAGCATCCGACTCGACAGCGTCGCCGGCAGCGTCTCGAGAGACACGGGCGAAGGATCCGTGGCGACCCAGAGCGTTTCGAGTTGTCCGGGAAGCGCGCCGGTCAGGCTCCGCTCGAAGGCGGCGAGTTCCGCGCGCTGGCTCTCCTTTTCCTCGAGCCGCTCCAACCGCGCCAGGAAGCGGGCCAGGTAACGCGCCGCCCGGCGCGCGCTCTGGGCGCGGACGGGGTCGTTGTCTCCGAGCCAGGGAGCGCGGAGCGAAGTGAGCAGCGCCCGCAGCGTGGCGATCTGGTTCGCGAGGGGCGCTGCCGCCCGCTCTTCCCGCTGGGCCGGCGGTTCGGGCACGAAGTAACCGAGATCGGCGAGCAGTTCGAGCTTCTCCTCCTGGCCCTCGGGCACGTAGTCGGCAAGGGTCACCGCCCGCTCCACGACGTCCAGCGCCCGCAGCGACTCCGCGATTTCCTGTGCCGTCGCGATGTCCTCCGCCATCACGTCGACGGTCCAGGGCGGCGTCTCGCTCTCCGCCAGGAGGGCATTGAACGTCCGGACGGACTCCGTGTCCGGGTCCCGCATTTCCGCCACGTTGTGGTTGAAGCGCAGCGTGGGGAGCGCAGCCAACGCAGCGAGTCCGAGTGCGAGCGACACCCAGCGCACGCTCCGCGGGTGATGCGCGGCCGCAGTCACGACGAGCCGCTCGAACCAACGGACTCCGGGCCAGGCGCTCCCCGGCTCGCCGCCCTTCCAGACCGACAACAACGCGGGCAGGACGGTCAAGGTACAAAACAGGCTGATCAACATGCCGGTGCCCGCGATCAGACCCAACTCACCCACCGCTTTGTAGTCGGTGGGAATGAAGACGAAGAAGCTCATCGCAGTCGTCAGCGCGCACAGCACCAGGGACCCGCCGACGTCCCGGGTCGTTTCCGCCAGCGCTTCGCGATGGGCGAGTTCCCGGCGCACGAGCTCGGCGTACCGCATCGCGAAGTGGATCCCGAAGTCGACGCCCAATCCGATGATCAGGATCGCGAAGCAGATCGAGAGCAAGTTGACGTGGCCCACCGCCAGCGCTGCGAAGCCCGTGGTCCACGCAAGACTCACCAGCAGCGTGATGAGCACCGCGAGCACCAGGTGCGTCCGGCGCAGCGCCACCCCCAGGACGATCGCGACCAGTACCAGGGAGCCGCCGATGGCGAGGAACGCCCCGCGAGCCACACCGAGCATTTCCTCGGTATTGAGCGCAACGTTTCCGGTGAGGCGAACCGTGATGCCGTTCTCGGGCACGAGGCCGAGTTCTCGCGCGGTCTCGCGAACCGACTGGATCACCTGGTAGCCCGGCAGGATGTGGTCGAAATCGAAGACGGGCTGCAACACCACGACCCGACGCGCGGTATCGCCCGGGAGCGGGCGGCGCAGGATCATTTCCGTCCACGAAATGGGCCGGGCGTTCCCATCCAGTACGGCCTGGACGGCGCTGGACAGGGAATCGAAGATGACACTCAGGTCGACGGCAACCTCGGGGTGACTCCGCGACTGTGCGATGCCGTCCTGGAGCATCGAGGCCATGCTCTCCAGGCTGCTGTCCTGGGCCACGGCTGCCAGCAGCGGCTGCACGCTCGCAAGCTGGTCCGTGAGGTCTTCGACGGACTCGACGTCGAGATACAGCAGCGCGTTGCGCTCGAAGAACGGGTCGCCTCCCGGCACGTACACGTCCCGGTAGCGCTCGGGTTCCTCTGCGAGCCGGTCGGCCAGGGTCCGAGCCGCATCACGCGCTTCTGCGGCGGTCTCCGCATCGATCACGACGAGGAGCGCTTCGTCGAGGATCGGAAAGACTTCGGCAAACTCGTGGTAGTGCTTCCAGAACGGCAGGTCGTCGGACAGGATCGCGGTGTGGTGCGTATTGACGCCCAGCGTAAGGACCGCGTAGGCGATCACGGCGAGGGTCACCGCCCCGATCGCGGCGAGCACCGCGCCGGCGCGGCGCTGCACGGCGTCCACCCACGCGACGAGGAAGCGACTCCGGCTGCCTTGCATGGAAACGGGGTTCCTCACCGGCTACGGCGCGAAGGAATAGCAGATCCGCGGCACCCTTCAGGCGGCCGCGAGCTGCGCGAAGCGACGCAGCAATGCCGGACCTTGCGGACTCTCCTCCACGCCACTTTCGAGGCGTGCGGGGTCGATCCCCTCCGCGCGCAGGATCTCCCGGCGCGCCACGAGATAGGCCCGCATCACCTCGGCGTCGAACTCCGGGTGGAACTGGACGCCCCAGGCGCGCTCGCCCACGGCGAAGGCGTGGTTCGCGTCCAGGTCGCTCTCGGCCAGGCGGCGCGCGCCGGGGGGCAGCGACACGACGGATTCCACGTGGGTCGCCTGGACACGCAGGGGCGCGTCGAACCCGGCGAGGAGCGGATCGGCCTGGGCCTCCGGGAGGAGCCGCAGCCGAACGGTGCCCATCTCGCGACCGTTCGGGTTGGGCGCCACCACGCCCCCGAGCGCCTGGGCGAGGAGTTGGTGCCCATAGCAGACGCCCAGCACCGGCGTGCTGGCCTCCACCGCGGCCCGCAGCCAGGCCCCGGCCGCCTCGCTCCACGGCGCGCGCGCGCTCACCATCGCGCTTGATCCCGTCACGACGACCCCGGCCGGGCGGTCGGGCGGCGGCGGCGCCTCGCCCGCATGCGCCGCCACCACCTTTACCCGCTCCCGCGCGACGCCGAGCCCCGCCAGGAACCAGTCTTCGTAGTCTCCCCGGCGCGCGAGGAGTTCGGGCAGTGTCGTCCCGGTCTTGAGAATGACGAACTCAGTCACGCCCCACCCCGGAGACGGTTCCGGCCGGGCAGACCACAGAGACCTCGAAGCCGCCGTCCGCACTCCGGAGCCAGGCCCCGGCCGCGAGGGTTCCCCCGTCGACGGGGAGCGTGGCACCCGTGACGAAGCCCGCGAGATCCGAAGCCAGGAAGATCACCGCTCCCGCCACATCGTCCGGGCTCCCGGGCCGGGGCAGCGGCGTGCGGCCCTCTCCGAGCGGACCGGTTCCCGGGGTGGGGATCATGTCGGGGGCCACGCAGTTGACGCGAATGTGCCGGTCGGCGAGTTCCAGGGCCAGGCTCTTGGTGAGACTCGCAACGCCCGCCTTCATGGCCGAGTACACCGCGAAACCCGGACCCGCCCGGTGCGCTTCGACCGACGTCACGTTCACGATCGCGCCGCCACGATCGGGAAACAGGGGCAGGAAGGCCCGGATGCAGTGCGTCACGCTCGTGAAGTTCTCGTGGACCAGCGCCTCCTGGGCGTTGGGCGACAGGGAGAGAAAATCCGCCTGGAAGGTGCCCCCCGCGTTGTTCACCAACACATCCACACGGCCGAAGACCGGCGCGACTTCGGCCGCGAAAGCGGCCACGCCCTCTCCGTCCCGCACGTCGAGCTCCCGGGAAACGACACGGCGACCCGTGGCTTCGACAGCCCGCGAAACCGCCGACAGACCCGCGGCGTCCCGGTCGCACAGGGCCAGGTCCGCGCCGAAGCGCGCGCATCCCTCGGCCACCGCGCGCCCGATTCCCGCGGCGGCGCCCGTCACGACCACCACGCGGCCGTCCAGCCTCGCTTGCTCCGGGTCCAATGCCATCGCGCCGTCCATTCAATCGCGAAGCGGGTCGCGACACAACCGGTGTAGAATCGGGCGCGGCCGGATGGGCCCGACGAAAACGGGAGGCGACATGGCGAGAGCGGCGCGGTTCGGCGTCACGCTTCCCCAGATCAAGCGCAGCTGGTCCGAGGCGAAAGCCGCTGCCGTCGAGTTCGACCGCCTGGGCTTCGACTCGGTCTGGGTCTGCGATCACCTCTACGGCGTCCCGATGCCGAGCCTCCCCATCCTCGAGGCATGGACGCAACTCGCCGCCGTGGGGGCGGTCACGGAACGCGTGGGCCTCGGAACACTCGTGACACCCCCCTTTTTCCGCCATCCGTCGGTCCTGGCCCAGCAGATCGCCACCCTGGACCAGATTTCCGGCGGGCGGGCGACGCCCGGCTTCGGTGCGGGCTGGTTCGAACCCGAGTTCACGAGCCTGGGTCTGCCCTTTCCGAAGCTCCCCGAGCGGCTCGAAGCCCTGGACGAGAGCCTCGCGATCCTGAAATCGCTCTGGACCGAGGAAACCACCACCTTCGAGGGCCGGCACTTCACACTCCGCGACGCCCGCTGCGAACCCAAGCCGGTTCGCCCGCCTCCGATCCTGGTCGGCGGGGGCGGCGAGCGCGTCCTCATGGGCATCGCGGCGCGTCACGCCGACGTTTGGAACAACATGGCCGTCTTCCAGCCCCAGCTCGCCCACAAGGTCGAAGCGCTGCAACGCCGGTGCGACGAAGTCGGGCGGGACTTCGACAGCATCGAGATCTCCCAGCAGTGCGTGGTGGTGATCGCCGAAGACGAGACGACGGCTCGCGCCCACCTCGAGAAGGCGAAGAAGATCTACGGCGGCCACATGGGCGCAAGTCTCGAGGAGCACGGGATCTGGGGTGCACCCGAGCAGGTGATCGAGCGCATCGAGCGCCACCGCGCCCTGGGCTGCAGCTTCTTTCCCGTCGAGTTCTTCGGCCGGGACACCCGCGAACCGGCCCGGATCTTCGCCGAGGCCGTGATGCCCGCCTTCCGCGACTAGGCCCGGACGCCCGGGCTAACCCGTCGCAACCAGGCGGGCAAGCGCTGCGACGTGGGAATCCTCGGCGCCGATCTCGTCCAGCGCTGCCGCCAGGCGCAACACGTATTCCGCGTTCTCGCCCGAGGGTCCCCGGGAGCCCCGCACCTGGCGGGCGATGGCTTCGAGGGGTGCGGGGCCGAGGTAGTTCGGGTTCGCGGGGCCCGCGATGTAGACGAGCGCCACTCGCGGGGATCCCGCCTCGACATGCACCGGGACCTCCCGGCGCTCGAAGCCGCCCTGCTCGCGCCGATCGAGCCCGGCCAGGACCACCCCCCGGTCGCAGGACGCGACGCGGTAGGCGACGCCCCAGCAGCGCGTCCCGGGTTCGGCAACGAGGGTCACGACGCGCCCGGGCGCGCCGGGCACGCCGCGGTGGTCGGTCGAGCCCTGCCAGAAGCGGCGCGCGTAGTCCGCGATCCAGCCGGCCCGCCGCTCCACGTGGGGAAAGTCGGGCCGCCAGACCAGGGAGCCGTAACCGAAAATCCAGAGTTCACCTGCCGACGGCATCGCTTCGGGTAGGATGCCAGACCATGCCGGACCTATCGGGCAAGACCTGTGTCGTCACCGGAGCCACCTCGGGGATCGGCGAATCCACCGCCCGGGCACTCGTGGAAATGGGAGCACGCGTGGTGGTCGTGGGGCGCAGCCCGGAACGGGGCGAAGCAACCCTGGCGCGCCTGGCTGCGGCGGGGGGCACCGGGCGGGCAGAGCTACGCCTCGCCGACCTCGCCTCCCTGGCCGAAGTCCGGCGCCTCGCCGGTGAAATCCTGGAGACTTGTCCGGAACTCCACCTGCTCGTCAACAACGCCGGTGTGGTGAACCTCGAGCGCCGGGTCACCGTCGACGGCTTCGAAGAAACCTTCGCCGTCAACCACCTGGCCTATTTCGCGCTCACGAACCTGCTCCGGGAACGCCTGGTCTCGAGCGCGCCCGCCCGGATCGTGAACGTGGCTTCGGATGCCCACCGTTTCGGCTCCCTGGACCTCGACGATCTCCAGAGCGAACACCGCTACCGGTCGATGCGGACCTACGGGCGCTCGAAGTCGGCGAACATCCTTTTCACCGTCGAGCTGGCAGGCCGCCTCGCCGGGACCGGCGTCACGGCAAACGCGCTTCACCCCGGCGCCGTCGCGTCGCGGTTGGGCGCACAGAACGGCTGGCTCGGAAGCGTCGTGACGGGCGTGCTGAAACCCTTCTTCAAGACGCCGGACCAGGGTGCACGGACCTCGGTCCACGTCGCGACGGCTCCGGAACTGGCAGGGGTTTCCGGAGCCTACTTCGCGAACTGCCGCGAAAAACAACCCGCCGCCCCGGCCCGAGACCCGCAAACCGCACGCCGCCTCTGGGAAACCAGCGCTCGGATGACGGAAACGGGAGACGGCTGATGGACGGCTCCGAGGCCACGACCCAGGGCATCCGCGTGGAGGTCGTCACCCAGTACGCACCGGACCACTCACGCCCCGGCGAGCGCTGGTTCTTCCTCTACACGATCACCATCACCAACGAGGGCAGCGAAACGGTGCAGTTGATCTCGCGGCACTGGGTCATCACGGACGGGGCGGGCCAGGTGGAGGAAGTGCGCGGGCCGGGCGTGGTCGGGGAGCAGCCGGTGCTCGAACCCGGCACCGCCTACCAGTACACATCGGGCTGCCCTCTTTCGACGCCCTTCGGCTCGATGGAGGGCAGCTACCAGATGGTGACCCGCAACGGCGGGCAGTTCGACGCGGAGATTGCCCCCTTCCTGCTGCGGGAGCCGGGAGCCATCCACTAGGCATTGACACCCCGGCTCCAGCTTGGAACACTTAATCCGCATAAACAGATAAATACTGCGGCCCCCCATGCCGACAGGAGAAACCGTGTCCACGCCCGACCGTCAGCCTTTCAAAGTCGCCGACCTCGATCTCGCGGAGCTCGGCCGCCGGGAAATCCGCCTGGCCGAGCACGAGATGCCGGGGCTGATGGCCCTCCGCGAGCGCCATCGCGCGGACAAGCCCCTGGCGGGCGCCCGCATCATGGGAAGCCTGCACATGACGGTGCAGACCGCCGTCCTGATCGAGACCCTCGTCGAGCTGGGCGCCGACGTCCGGTGGGTCTCGTGCAACATCTTCTCCACCCAGGACTCCGCTGCGGCAGCCACCGTGGTCGGGCCCCACGGAACCCCCGACGAGCCCCAGGGCATCCCGGTGTTCGCCTGGAAGGGAGAGACCCTGGACGAGTACTGGTGGTGCACGCGGGAGGCCCTCGTGTGGCCGGACGACGGCGGCCCGGACCTGATCGTCGATGACGGCGGCGATGCGACGCTGCTCGTGCACAAGGGGGTGGAATTCGAGAAGGCGGGCAAGGTCCCCGACTTCGACGCCGACAACGATCCCGAAGAATGGGGCGTCATCCTGGAAACCCTGCGCGCCGAACTCGCCCGCGACCCCCAGCGGTGGACGCGCTTCGGCGAGCGGCTCCGCGGCGTTTCCGAGGAAACCACCACCGGGGTGCACCGCCTCTACCAGATGGCCAACGAGGGCAGCCTGCTCTTCCCCGCAATCAACGTGAACGACTCGGTGACCAAGAGCAAGTTCGACAACATCTACGGTTGCCGACACTCCCTGCCCGACGGGCTGATGCGCGCCACCGACGTGATGCTCGGCGGCAAGGTGGCCGTCGTGTGCGGCTTCGGCGAAGTCGGCAAGGGCTGTGCCCAGGCCCTTCGCGGCCAGGGCTCCCGGGTCATCGTCACCGAGATCGACCCGATCTGCGCGCTCCAGGCCGCCATGGAGGGCTACGAGGTGCGCCGGATCGACGACGTGGTCGAGACCGCGGACATCTTCGTCACCGCCACGGGAAACTTCGAGATCATCACCGCCGACCACATGGCGCGGATGAAGGACAAGGCCATCGTCGGCAACATCGGCCACTTCGACAACGAGATCGACATGGCGGGCCTCAAGAAGATCGAAGGCGTCCGCTGCACGGAGATCAAGCCCCAGTACCACGAGTGGGTCTTCCCGGACGGCCACAGCGTGCTGGTCCTCGCCGAGGGCCGCCTGCTGAACCTGGGCTGCGCGACCGGACACCCGAGCTTCGTGATGTCCGCCTCGTTCACGAACCAGGTGCTGGCCCAGCTCGAGTTGTGGCAGGAGCGCGATTCGGGGCGCTACGAGAAGCAGGTCTACGTGCTTCCCAAGCACCTGGACGAGGAAGTGGCGCGGCTTCACCTCGAGCAGCTCGGCGTGAGCCTCACCGAGCTCACGGCGGCCCAGGCCGACTACCTGGGAATTCCCGTCGAGGGGCCCTACAAGCCCGACCACTATCGCTACTGAGTCTGCGCCAGGGGCCTGGCAGAACGCATGAACGCATCGAGCCGCGGATTTTCCGAGAACGACTACTCCAACTCGTTCTCGAGGATCCGCGGGAGCCTGCACGATTCCGCGGGGCAGCCGTATGCGGAGTTCGTCCGCTCCCTCGAACCCGATTACCGCCTGGCCTGGCGCGATGTCGCGGTGGGATACGCGGCGCTCGCCGCGACGCTCGTCGTCGTCTGGATGGCGGGCACCGGGCTGTTCGGCCTGATCATCGCGCTGCTGGGAGCGATCTCCGTCGGGTACTGGAGCGCGTACATCTACCTCTTCGTCCACGCCGCCGCGCACTACAACATGGCCGCCGACTCGTCGCAAAACGACCGCCTGACCAATCTCTTCGTCTGCTGGCTCTCGGGTACGGAAGTCAAGTCCTGGCGACGCGTGCACCTCGAACACCACCGGGCGCTCGGCGCTACGGACGATTCGGAGAGCAGCTACTTCGAGGCGCCGACGGCGGGTTTCATCCTCAAGACGCTCACCGGCCTGTACGCCCTGGAGGTCATGCTCAAGCGCAGGCGTCGATTGCAGTCCCTGCGCAAGACGGAGAGTTCCTTCCTGCCGCTCCTCTACGCATCGAGCCTGCACGGCCTGCTGGTGCTGGCGTTCCTGCTGGCCGGCGCCTGGCCCGTCGCCCTGGCCTGGGTGCTCGGCGTCGGGTCCTGCTTTCCCTTCTTCAGTGCGGTGCGCCAGATGCTCGAGCACCGGCGCCTCGACGCCGACCCGAGCGTCGACTACGACCGGGAGCCCCACGGCGCCCTGACCCGGATGTTCGGCGACGACCTGTTTTCCAGGACGCTCGGCGGTGCCGGTCTCAATCGCCACCTGCTGCACCACTGGGAACCTCAGGCTTCCTACACGGTGCTCCCCGACCTGGAGTCCTTTCTGCTGAAGACCGAAGTTGCCCCCGTGATCGAATCGCGGCGCAGCGACTACCTCGCCCTCTTCCGGTACTTCTTCTTCTCCAGACCGGCGGCTTGAGCCTGGCCGGCGGCCGCTAGGGCGCGGGTTCGCCCGAGCCGACGAGGCTGCGCAGCCGCCTGCGAAAGCCGGGGTGAGCCAGGGGCACGACGCCCGAGAGCACCAGCAGGGTGGTGGCGATCCAGAAATCCGGCGACGTCACGTCCAACAAGTTCGCGCCCAGGTACGAGTAGAGACCGGCGCGAACCAGCGCCGCCGGGCCCACGCTCAACAAAAACATGGGGGCCGTAATGCCCGTGACTCCCGCGGCGAAGTAGAACGGTGTGAGCACCCCCCACGGGTGGGCCGTCGTGATCGCGAGAAACGGCGGACCCGCGGTGCGCGCGCGAAGCTCGAACTGGGGCCACCGCGCGTGGATCCGGGGCAGCACCCAGTCCCGCCCCATGAACCGCGCGATGCCGTACAGCACGCAGGCGTTGAGAGCGATGCCCACGCCGCCGAACACGGTGCCGAGCCCCGCGCCGAACAGCAGGCCCGCCGAGGTCAAGACCAGGACCGAGGGCAGCGCAAACAGCTGGCGCACGCAGACGAGGGCCAGGAAGATGACCGGCGCCCAGAGCCCGAACCCGGCCACCGTGGACTGGATCGACGCGGCGGACCACTCGATCCCGAGCGACCGGCGCAGGAAATGGGTCGCCGCCAGGGCAAGGACGACCGCAGCGGCGATCCCGACGCTCCGCAGCCAGAGCCGGCGCCGGGGCGGCGGCGTCAAGGCGTCTCGTCGGAGGCTTTCTCCGTCCCGGTCAGGTGCCGGAGGCCCCCGAGAACGCCTCCCTCGGCCTTGCCCAACGCATCACCAACACCCTTCACGGCCTCTTCGCTCTTTTCCGTGGTGCCTCCCACGAAGTCGCGCACACCCCCGACGGCGTAGCTGCCGGCGCCGCGGACCTTGTCGCCCGCTTCCTCCCCGGCGATCCCCCCGACGACACCGGACGTGACGTCGACCAGCGCCGTACCCGCGCCCTTCACCACCACGCCGGTCACGGCTCCGACCCCGCTGAGACCGACTTCGAGCCCATCTCGCACCGCGCCGGGCAGGTTCACCCCGTAGCGGGCGATGGAAGCCAGGAGCGCCTTGGTGAAGATGCCCGTGATCTCGGCCATCGTGACGCCGCGCCCGTCTTTCGCCCCGAGATCGCGAAACTCGATCTCCGGAATCACGACGTTCAACGCGGTCTTGTCGGCGGCAACCTTCGACCACTCGACCCGCGCCGTCACATTCTTGATTTCTACGAGGCGCACCACGTAGCGCTGCTGCGAGTCATCGCGCTGGGTGTCGTCCGAGGCCTCGAACTGCTTCACGTTCTCGAGGATCTGCCCGTAGTTCGTCCGGTGCTTTTCGCGGTCGAGCGAAACGTCCACGTCCTCCATGGAAATCCGGGGCACTTCGACGACGTCGTCCTCGAGGGTCCCCAGGTCCGCCACGATCGCACCGCTTCCGATCCGGAGGAAGCGGCTCGAATCGAAGCCCGGTGGATTCGCGATGTCCAGACCGTTCAGCCGAAGCTTGCCGTCCAAGGGGCTGATCCGGACGAAATCCACCTGGACGTCCACGCCCAGCGCGGCCGAACCGCCGCGCTGGATTGCCCCGCCGACGATCTCGTCCACGTAGATCCAGACCCCGGCGAGCGCAATGCAGAAGACGGCCGCAACACCGATCAGTACCTTTTTCATCGGGATCCCCACATCGAGTCGCGCATTCTAACCGAACTTCGGCCCGCCCCCCGGAGGGAGGGCCGGAATCGGCGGTCTGCGGTAAAGGTATGGACACGGCGCCCCGATCCGAAAGAACTCATGTCCTCGTCTCGTCTACAGAAATTCCTGGGTCTCCTGCTGGCCGGCGGCGTGGTCATGGGAACGACCCCCGCCGGTGCCACCCTGAGTTGCGGCGCCACGCCCGAGTTCATCCGGCTCCTGCTCCGGGGGCACGTCCGCCACAACGCCCGGACCGCCGAGATCGAGCAACGGGCCGTGGACAACTACCTCCTCCGGCTCGACCGGACCCGGACCCTTCTCACCCAACCCGAGGTCGACGCCTTGAAGACGTCCCTCGCGGGCATCTTCGCCGACATCGAAAAGGGCCGTTGCAGCCGCATCACCAATGTCCACAAGAGCGTCCTGCGCAAGCACGAAGCCGCTGCGAAATTCGTGCGCGCCACGCTGGAGGCCGACGGCTACGCGATCGACGCAACCGCGAGCCTCACCCTCGACCCGGAAACCCGCGGTTACGCGGCGGATCCCGAGACCCGGGACGCCGTGATGGTGGGCATGATCCACTTCCAGATGTCCAACTACCTGAGCGATGACACCGAGTTGGACGAAGCGAAGAAGAAGCTCATCCGGCGCTACGAGCGACGACTCAAGCGTGAACTCGATATTCCGCCCGACGAAATCTACGAGGTCTTCCTCGACTCCTTCGCCTCGGCCCTGGATCCCCACACGAACTACCTCTCCCAGCGCGTACTGGAAGACTTCCGCATCGGGATGTCCCTCTCCCTCGAAGGCATCGGCGTCGCCCTCTCCGAACAGGACGGCTACGCCGTAGCCGAACGGATCATCCCGGGCGGTGCCGCGGACCGCAACGGCAAGCTGAAACCCAAGGACAAACTCATCGCCGTCTCGCAGGACGGGAAGGACTTCACCGACCTGATCGACATGCCCCTGCGCGACGCCGTCAGCCAGATCCGCGGCAAGGCCGGGACCAGCGTCTGGCTCACCGTCCTGCGCAACGAGGGCGGCACCTCGGAGAAATTCGAGGTCGAAATCATCCGGGACAAGATCGACCTGACGGAACAGGCGGCGAACCTTCGCTTCGAAGAAACCGAAGTCGACGGCAAGAAGTTCAAGCTCGCGGTCCTGGAACTCCCGTCCTTCTACGGCGACGCCAACCCGGGCGAGCGCCAGAGCACCGACGACGTAAAACGGCTCCTCGGCGAGGTGAACGAAGCCCAGGCGGACGGTCTGCTCCTCGACCTCTCGCGGAACGGCGGAGGCCTGCTGCAACACGCCGTCGAGATTTCCGGCTACTTCATCCGGCTCGGAGAGGTCGTCGGTATCCAGGATGCGCGGGGACGTCGGCAGATCCTCGCGGACCGGGACGGCAATGTCCTGTACAGCGGCCCCATGGTGGTGCACACCTCCAGGGTGAGCGCGTCCGCCTCGGAAATTCTCGCGGGAGCGCTCAAGGACTACGGACGTGCCGTGATCGTCGGCGACGACCACACCTTCGGAAAGGGCACGGTGCAAACCATCTCCCAGCTTCCCGGCGACAACGGCGCGCTGAAGGTAACAACCGCCCTCTTCTTCCGGCCGGGCGGGCAATCCACCCAGCACTCCGGAGTTCGTGCCGACGTGGTGCTGCCCTCTCTGCTCTCGAGCGACGACTACGGAGAAAAGACCCAGCGTTATTCGCTACCGCCCCAGACCACGACCCCCTTCCTCGGCAAGCGCGCCAACGTGGCCGACGGTGCCGGCCACTGGGATCCCGTCCCGAACGAAGTCGTCACGCTGCTGGTGGAACGCTCGGCAAGCCGCATCGCGGGAAACGAGGAGTTCGAAGAAATCCAGGAGCGCCTCGAGGAACAGCGGAAGAACGCCGGCGTGATCGAACTCGCCGAACTCATGAAGCGGCGGGAAGAAGCAGAGGCCAAGGAGGCGGCCGACCCGGACGAAGAAGAGGACACGCCCCAGCTCGAAGAGGCGCTCCGGGTGCTCACCGACCTCGTCGGGATCTCGGCCCAGCGGGCCGCAAAGCGACCGGAACCTCGTCCCGAGTCATGAGCCGTCCGGTCGCGCCAGGCGCCGTGCAATTGCGCGCCGCCGCGCGCGCGCCGAGCTCCAGGCAAGCGGCAAAGTCGAGTCCCCACACGAGGCCCGCGGCGACGGCGCCGTGGAACGCGTCCCCCGCCCCCGTCGTGTCGACCACCCGGGCGCGGCGCGCGGCGACGCGCCGGAAGCGCCGACCCGCCAGGGTGAGTCCACCCCTGGAGCCGAGCGTCACGACCGGCTGGCCCCGGGTCGCTTCGGCCAGGGCCCGCAGCGCCTCGCGCGGGTTCGCGTAGCCGCTGGCCGCGACGAATTCTTCGGACACGATTGCGTGGTCCACGTGGGGGAGAAGCCGCGCAATGCGCGGCGTCATCCGGTGGAAGTCGCCGACGACCCGCGCACCCGCCGCCCGGGCGCGCCGGACCGCACGCAGGGCCTCGGCCGGGAAGTGCCCGTCGACCATCAGCACCCGGCAGCGGTCGACCTCGTCGAGGTCGAACGCGGGGGAGCGCGCCTCGAGGCCCCGCCGGTCGGGAACCACGAACCGCCGCTCGCCCGTCCGCCGGTCGACGAGGACAACCGCAACCGTGGTCTCGAGCCGCTCGGAGTGAAGGAGTCCCCGGGTTCCGACGCCCGCCGCTTCCAGTTCCGAGCGGACGAAGCGCCCTTCAGCGTCGTCTCCCAGCCCCGAAAGCACGTGGGCTTTGCAGCCCAGGGCCGCAACCTGGCGGATCGCGTTACCGACCATGCCCCCAGCGAACACGCGACGCTCCCGGTAGCGCATGCGTTCCGGGCTGCCCGCCAGATCGTCCACGAGATAGCAGTGATCGACGACACAGAGCCCCAGGCCCACGACACTCGAAGCCAAGATTCCCTCCGGGGCAGGCCACCGGCTGCCACGCGCGGCGATCCGCTAGGCTTGTCCAGCCTCCCAACAACCGCCAGTCCAGCGATTCCCGGAGACTCCGTGACGGTACTGCTCCTCGCTTCCGCGGGCGCGCTGTTGGCAGCCGCCCTCCTTGCCGCGAGAGTCGCCGCCCGCTCCGGAGAGGCCCGGGTCTACCTGCTCACCGCCGTCTTCCTGCTGCTCGCCGCCGGCCAGGGCGTCGCGCTCTTCGACCTCGCTGGACACCCCTTGGGACTCGACCTGCCCACGGCCGGCGCCGCTGCCGCGCTGGCCGCCGGGCTCCTGGGCTGCGTGGCCGTGGTGGGCATCGCGCGCACGCTCCGCGAGTTGCACCACGCCGAAGAACTGCACTGGGAAAGCATGGAAAGCGTCCGCGGCCTTTCCGAGTTCGCCGCGCGCCGGGGCAAGGCCCTGGAAGAGCGCTTGCCCCACCTGCTCGAAGACGCCTGCCAGCGCTTCGGTCTCGAAATCGGGTTCGTGTCCCGGGTTGTCGGCACCCGCTACGAGATCGTCGCGATCCATGCGCCGCCCGACTTCCCGGTTGCTTCGGGCGCGGTCTATGCGCTCGAAAGAACACCGTGCCGGGAAACGCTCGCGTCGGAGCGGCCCGTTGCCCGAGCCGAAGACCCGAGTCTCGCTTCGAGCGAGATCGATGCCGACCTCCGCTTCGGCACCTACCTCGCCTCCGCCATTCGCGTTGCGGGGGAAAACTTCGGAACCCTCGTCTTCGCGAAGAACGGACCAGCGAACACCCGTCTCACCGCGACACACAAGGACCTCGTCCACCTGATGGCCCAGTGGCTGGGGTGGGAGTTCGAGGAACTGGCGCGCCCGGACGAGGAGCCCACCCGCCTCCGCCCCCACCGGGAGGGCAAACTGCGCGTGGACACCCTCCTCCGGCGAGCGGCACGCCGTGCCCGGCGCAGCCTCCCGAAGGGGGTCCGGATCGAAACGGACCCCGGACCCGCGCACCTGCCGACACCCCGCGAAGCGCGCCTCCCCCTCGATGCGATCCTGGCGAGCCTCGTCCACCGGACAGCCCAGGCCATTGCCGGGGGCGGGGTCGTCCGGGTCGCCGCCGGCGTGCACGAACCCCCGAGCGTCGCCCCGGACCTGCTCCCGGGCGTCGCACCCGCACGGTACGTGACGCTCACGGTCAGCGAATCGAGCGGCGCCCTCGACCCGGACGCGATCGCCCGGGGCTTCACCGCCGAAACCCCCGCCGATATGGGAGCGGAGCCGGCGGGAGGTGAATTCCTGCCCCTTCCTGCGGTCTACCGGATGCTTCAACGGGCCGGCGGCGACCTCTCCGTCGAGGTCGAGCCAGGGCGCGGTTCACGCTTCACGATCTTCCTCCCCCTGGGCCAGGACGCCGAGAGACCGGCCCCACGCCGGCCTGCGGCAACCGAACCCGCCCCCCCCATGGCGCAACCGAGGTGACTCCGTGACAGACCGCCTGCTCATCGATGTCGAGAACGGCATCGCCGACGTCCGGCTCAACCGTCCCGAAAAGCTGAACGCCCTGGACCCCGAAGCCTTCCGCGCGCTGGCAGAGGCCGGCAGTCGCCTGGCCGAGGACCGCTCGCTTCGCGCCGTCGTCCTGTCCGGCGAGGGACGCGGCTTCTCCGCGGGCATCGATGTCTCGAATTTCGCGGGCGGGGGGGTCGGCTTCGACCCCTTCGCGCGGGACGCCTCGAGCCCTGCCAATGCCGTGCAACGCTCCGCTTGGGTCTGGAAGCAGCTCCCGGTCCCGGTGATCGCGGCCGTCCACGGCGTGTGCTTCGGGGCCGGCATCCAACTCGCCCTCGCCGCGGACGTCCGCTTCGCAACGCCCGACGCACGCTTGTCCGTGATGGAGATCAAGTGGGGCCTCGTCCCCGACGTCACCCTGAGCCAGACCCTGCCCCCCCTGGTCGGGATCGACGTGGCCAAGGAACTCACCTTCACGGGACGCACGGTTTCCGGCGTCGAGGCGGCGGAACTCGGGCTCGTCACACACCTCTCGGACACGCCCCGCGACGCCGCCCGGGCCCTGGCCGAGGAAATCGCCGGCAAGTCGCCCAGCGCGGTGCGCGCGGCGAAGCAGCTCTTCGAGGCCTTGCCGGATCTTTCCGTTGCGCAGGGACTCCGCCTGGAGGAAGGCCTTCAGCGCTCGCTCCTGGGGAAGCCGAACCAGCGCGAAGCCGTCCAGGCGAACCTCGAGAAGCGGGCGCCCCGGTTCTCGGATCCCGACTGAGGCCGGCTCCGCGGCCCTCGGGTCCGCCCAGGAGCGGCACCGACCCCGGGGCCAGTATCCTGCGCGCCGCGTCCACCCCCGAGGAGCCCCGTGCGCAAGGAAACCGGCTCTGCTTCCCACGGCGCCCTCTTCGCCCTGGCGGCGTACGGCATCTGGGGCATCGCTCCGCTGTACTGGAAGGCCCTCGCCGTCGTTCCCGCCAGCGAACTCCTCGCCTGGCGGGTCCTGACCTCGTGCGTGGTGGGACTCGTGCTGGTGGGTGCCACGGGAGCATGGCCTGCGCTCCGGGCCGACCTCGGATCGCCCCGGCGCTGCGCGCTCCTGGCCCTCACCGCGACGCTGATCGGCGCCAACTGGCTCGTCTTCATCTGGGCAGTCCTTCACGGCCAGGTGCTGGCGACCTCACTCGGCTACTACATCACGCCGCTCGTGAACGTGGCCCTCGGCATGACCTTCCTGCGCGAGCGCCTGCGCTTCGGCCAGGCGGTCGCCGTACTCCTCGCCGTGGTCGGCGTGGGGCAGCTCGCCCTTTCGTTCACGACCGTCACCTGGGTTTCCCTGTTCCTCGCCTTCACGTTCGCCTTCTACGGAATGATCCGGAAAGTCGCCCCGGTGGAACCGGTGGTGGGATTCAGCATCGAAACCCTGCTGCTCGCCCCGGCCGCCGCGACCTACCTCGTCCTCCTGTCGGGACCCGGCCGCGTGGCCAGCTACGCCGAGGATGCCTGGATCCCCGTACTGCTCGGGGCAGCGGGAATCTTCACGGCGGCGCCGCTGATCTGCTTCAACGCTGCCGCACGTCGGCTGCGCCTCGTCACGCTGGGCTTCTTCCAGTACATCGCCCCGAGCCTGAGCCTCGTGCTGGCCATTACCTGGTTCGGAGAACCTTTCCGCATCCGCGAGGGCATTGCCTTCGGGTGCGTCTGGATCGCCCTCGCGATCTACTCGGTCGATTCGCTGCGCGCCCGCGCGGCCTCGCCACCTCCCCCCTCGATCTCCACGCCGAGATCCCCGAGTATCCGCCCGTGAAACCGATCACCGCAGTGATCTTCGACCTGGGCGGGGTCGTCCTGGGTTCGCCGCTCCACGCCATCGCCGCCTACGAGCGCGACCTCGGCATCCCCGACGGCTTCGTGAACCGGGTGGTCGTCGACACCGCGCCGTCGGGCGCCTGGTCGCGTCTCGAGCGCGGCGAGCTGACCCTCGCGGCCTTCTACCCGGCCTTCGAGGCCGACTGCGCCGCAGCCGGCCAGGAGCTTTCGGCCCGGGAAATGATGGCGCGCATGCAGACCGCCTCCCTGCCGCGTCCCCGCATGCTCGCCGCCATCGATGCGATTCGAGGGCGCGGGATCAAGACCGCAGCGCTCACGAACAACTGGGCTTCCGAAGACCCCGAGGCCGGGACGGGCGCGCTCCGAAAACACTTCGACGTTTTCATCGAGTCGAGTGTCGTCGGGCTGCGCAAGCCCGATCCCCGCATCTACGAGCTGGCGTGCAGCGAGCTCGGCGTCGCCCCCGGCCAGGCCGTCTTTCTCGACGACATCGGCAGCAACCTCAAGACCGCCCGCGCCCTGGGCATGCAGACCCTCAAGGTCACCGATGCCGACGCCGCCCTGGCGGAACTCGAGGCAATCCTGGGGTTTCCCCTCGGGGATTAATCAATCTTCTTATTGGGATAACCTGATTAAAAGGCTATCCTGCGTCCCACCGCCTGCCGATGGGCGCATCAGGTTCCGGAGTCATGTCGGTCCACGCCCATCTCACACGCCTGTTGTCCGAGCGGATCCTCGTGATCGACGGGGCCATGGGAACCATGCTCCAGGCCGAGGGGCTCGGCGAAGCGGATTTCCGCGGGGAGCGCCTGGAAGCCCACCCCCAGCCCCTCCAGGGCGACAACGAGTTACTCGTGCTGACCCGTCCGGACGTGGTCGAATCGATCCACGATCGATATTGCGCGGCCGGCGCCGACATCTTCCTGACCAACAGCTTCGGTGCCACGCGCATCGCCCAGGCGGACTACGGCACGGAGGCCCTCGTGCCCGAGCTCAACCGGGAAGCCGCGCGCCTCGCACGCCGCGTGGCCGACCGCTGGACCGAGCGCGAACCCCACAAGCCCCGCTTCGTGGCCGGCGCCATCGGGCCGACGAACCGGACCCTCACCCTCTCGCCGGACGTCGAAAACCCGGGATTCCGCACCACGACTTTCGTCGCACTCGCCGACGCGTATCGCGAGCAGGCGCAGGCACTCGTGGCCGGAGGGGCCGACCTGCTCCTCGTCGAGACGATCTTCGACACCCTCAACGCGAAGGCGGCGATCTTTGCGATCAAACAACTCGAGGACGAGATCGGACGGGAACTGCCGCTCATGCTCTCGGTCACCATCACGGACGCCGCACGCCGCACGCTCAGCGGCCAGACGATCGACGCGTTCTGGAACTCGGTCGCCCACGCGCGGCCGCTCTCGGTCGGCATCAACTGCGCCCTCGGCGCCGACCAGATGCGCCCGACCCTGGCCGAACTGTCCGCCCTCGCCCCGGTACCGGTGAGCTGCTACCCCAACGCCGGCCTCCCCAACGCCTTCGGGGGGTACGACGAGACCCCGGAAGAAACGGCCGGCAAGCTCGGCGAGTTCGCTTCCAGCGGCCTCGTCAACCTGGTGGGCGGCTGCTGCGGCACCACCGACGGGCACATCCGCGCGATCGCAGACGCCGTCGCGGGCGTCGCCCCCCGGAGCATCCCCGAAGAAGACCGGAGCGTCACGCGTTTCAGTGGCCTCGAGGTCTACGAGATCCGGCCCGAGTCGAACTTCACGATGATCGGCGAGCGGACCAACGTCACCGGGTCCAGGCGCTTTGCAAAGCTGATCAAGAAGGCCGACTACGGAGCAGCGACGGAAGTCGCCATCCAGCAGGTGCGCAACGGGGCCAACCTCATCGACATCAACCTGGACGAAGGCATGCTCGACTCGGTCGCCGCCATGACCGAATTCCTGAACAACCTCGCGGGCGAACCCGAGGCCACCCGGGTTCCCATCGTCGTCGACAGCTCGAAGTGGGAGGTACTCGAAGCCGGGCTCCGCTGCATCCAGGGCAAGGGCATCGTCAACTCGATCAGCCTCAAGGAAGGCGAAGCCGACTTCCTGGAAAAGGCCCGGAGCATCCAGCGCTACGGCGCCGGTGTCGTGGTCATGGCCTTCGACGAAACCGGACAGGCCGACAGCGCGGAGCGCAAGGTGGAAATCTGTCAGCGGGCCTACCGGCTGTTGACCGAAGAAGCCGGCTTCGACCCGCGGGACATTGTTTTCGATCCGAACATCCTCGCCATCGCCACCGGTATCGAGGAGCACGCGGAATACGCGCGGGCATACATCGAAGCCGTGAAGACGATCCGGCAGACCTGTCCGGGCTCCCACGTCAGTGGCGGGGTCTCGAACCTTTCCTTCTCGTTTCGCGGCAACGACCCGGTGCGCGAGGCAATCCACACCGCCTTCCTCTATCACGCCGTCGCGGCCGGCATGGACATGGGAATCGTGAACGCGGGGCAGCTGGGTTCGTACGCGGACATCCCCGCGGAACTGCTCGAGCGGGTCGAAGACATCCTCTTCAACCGCCGCCCGGACGCCACCGAGCGGATGGTGGAGTACGCCGAGACGGTCCAGGGAACCGCCCGGCAGCAAACGGTCGACCTCTCCTGGCGCGAACAACCCGTGGGGGAGCGCCTTTCCTACGCCCTCGTCCGCGGCGTCGTCGACTACATCGAAGACGACACCGAGGAGGCGCGGCAGGGCTGCAGCCGGCCGCTCGAAGTCATCGAAGGCCCCCTGATGGCCGGCATGCAGATCGTGGGCGACCTGTTCGGCGAGGGGAAGATGTTCCTTCCCCAGGTCGTCAAGAGCGCCCGGGCGATGAAGCGCGCCGTCGCCTACCTGACCCCGTTCATGGAGCAGGACCAGGAAGCTGCCGGCGCCTCTTCCCAGGGCCGCATCGTGCTCGCGACCGTCAAAGGGGACGTCCACGACATCGGCAAGAACATCGTCGGCGTCGTCCTGGGCTGCAACAACTACGAGATCATCGACCTCGGCGTGATGGTGCCGTGCGACCAGATCCTGGATACCGCCGTGGAGCAGGACTGCCAGCTGATCGGCCTTTCCGGCCTCATCACCCCCTCCCTGGACGAGATGGTTCACGTCGCCCGGGAAATGGAACGACGCGGCATCGAGAAACCGCTGCTCATCGGCGGGGCCACCACGAGCAAGCAACACACCGCGGTCAAGATCGCGCCGCAGTACGAGCAGAGCGTCGTCCATGTCCACGACGCCTCGCGGGCGGTGAACGTGGTGGGAGCCCTCCTCGACCCCAAGCAACGGGAAGGCTTCGACGCACAGAACCGGAGCAAACAGGACCAGTTGCGGGAAATCTACGGCGGCCAGGGCCCCAAAAAGCTCCTGCCCTACGACGAGGCACGCGCGAACGCCTTCCCGATCGAGTGGCGTGCCGACGACGTGCCCCAGCCGAGCTTCACCGGCCGTCGCATCGTAGAAGACCTGTCCCTGGACACCATCACCGCGTACATCGACTGGACCTTCTTCTTCGCCGCCTGGGAGCTCCCGGGGAAGTACCCGGCGATTCTCGACCACCCGGAGAAGGGCGAGGCTGCCCGGGATCTCTTTGAAAACGGCCAGACGATGCTCCGGCGAATCATCGACGAGAAACTGATCGAGCATCGCGGGGTGTACGGGTTCTGGCCCGCGTGTTCCGAAGGAGACGACGTGGTGCTCTTCGAGGACGCGGAGCGAACGCGCGAACGCCTGCGCCTGCCGATGCTTCGCCAGCAGGAGCTCCAGAAGAACGGTAAACCCCACTACTCCCTCGCGGACTTCGTCGCGCCCGGAACAACCGGGATCGCGGACCACGTCGGCGCCTTCGCCGTGACCGCCGGAGTCGGCGCCGCCGAATTGTCGGCCGATTTCGAGAAGGCCCAGGACGACTACAGTTCCATCCTCGTCAAGTCGCTGGCCGACCGGCTCGCCGAAGCCTACGCCGAGTGTCTCCATCAACGCGCCCGGCGCGACTGGGGCTACGGCGCGGGTGAAAGCTTTACCAACCAGGAACTGATCCGGGAGAAATTCCGCGGCATTCGCCCGGCCTACGGCTACCCCGCGTGCCCGGATCACACCGAGAAGCGCTCGCTCTTCTCGCTGCTGGGTGCTCCGGATGTCGGAATCGAATTGACGGAGTCGTGCGCGATGTTCCCGGCGGCGAGCGTGAGCGGCCTCTACCTTGCCCACCCGGAAGCCCGCTATTTCACGGTCGGGAAGCTCGGACGAGACCAGGTCGCGGCTTACGCAGCGCGCAAGGAGATGCCGCTGGCGGAGGTCGAGGGCTGGCTCACGCCCAACCTGGGCTACGACCCGGACGCGTGATTCTCCGGAACCCGAGCGCGGACGAGCCGCCCGTCTCCTGCTAGCTTCGCCCCGTTTCCAGGGGGGATCCGTGGCAAAGAAGCGCAACAAGACGAAGCGCGCCAAGAGCCGGGGCAAGTGGCGGACCCGCGCCCAGAGCGCAGACAAGTACGAACTCTACGAAAAGAGCGTGCAGCAACCCGAGGCCGACGCGGCGCTGGTCGCGCGGATCTACAAGCAGCATTTTTCCCGAGAGGCCCAAACGCTGCGGGAAGACTTCTGCGGCACGGCGGCCTTCGCCTGCGAATGGGTCAAGCGGAGCCGGGAAAACCGCGCCTGGGGCATCGACCTCGACCCGGAACCCCTTGCCTGGGGCAAAGACCGGCACATCGCGCTGCTGGACCCCGCCCAGACCGAAAGGCTCACCCTCTACCAGGGCGACGTGCTCGAAGTCCGCCACGAACTCGTCGAGGTGACGGCGGCCTTCAACTTCTCCTACTTCCTGTTCCGCACGCGGGATGAACTCCGCAACTACCTGGAAGTCGCCCGAAAGACGCTCACCGACGACGGCATGCTGATCCTGGACGCCTACGGCGGTGCCGAGGCCCAGCGGTGCCAGGTCGAGAAACGCAGCGTCGACGGCTTCACCTATGTCTGGGACCAGAACGCGTTCGACCCGATCGACCACTCGGTCACGAATTTCATCCACTTCGAATTCCCGGACGGCAGCAAGCTGAAGAAGGCCTTCCGGTACGACTGGCGGCTGTGGACCATTCCCGAAATCCGCGAACTGCTGGTGGAAGCCGGGTTCCGCGAGACCGAGGTGTACTGGGAGGGGACCGACCGGGAGACCGGAGAAGGCAACGGCGTCTTCCGGCGCTGCGAAAAAGCACCCGAGGATCCGGCCTGGATCTGCTACATCGCCGCGTTCGGGAAATAGCTTTCCCTTCCGATCCCTTTTTGGGACTATCCGTGGCGAACAAGGGGGGTTCCGATGCGGTGGGGGGAAGTCCACGAGATTCCTTGCTCGATCGCGCGAGCGCTCGCCGTCGTGGGTGAGCGCTGGACACTGCTGATTTTGCGAGAGATTTTCTTCGGAGCCCGCCGCTTCGACGAGTTGCGCCGGCGTCTGGGGATCGCGCGAAACGTCCTGGCGACCCGGCTCGACCACCTCGTGGACCACGGGGTCCTGGAGAAGGTGGCCTACCAGGACCGCCCTGCCCGCTACGAGTACCGCCTGACCCGCAAGGGAAGGGAGTTGTACCCGGTCCTGCTCGCCCTCCTGCAGTGGGGGGACCGCTGGCAGTCCGGCACGGGTCCGCCCAGCCTGACCCTGGTCCACACGAGTTGCGGCGCGCCCATCGAACCCGTCACGGCCTGCGGGCACTGCGGAGACCCGCTCGCGCCCGCCACGACGCGCGCGCGCATGAGCGCCGAACGGCTTTCTGCTCCCAGCGCGTTGGATTCCGCGCCGCCCCCCCATGCCGGTCGCTGACTTCGGCCTCGAAGGCAAGGTCGCCATCGTCACCGGGGCGAGCCGGGGGATCGGACGGTCGATCGCCCTGGGTCTTGCGGAACACGGGGCCCACGTCGCCCTGGCGGCCCGAAAACCGGAGTCACTCGAGGAGGCGGCCGAAGCCATTCGCGCCAAGGGAACCCGTGCGCTCGGCGTTTCGACGAACGTTCGGCGCCCCGAAGAACTCCAGCGACTGGTGGAAGAAACCGTTCGAGAATTCGGGCGTATCGACATCCTGGTCAACAACGCGGGGACGACACCCGTGTTCGGTCCCGTACAGGAAATCGACGAAGGCGCCTGGGACGTGATCATGAACACGAACGTGAAGGCGCCGCACCTGCTCGGAAACTTCGCACGCGAAGCCATGCTGGCGCATGGAGAGGGCGGCAGCATGATCAACGTGAGCTCCATGGGCGGGATTCGGGCTTCGGAGGTCATCGGGGGCTACTCCGTCTCGAAGGCCGCGCTCATCATGCTGACCCAGGTCCAGGCCAAGTGCTGGGGTCCCGACGGAATCCGTGTCAACTGCATCGCCCCGGGCCTGATCAAGACCGAGTTCGCGCGCACGCTGTGGGACGACCCGAAAATCAGCCGGGCCTCGATCCGAGAGGCGGCCCTGGGCCGACTGGGCGACGCCGACGAAATGGCTGGCGCCGTGGTCTACCTCTGCAGCCCCGCCGCATCCTTCGTCACGGGCCAGACCCTGGTGCTCGACGGAGGGCGCATCCTCTAACCGGCGGGTCGGGCCGCGCTGCGGCTACGGACTCGCGGCGAACTCGGCGTTCCGATCGGACAGCCGGTCGATCAGGCCCTGGGGCCCGTTTCGGGACAGGATCGAACGGAACTGGTCGCGATAGTTGAGCACCAGGCTGATGCCCTCGACCTTGACGTCGATCACCCGCCAGATCCCGTCCTCGGCCCGCAGGCGGTATTCCACCTCCGCGCCCCCATAGTTGCCACCGACGATCTCGGTCATGACCTTGACATCCCCCCGAGGCGCGGGCGCCTGACCGACCACGAGCACCGTCTCCTCGGAGTAGCGGTCGATCCGCTCCCCGTAGGTACGCGCGAGGAAGGCCTTGAACTCGCGGATGAATGTCTCCTTCTGCTCCGGCGAGAACTCGCGCCAGTACCGGGCAACGACCAACTGGGACATGGTGACGAAATCGAAGCGCTCCCACGCAATCTTCTCGATCCGACTCCGACGCCCCGCGGTATCCAGCGCGCTGTCGTTGAGGATGACGATCACCTCGTCGACGGTCTTCTGGATGAGCGCAGTTGCGCCCGAGGGATCCGATGCGCCGCTCGCGGGCGCTGCCAGCAGTGCCAGGAGAAGCGGTGCGCTGCGGAGAATTCTCAACGCGCTAGTCCTGCGCCGGTCGGTCGGCATCGATTTCCAATCCCGGGAAATAGTCGTAATCCTTCAGGGCGTCCTTGTCATCGTCGATCAAGTTGGCCCGGTACTGAGAATAGGCGTTGCGAACCGAGACGTACCAATCGAGCGATGCACGCCGCTCCGTGTCGAGCTGGTCCCGAATCAGCGATCGCCGGTTCAGGGCGTCGGCTCCCGCCAGGCCGAAACTCACCGCGAGAGGAATGAAGAACCCGATCGCCCGGAGTCCGGTATCCACGATCAGACCGAACCCATCCCGAAGATTGGAGGGTCCGAAGAACGGGAGCATCAGGTAGGGACCCGGCGGGACGCCCCAGAAGCCGAGGGTCTGGCCGAAGTCCTCGGGCTTGCGGTGGAGCCCGAGCGTCGACGCGGGATCCATCAAACCGGCGATCCCCACCGTCGAGTTCAGGAGAAAGCGCGCCAGACAGACACCGGCCTGGGTCATGTCGAGTTGGAAGACATCGTTGGCGAAATCGATCGGGAAGCGGAGGTTGTCGAAGGCGTTCCGAATGGCGTGCTGGACGAAGTCGGGAAGCACGTAGTCCCAGGCCTTCGAGACCGGCTCGATTGCGTACCGGTCGAGGCCTTCGTTGAGCCGGAAGATCTGCCGGTTCATCGGCTCCAGGGGGTCGCCCTGCGCCACGTCCTCCTCGTACTCCTCCTCGAAGTCGAGTTCGTCGTGATGGGCGGCCGCGTCGGACGATGCAGCGGCCGTGTCCGGGACGGGATCTTCCGCGCGTGCCGCGGTGGCCCACATCGGACCGGCCCCGAGACACGCCAGCGCAAGGGCGAAAAGCCACCCCGAGGCCCGGCTCATGCTTCCCATTACTGCTCCTCCAACCCCGCGTCGTTCACGAAGCGGCCGATCAGCCGCTCGATGGAAAGTGCGCTCTCCGTCAGTTCGATCTCGTCGCCGGTCTGTAGGATATCCTCCTCAGCGCCGGGCTCCAGCGCCACGAACTGGTCCCCCAGAACGCCGGACGTGAGGATTCGCGCGGCACTGTCCACCGGCACCTCGAGTTCCCCGTCGAGTTCGAGGACGACACGCGCCCGCAGCAATTCGTCCAGCTCGACGCCCGACACCTCGCCGACCTTCACGCCGGAGATCGACACCGGCGAGCGCTGCTTGAGCCCCCCGACATCGTCGAAGGCGGCGTAAACCGTGAGGCCGCCCGGGCGTTTCCAGGAAAGGCCGCCGACCTGGAACGTCAGGTACCCGAGCGCCCCAAGCCCCACCAGGACGAAGAGTCCCACCAGGAGATCTCGGACGGGCGAAGGCTGCATCTGGAATCCTCCCCGCTCACACGCCCCAGAGGGCCGTGATGGCGTAGTCGAAGACGAGGACCGCAACGGACGCGGTCACCACGGTCCCTGTGGTGGCGGCGCTGACACCGGCTGCCGTGGGCTCTGCGGTATAGCCCCGGTAGGTCGCAATGATGGCGACCAGGGTTCCGAACACCACGGATTTGAGCACGCTTCCCGCAATGTCCTGGCCGAAGACGATCGCCGATTCCAGGCTGGACCAGTACTGGCCGCCGTCCAGCCCGAGGTAGGACACGCCCACCAGGTATCCGCCGAAGATCGCGAAGACGATGAAGAGCGCGTTCAGCAGCGGCATTGCCACCACCATCGCCTTCGCCTTGGGCGCAACCACGAAGTCGAGCGGATCGACGGACATCATGCGGAGCCCGTCGAGTTGCTCCGTGGTCACCATGGTCGCGATCTGGGCCGCCATGGCTGACGCCGCACGTCCCGTCACCAGGAGTGCCGTCAATACCGGGCCGAGTTCGCGCACCAGCACGAGCCCGACCACGGCACCCAGGGAGCCTTCCGCACCGAAGCGAGCCAGGTTGTAGTAGCCCTGGAGCGCCAGCACCGCGCCCACCGTGAGCCCGGACAGGCAGATGATCGCCAGGGACAGCACCCCGACGTCGTAGAGTTCTTCGATGAAGCGCCGGACGCGGTAGCGCGGCAAGACGCCGGCGCGCACCACGCCGCCCACGAATACACCCATGCGGCCGAGTTCGCTCACGGAGCCGAGCACGCGCAGGCCCAGGCGCTCGATGGGACGCCTCACCCCGTGCTCCCTTCGGCGGGCACCTCATCGCCCCGCTCGGCGGCCAGGAAATCGACGATCGCGCGTTCGGAGCTGTCGGCCAGGCGATCCGGCTCGCCCGACACGGCACGCCCCTCGGTCAGGAATACGATCCGGTGGGCCATGCGCATGGACGATGCCAGGTGATGCGAAGCGACGAGCATCGTGAGCCCCAGGCGCTGGTTGAGATCGACCAGGAGCCTCTCGATGCGCCGCACATTGAGCGGATCGAGCCCCGAGAACGGCTCGTCGCAGAGCACGATCTCGGGTTCCGTCACCAGGGCGCGGGCCAGGGCCGCACGCCGGCTCATGCCGCCGGAGAGTTCGCGCGGATAGAGAGGTCCGGCGTCGGGAAGACCGACCGAGTCCAGGCGCCGCGCCACCTCGGTGGCGATCTCCGTTTCGCTCCGGTCCGAGTGTTCCCGCAACGGCAGCGCCACATTGTCGGCAACGGTCATGGAATCGAGCAACGCCCCGTACTGGAAGAGCATCCCGATCCGGTCGCGCATGCGGTAGAGGTCGGCGTGACCGAGCGCCGCGACATCCTGGCCGGCGACCCGCACCGCCCCGGAGTCGGGACGCGTGAGCCCGCCGATCAGCCGCAGCAACGTGCTCTTCCCGGCACCGCTCTCGCCGAGAATCACCGTGATCTGGCCGCGGACGAAGCCGCAACTGAGCCCCTGGAACACGCGGCGGCCCGCCCGGGACAGGTGGACACCGTCCACGGCGATCCGAAACTCGTCCAGAACCTCTGCGCGGTCCGCCACGCCTCCCCCCGAAGTCCAGTCGTCGCGCGGATACTAGCCCGAGTGGGCCCGAGGCGTGACGCGGCCGGGGGTCGATCCGTGCCCCGTCTTTGCCACACTCACAGCCCTCGCACCGAACGCACAGGAGGCGGGATGCCCCGGGACGCCGCGAAGTCGCCCCCCCAAAACGGGACAGGAGCCGAGTTGGTCGCCGCCGCCCGTGCGCTCGAGCGGAGCGTGGGCCGCCTGCGCTTCGGGCGCCCCGTCACCCACGTCTACAACCCGCTCTCCTACGCACGCCGCGCCCACGCGGCCTACCTGGAACGCTACGGCGCTTCACCCAAGCGGGTCGTCTTCCTCGGCATGAACCCCGGACCCTTCGGAATGGCCCAGACCGGCGTCCCTTTCGGCGCGGTCGCACCGGTGCGCGACTGGCTGCAGGTGGAGGCCCGAATCGGGCGCCCGCGGCTCGAACACCCCAAGCGGCCCGTACTCGGTCTCGACTGCCCGCGAAACGAGGTGAGCGGAGAACGTCTCTGGGGAGCAATCCGCGCCCATTGGAAACACCCCGCACGTTTCTTCCGCAGCCATTTCGTCGCGAACTACTGCCCGCTCCTGTTCCTCGAGGAGACGGGGCGCAACCGCACGCCGGACAAGCTCGCCGCTGGAGAGCGCGAACCCCTCTTCAAAGCCTGCGACCGGCACCTCGTCCGGCTGGTCGATGCCCTCGACCCGGACTGGGTGGTGGGAATCGGCGCGTTCGCCGAGGAGCGCGCCCGCACGGTCCTGGCGGGGCGCAACCTGAAGATCGGCCGGGTACTCCACCCCAGCCCGGCGAACCCACGCGCTCAGAAGGACTGGGCGGGAACCGTAGGAAGGGAACTCGCAGACCTGGGCATCTGCCAGCGCGGAGGTACGCGATGAAGGCATCCTGGAGCCGAATCCTGCTCGGAGGACTCTCGATCACGCTCGCCTGGAGCGCGAGTGCCGCGGGAGAGGGCCCCGAAAAATGGCTCCGGGACGGGCGGAAAGCGGTAGAACGCGCCCGGTCCCTGCAGCCGGCCGGTGCGCGCGCCAAGAACGTGATCGTCTTCATCGGGGACGGGATGGACCTTTCCACGATCACGGCGGCGCGGATCCTCGAGGGACAGTTCCAGGGAGGGACCGGCGAGTCGAACCGCCTCGCGTTCGAGGAGCTTCCCCACGTCGCCCTGGCGAAGACCTACAACACGAACCAGCAGGTTCCCGATTCGGCCGGAACGATGACCGCCATCCTGACTGGCGCAAAAACGCGAGCGGGCGTCGTCGGACTCGACGAACGCGCGACCCGCGGCGATGCGTCCAGCGCCACCGGACACGAGTTGAGAAACCTCTTCCAGCAGGCCGAGGAACGCGGTGTGGCCACGGGCATCGTGACGACGACACGGGTCACCCACGCGACGCCGGCCGCCGCGTACGCGCACACGCCGGAGCGCAACTGGGAAGACGACACCGATCTCTCCAGCGCCGCCCGGGAAGCCGGTTTCCGAGACATCGCCCGCCAGCTCGTCGAGTGGCGCTACGGAGACGGGATCGACGTGGTGCTCGGTGGCGGGCGCAGCCAGTTCCTACCACGAGAGCGCAGCGACCCTGAATACCCGGACATCAAGGGGCGGCGAGCAGACGGTCGAGACCTGGTCGCCGAATGGCAGGCGCGCCACCCGGCGGGTCGCACGGTGTGGAACCGGGCCGAGTTCGATGCCGTGGACCCTGGGGAGACCCGTAGTCTGTTGGGCCTGTTCGAGCCGAGCCACATGCAGTTCGAGCTCGAACGCAGCAAGGACAAATCGGGAGAACCCTCCCTCGCCGCCATGACCGAAAAGGCCATCGCCATCCTGGCCCGGAACGCGAAGGGCTACGTACTGCTCGTGGAAGGCGGGCGCATCGACCACGCCCACCATCTGGGCAACGCCCACCGGGCCCTGGTCGATACCATCGCGCTCTCCGACGCCGTCCGCGCGGCGCGCAAGCAGACGAGCGCCGAGGACACGCTGATCCTCGTCACGGCCGACCATGGCCACGTGCTCACGATCGCCGGCTACCCCACCCGGGGAAACCCGATCCTGGGCAAGGTGGTGGAGAACGACGAACGGGGGGAAGCCCGGTCCGATTTCGCCACGGACCGCAACGGGCTGCCGTACACCACCCTCGGCTACCAGAACGGCCCCGGGGTCCGAAAGATGCGCCCGGACCTGAGCACGGTGGACACCACCGAGCCCGAGTTCCGTCAGGAGGCGCTGGTGCCACTTGCCGCCGAGACGCACTCGGGCGAGGACGTGCCGGTCTTCGCCGGCGGGCCGGGCGCGGCGCTCTTCCACGGGGTGCAAGAGCAGAGCTACCTCTACCACGCAATCGTCGAAGCGCTCGGCTGGGGCGAACCGGAATCCTGAGCTGCCGGAAAGTCCATCCCCGCGACTCAGCGCAGCCGGCGGATGCGTTCCTCCCAGGTTCCGGTGGGGGTACGGAACAAGAGAACGCGCCGGTTGGTCGTCACGTTCACGAGGTTGGCACTGGCCTGCACCGATTCGATCCGCTCCTCCAAGTCCAGCTTGATCGGGAAGAACCCCCCGGCAACGGGGGAGAGGCCGAGGGCGCGCCGATCGGTCACGACCACCCCTGCATTCTCTCCGACTGCAACGTCGACCACGCGCTCCCGGAGACCCAGCGACGTCTCGACGAGGTTTCCACTCCCCCCGTCGAAGCCGATCGCCCGGTTCGAAGTCACGATCAGGGCCACCCGGTCACCGAGCAAGGCCCGTTCGGGCAGAACCTCGCCCCGCTGACGAGCGGCAACCTGCCACGCAGCAGATCCCACGGCAGCGGCCAGGATTCGCTGGTCCGTGATCGC
Source organism: Myxococcota bacterium (assembly GCA_036336695.1). GTDB lineage: Bacteria > Myxococcota_A > UBA9160 > UBA9160 > SMWR01. The sequence goes on from JAYZFQ010000128.1 coordinate 59,851, forward strand.
CACACCAACCCGGCCCCGCGCGCCGGACCAGGCCAGAGTTTCCTTCAACCGCAGGGGTACGCTGAGTTGCCCGCCGCTCTCGGCGTCAACGGCGATCAGGTCGCGGTCGAGCAGGAAGACCTCGAGCACGTCGGAGAGAGGCACCTGCAGCGACGGGGGCGCGGCAGCCGCCGTCCCGGCACCGACGACCAGCAACAGGAGGAACAAAACACGGCGCATGCCTTCAATCGATAGCGCCGACCGCTTCCCACGGCGAACCCGGCCAGCGGCCCGCGGAGGCATCAGGAGTCGTTTTCCTGGGCTTCGAGCCAGGCCTCCGCCGCCCGGTAGGCCGCGACGGTTCCCACGTCGAAACGAGCGCCCCGCATCGCGTGGGTGAACACCGGCTCCCGTTCCGCGAGCCATGCCAGGAACGCGCCGGGGGGATCCGCAGCGGGGCACGCGGCCAGGAACGCGGGCAACTGCTCCAAGGCGCCCGGCTCCAGCACGTAGCAGGGAGGACAGGCCCAGTCGCTCGGCGGCTCGGCGGGCTTTTCGACGAAGCGCTCGATCCGACCCGCGTCGCCCAGGACCGCCACGCCACTGCGGCGGAGACGCGCGGGGTCCGGCTCACGGTACGCCAAGACCAGATTGCGGGGCACCGCCGCCGCGTCTGCCAGAAATGCCCGAAGATCGCACCGGAACAGGTTGTCTCCCGCCGCGACGAGGGTCGGGCCGGTGGCCGGGTGTACGTCGAGGGCCAGGGCCAGGTCCCGACACGCGCCGAGACGCGTCTCGTTGTCCCGGGCGCCGTCGTTCACCAGGTCGAGGGCGAACCCCGCGTTCCGTCGCAGCCACCCGTCTCGCCACGCTTCGAAGTCGCCGGCAAAACGCCCGTTCGTCACCACGACGAGATGATCCACACGGCCCGTCGCCGCGAGCTGTTCGACGAGGTCGTCGAGGAGCGGTTTCCCGCGCACCGGCAACAGGGGCTTGGCACGGTCGGCGGTCAGCGGAAGGAGCCGCGTGGCGAAACCCGCGCAGAGAAGAACCGCCTTCATCGGATGCGCGCGCCATCGACGCTGTCGACGGCAAAGGCACGCGCCTCGGCTGCGAGTTCCGGGACGCGCTGCCGATACTCCGCGAGCACGCGCCTGCCGATCGCGTCCGCCTCGCCGGCCAGAACGAGCGCCACGTTACAGCCGCCGTACCCGGCACCGCTGAACCGCGACCCGAGGACACCCGGGGTCGCGGAGAGGATCTCCTGGATTTCGCGCTGCTCCTCGGAGCCGGTTTCGTAGTTTTCGATCGAGCTGCGACAGGACTCGGACATGAGCCGGCCGAACGCCACGAGATCGCCGCGTTCCCACGCCGCGACGCCGCGACGCACGCGGTCGCGTTCGCCGACGAAGTGCCGCGCGCGGCCCCGCTCCGACGGCGGCAGGTCTTCCAGTCGGTCGGCCAGGAGATCCTCCGGGAGATCGCCGAGGGCGTCGACGGGACCAAGCCCTCCGGCGGCCGCAATCCGCGCGGCGGCAGCACGGCACTCGGCAACCCGCGCGTTGAACGGTGTGCGCGCGAGGTTGCGTCCGCGGCCGGAGAACACCACCACGAACCGGGTTTCGGGAGCCGCCGCGCCGCTTTCGAGGGCACGCCAGCACAGGTCGCGCGTCCCGATCTCGAGCAGCTGCCCGCGCCGCGCACCGACCACCGACGCCGGATCGAGCACGCCGCTCTGGACGCCGACGAAAGCGTTCTCCGCCCGGCGCGCCAGGTTCACGAGTTCCCGTTGCGAGAGTTCGAGACCGTTCACGTCGGCCAGGGCCAGTAGATAGGCCACCAGGACCGAGGCGGAAGACGAAAGCCCTCCCCCCGGCAGATCCCCGGAAAGCACGCCGATGCAACCCCGCGGCGCACGGGGAAGCCGATCGGCGAGAACTGCGGCGGCCGCGCGGGCATAGCGCCCCCAGTCCACGCCGTCATCGGCGACCTCCGACAGGGAAAAGCGCACTTCGTCGGAGAAGTCGGCGCTTTCGAGACACACCTCCGCATCCGGGGCCGGCGCATACGCGAGACGCGTGCCGAGCCCGATCGCCATCCCGAGCACGGGGCCGTGCTGGTGATCGATGTGGGCGCCCAGGGGGCAGACCCGGTAGGGGGACACGACCACCCGAACGGTATCGAGGGCCACCGACCGCCGCTGCACCAGCGCGACGCGCAAGTTCTGGAGACGCTCCGCGTCGGACTCCATGGAGCGGGCATCCTACCACCGGGGCATCTAGCCCATGCGTCGCCGAATGTCCTCGCGCAGCACCCGCTTGTGGGCCGGGCATCCTACCACCGGGGCGCCTAGCCCAGACGTCGCCGAATGTCCTCGCGCAGCGCCTGCTTGGCCACCTTTCCGCCCGAAGCGCGGGGCAGCGCGTCGACGACCTCGAGGCGCTCGGGAAACCACTCCTTCGAAACACCGGCTTCCGCGAGGTGGGCGACGAGTGCTTCCAGGGTGAGCGCGGCGCCCGGCCGCAGTTCCGCGTAGACGCAGACGCGTTCCCCGAAGACGGGATCGGGCATGGCGACCGCCGCGGCGAGGGCGATCGCGGGGTGCGTCGAGACGGCCGCCTCCACGGCCGGCCCGCTGATGTTCTTGCCCCCGCGGATGATGAAGTCGGCCGCCCGACCGATCACCCGCAGGATCCCGTCTTCCAGCGTGGCAATGTCGCCGGTGAGCATCCAACCGTCTTCGCGCACCAGCTTCGCGTTGGCCGCGTCGTCCTCGTAGTAACCGTGGCACGTGAGCGCACCGCGGCAACCCGGTTGTCCTCGCCCGGTCTCGGTGACATCGGCACCGTCCTCGTCGAACAGCCGCACCTGCATCGAATCGATGACACGGCCGGCGCTCTCGAGACGCACGTCCCGGGAATCGCGAAGCGTCGTGCGCGAAAGCGCCCCCGTTTCGTTCGAGCCGTAGAACTGGAGCACCGCCGCACCGGTCCGTTCCTCGAACTCGATCGCCCGCTCCGTCGGCACGGCCTCACCGCCGGTGAAGAGCACCCGAAGCGAACTCAGGTCCCGGCGCTCGATGTCGGGCGAGTTGAGCAGCAGGATGAACTGGGTCGACACCGCGGCCAATACGCTCACCCGGTGCGCCTCGATCTCAGCGAGTGCGCGGTCGGGGTCGAAACGCTCCATCAGCAACGTCGGCGCCCCGAGCAACGCGGGCGTGAAGTGCGCCGTCCACAGGCCGAAACCGAACGGCGCCGGCAGCAGGCTCATGAACACGTCGCGTTCGGAGAGATCGGCGGCTTCGACCGCGAGAGCGTGAAAGTGGAACCAGCGCGCCTGGTGCTGGGTCACGCACTTCGGCAGGCCAGTGGTCCCCGACGTGGAATTGAGCAGGAAAAGGGCATCGGGGTCGATCGCCCGCTCCTCCCAGCCGACCCCGGATCCGCCGGCGAACACCGCTTCGCCCGCCTCCAAGTCTCCCGCCACGATCCAGTGATGCCGCAGTCCGAAACCCGCGCCGCGCAGTTCTTCGAAGAGCGCCCTCGCATCGACTTCGCGCTGCCGAGCGGGGCTGACCAGGGCGGCCGCCGCCGTCTTCTGGAGCAGGTGGCGCACTTCGGCGGGACCCGCCCGCGGACCGATGCCCACTACGACGAGCCCGGCCTTTTCGCAGGCCAACCAGACGGCGTGAACGCCGGGGCCATCGGGCAACCACACGGCGACGCGATCGCCGGGCACGAGGTCGGACCCAGCGAGCACCCCGGCGAAGCGGTCGCTCCGCTCGTGGTAGTCCAGCCACGAGAGCTCCCGGCTCCCCTCTCGAAACGCGATGCCGCTCGGGTCGCGCGCCGCGTTCTCCGCAACCACCCGGGCCAGGGCTCTCATCGCTCGGCCTCTCCGGTACCGCGCGGGTTGCGCGCCGCGGCCTCGGCGATCACCCGGGGGTACCCAGGAGGAGCGCACGGATCGTGCGTTCCCGGTGATCGAAGATCCGCTCGAGTTGGCGACGCACGATCGGACGCGCCACTTCGCCAAAGGGCGGCAGCGGCAGGGACCAGTCGACTTCGTCCTCGACCTCGGTACCGCCCGGGACTTCCCGGAAACGGTGCGTGTGCACCCAGCTTCGATAGGGCCCGCGGACCTGTTCGTCGACGAAGGATGCCTCCGGTTGCCACGCGGTAATCTCCGTCCGCCAACCGAACCGCACGCCGAAGAGCTGCAGCCGGTAATCGATGAGCGCGCCCACCCGCATTTCGATGGGAAGAGGCGTCACGAACTCGAAGGCCAGTTCGGGCGGCGTGATCCGCTGCAGGTTTCCGGCGTCTGCAAAGAAACGGAACACCTCGGAACGCGGCAGGGGGAGTTCGGTCCGGCGGTAAAGGCGATGGATCATGGGTATAACTCTAATCGCAGACTGCTTCGCGTCCACGCCCGGAGAGGAACGCGAGCCGATCCAGGGGGAAGGGAAGCATGGGGCTGGGCCGCTTCGGACGACGAGCGCTCACGGTCCCCGCGTTCCTGCTGCTCGCTGCCGGAGGTGTGGTTCTCGCGCCGCTCTGGCTTCCGAGCCTCGCGATCGTCGACCTCGTGCGCGGCGGAAACTGGCGCTCGCTGCGTTGCGGCAGCTTCTTCGCCTTCTTCTTCCTGTGCGAGACTGTCGGCATCCTGGCGAGTTTCGGAATCTGGCTCGGGAACGGAGTCGGGCGCAGCGCGGCGCGGGAGCGCTTTCTGCGCGACAACTTCCGGCTCCAGTGCTGGTGGGCCCGAACGCTCTATCGCGGCGCGGCACGGATCTTCTCCTTCACGACCGAGGTCGACGGACAAGAGGCCGCCGAGCGCACCCCCTTCCTGCTCTTCCTCCGCCACGCCGCGGTTGCCGACACCCTGTTGGCCGCGGTGTTCGTGTCGGACCCGTTCGGCGTACGCCTGCGGTACGTGCTGAAACGCGAACTCCTGTGGGATCCCTGCCTCGACATCGTCGGCAACCGGCTGCCCAATCATTTCGTGGATCGGACACCGGAGGACCGGGGCGTCGAAATCGACGAACTCGCCCGACTCGCCGACGGCCTGGAGAACGGCGAGGGGGTCCTGATCTATCCCGAGGGCACCCGTTTTACCGAAGCCAAGCGCACCCGCGCACTCGCACGCCTCCGTGAACGCGGCCCGGCCGAAATGGCGCGCCGCGCCGAGGGTCTGGTTCGCGTCCTGCCGCCGCGCCCCGGTGGACCCCTGGCGCTCGTCGAACGCGCCCCTCAGGCCGACGTCGTGTTCTGCGCACACGCGGGCTTCGAAGGTGCCGGAAACTTTCGAGACCTCTGGGCCGGTTCCCTCGTGGGCAAGCACATGCGTGTGCGCTTCTGGCGGGTCCCCGCAGCGGAGATCCCCGAAGCGCCCGGGGAGCGTCTCGACTGGCTCTTCGACCAGTGGGAAGCCATCGACCGCTGGCTCGCCGAGGTCGCCGGCTGAGCGCCAGCGACTAGTCGACCGTCGAGAGCAACTCCAGCAGGTTTCCATCGGGATCTCGGAAATACACCGAGGCCCCGGTCATGCCATCGGCTGCGGGCCGCGGCACCGGACCTTCGATCACCTCCACCCCGTGCGCTTCGAGCAGGGCGATCGCGTCGGCGAGGGGCGCGTCCCAGCGAAAGCAGACGTCACCGGAACCCGGTGTCGGAACCCGCGCGTGAGGCTGGCCCTCGTTTCCGGCCTGGTGGACGTTGATCACGTTGGCCCCGAGACAGAGCGAAACGATGGGGCACTCACCGCGACGCCACAGGTCCTCGTAGAGCACCTCGCACCCGAACAGCTCGCGGTAGAACGCGATGGTCCGCCCGATGTCGGCCACCGTGATGGCCCAGTGGTCGAAGCCGCGAATCGTCACGTCTCGGCGTGTTCCGCCCGGGAATCGTCCGGCACTCAGCCGAGGCCCACGCCGTACAAAGCCGCGCAGTTGTCGCACACCACCCGGCGCACGGTTTCCTCGCCCAGTGCGGCGAGGGGAGAATCCGCAATCGCCTGGCGCGAATGGGGCCAGGTGCTGTCGCCGTGCGGGTAATCCGATGCCCACATCACGTTGCTCACCCCGATGCGAGGCAACAATTCGACCCCGAGCTTTTCGTCCTCGTAGGTCAAATAGACTTGCCGCGAGAAGATCTCGCTGGGAAGCATGGAAAGCCGGTGGTCCTGGGTCTTCTCGTAGTACTGGTGGTGCTCGTGGTCGAGCCGCTCCAACACGTAGGGCACCCACCCGAGACCGGCCTCGCCGAGCACGAGCTTCACGTCGGGGCGCTGCTCGAGAATCCCCGAGAAGATCATCCCCGCCAGGATCTCGTCGAGTTGCATCGGGATCACAGCCACGAAGGCGGGGAAACGCCAGGAGCCGAGTTTCGGGCGCAAGCTGTGGGCGCCCGGCCCGAGATGGACCGAGATCGGGAGGGCCGCATCCTGGGCAACGTCCCAGAACGCGTGCCAGCCATCTTCGAAGATCGGCTCGGTACCGGGACTCTGGTGCACGATCGCCCCCCGGTGTCCGAGCTTCGCGACCCGGGCGAGTTCGTCGGCCGCCGTCTTCGGGTCGTGGCTGGGGATGTCGGCGAGCACCAGCAGCCGGTCCGGCTCCGCCGCGTTGAACTCCGCGGCCCAGTCGTTGTACGCGCGCATGCAGGCCGCCGCGAGTTCCGGGTCCGCCACGCGCATCTGCGTCGTGGTGGGGCTGTAGATCACGTGGGCGTACACCCCGTCCCGGTCCATGTCCTCGAGACGTTGCGCCGGCGTTCCCGGCCGATAGCCGTGCTCTTCGGAACGGATGTAGCCGGCCCCCTTCCTTCCGCTCGGGCTCGCCTGCTCGCCGTCGATGACCCAGACCGGGCCGTCGTCGCCCTCCATGACCCGCGGACCGCGCTCGCGCAGCGCCTTGGGCAAGCGGGTTTCGAAGAGGTCGGGGGGCAGGACGTGGATGTCCATGTGGTCGTCGGCCGAAACGAGACGCTGGTCGTTGCTGAGGGGCATGGGGGACCTCCGAAAACGGAATCTGACGGTGTGTCAGATTAGCACCCGAACGCCCCCGCACCACGTCGCGCGAACCCGGGACGCCGAGAGTTCCTCCCGCGCGCGGCGCCAGGGCACGTCCAGCAGGCAGAGGTCTCCGCGCGCCCCGGCGACGACGCGCCGGGGCCGGCTGCCCGGCGCCGCGGCCGGCGTCGTGAAGAGCGCCAGGGCGCGCTCCGGCGTGAGCGACTCGTCCGCTCCCAGCAATTGGCCCCCTGCGCTGCGACGATCCACGGCTGCGCGCATGGCGGCCCAGGGGTCCCCGCTCCCGAAGGGCGCGTCCGTTCCGCCGCCCAGCGGAATCCGCGCTTCCGCAAAACCGCGACAACGGTAGAGCCAGGGGAGATCCTCTCCGGCGACTTCGGCGAGATAGGCGTCGCCGCGCTCGGCCAGGAAATTCGGTTGGGTCACCACCGTCACCGGGATCTCGGCGAGGATCTCCAGCACCGGCGGCGGCGCCACCGACGCGTGCTCGATCCGATCGCCCTCGCGGCAACCGGCGGCGCGCAGCGCCGCAGCGGCGAGGACGAGTTCCGCCCGGGTGACACAGTGCACCGCTACATTGCGCCCGGCCGCGTGGGCCTCCGCCATCCGTGCAACCAACGCGTCGAAATCCGGCAGACGCGCTTCATCGAGGATCAACTTCACCGCCCCACGGGCCACACCGCTGCCCGCCGGGGGTTCCGGGAGTTCGTTCCGCCCCATCACCACCAGGCGCTGGGGCAAGGCGCCCGAGGCCACGGCAGCTCCGAAACCGGCGAGTTCCTCGGCCCCGTTGGCCGGCGTCGCATCGGTGACCCCCGTGACGCCGCAGGCGGCGAGACGACGCCCGACGCCGGAAAGGTCCGGCGCTGCCGTTTCCGGCAGCCGATCCCGCAGCCAGTCGTCCAGGCGGTAGAGCAGGCCCGTGCAACGCCCGGCGGCATCGCGCTCCACGCCCGGGGCGTCGCGCCCGGCGTCGAGACCGAGCGCCGCGATCCCCGCCGAATTCACGCACCACAGGGCACCGCTGCGGTGCTGGACACGCACGGGAACCGAAGGCACCAGGGCGTCGAGCGCCGCCCGGTCGAGCGTACCCGCCACCGATTCGTGGTAGCCGACACCGCGCACCCAGCCGTCGCGGGGCTCCGCGTCGCCCAGCGCCCGGGCCAGTTCCTCGACGCAGGTGACGTCGGGCGGCCCGCAACGCACCGAGCGCAGGGCCGCAGCCCAGGCATAGAGGTGGAGGTGGTGGTCGTGGAGACCGGGCAGCAGCGCGCCGCCCGCCGCGTCGCAGATCGTCTCGCCCGGCTCCGGCTCGAGGTGCTCCGCCACCGCCGCAATCGCCTCCCCCGCGAGACGAACGTCCCGGGGCCGCCCGTCGACTTCGGCGTTGCGGATCAGCACGGGCGCGCACGGGGCGGCGCGACGAGGGCGCGGAGGCCACCGACCTCCACCGCGTGGCCCCCTGGGACCGGAACGACTTGCCCCTCCCGGCTCCGCCCCGGGTTTGCAACGAGGTGCTTCACGCAGCCGGCAAGCGAAACGTCCACCAGGTGCCCGCCGCCCAGGCCAAAGGAGGCGAGGGCCGCGACGGCGGCATGCAGACCCGCCAGGGGATCCGCCACGGCGTCCCCGCAGAACAGGGGCGCATCGGGGACACCCGTCGCTGCGCACAGCCCGCCGGCCGCCGCGGCGTCGTCCCCGAAGGCGACCCAGTCGGCAGCCGGTAGTTCCCGACCGTGGCCGGTGAGCCCGATCCAGGTCAGTCCCGGGCGCTCGCGAACCGCGGCCGCCGCATCGATGCCCCACTGGCGCAGGGCCCGCGGACGCGACGCTTCGATGACCACGTCGGCGCGCGCGATCAAGTCCGGCAGATCCCCGAGTTCCCGGGCCACGCATTCCTTGTTGCTGTTCAACAAGGTGAAGAAGTCGCGGTTGCCCCGACGAGCACCATCGGGGCGCGACGGGCTCTCGACCTTGAGCACCCGGGCACCCGCCAGGCCGAGCAGGTGGGCGCACAGGGGACCCGCCCAGAGCGACGACAGGTCGACCACGAGCGGACGCGCCCCGGGGCTGCGGCGCACCGGCGTGCCCGGCGCGGACACCGCGCACCACGGAAGCGGACCGGTGGGGGGCGTCGCCGCCGGCGAAACCGGGAGGGCCAGCAACCGGGCGCGCTCCAGGAGTGCCGCCACCGGACGCCCGGCGACCCGGGCTTCGACGAAATTCCAGGGATCTCCCACCGGCGCGTCGCCCAGCCATGCGGGCAAGCTCGCGACGTCGTCCTCCCGGGCGAGGTTCACGGCCAGCCACCCATCGGCGCAGCGCACCAGGCGGCAGCTTCCGCCGGGGGAAATCCGGCCGCGGCGGCCGTAACCGAAGCAGGCGGCCCGTTCGCCCAGGAGCGCCGCGCCGTCGAGCGCCCGCAGCGCGGGGTTCCCCGACAGCTGCGCCAACACGCCCACCGCCGCCCGCGCGGCCGTCGCCAGGGGCGCCGGCGCCAGGCGAGGGGGGCCGTCGGCCTCCCCCGTCAGCGCCATGGCACCCGACTGCGCCCACTCCAGGTCGGGGTGCGGAAGTTCCTCGCCGAGCCGGGAGGCAAGCGCCTCGCCCGACAGGAGGGACTCGCGGAGCCCGGGAGCGGTCGGTTCCATGGAATCAGCATACCTGGGCCGCAACGGCCACCGGGCGACCCGCAGCAACCTCCCCCACGCGTCTTCCACAGCGCAACGGGAATGGTATTCTGGGCCCCCTTTCGGCGGAGGACGACCCATGACCCAGTTCAAGCCCGGCAGCCGCATTCGCAGCGCCGTCTGCGACACCGAAGTAATGGTGATCGCAGCCCCCGATTCCGACGCTCAGCTCACCTGCGGCGGTGCACCGATGCACGCCCTCGACGCCGACCCGCCCGCGGGCGCCGCTCTCGACGCCGATGCCGCGGAAGGCACCCAGCTCGGCAAGCGGTACGTCAACGAAGCGGGAGACATCGAGTTGCTGTGCACCAAGCCGGGCAAGGGAACCCTCGCAGCCGGGGGAACCGCGCTCACGGTGAAGGGCGCCAAGCCCCTGCCTGCATCGGACTGACCCGTGAACCTGATGATGCTGCTGGAGATGGCGGCCCAGGGCTTCGGCCCCCGGGTGGCCGTGCAGAACGGCGAAGACCGGCTCACCTACCAGGAGCTCTTCGACGCCGCCGGAGTCGCGGCCGACGAGATCCGGGCTTCCGGGGCGAAGCACGTAGCGCTCCTCGACGTGAGCAGCCTTGCCGTGCCCGTGGCGTTGTTCGCTTCCGCCTGGGCGGGCGTCCCCTTCGCGCCGCTCAACTACCGACTCAGCGGCGACGAACTCGACGCCCTGCTCGCCCGGGTCGAGCCGGCGTTCCTCGTGACCGACGGGGAACGCGCCGGCACGCTCGCGGGGAAAGCGAGCGTCGTGCGCAGCCGCGAGGACTTCCTCGCCGGCGCGCGCTCCGGTGCGCAAACCGAACCCAGCTGGGGCATGGACCCGGACGAAATCTCGATCCTCCTGTTTACGAGCGGCACCACCGGCGCCCCGAAAGCGGCCGTGCTGCGCCACCAGCACCTCGTGTCCTACATCCTGGGCTCCGTCGAGTTCGGCGCAGCTGAAGCCGAAGATGCGGCGCTCGTGAGCGTGCCGCCCTACCACATTGCGGGGATGGCCTCGGTCCTCTCCTCGCTGTATTCGGGCCGACGGATCGTCCAGTTGCCCGCCTTCAGCGCCGAAGAGTGGCTCCGCCTCGCGCGCAGCGAGGCCGTGACCAATGCCTTCGTCGTCCCCACCATGCTCTCCCGGGTCGTCGACGCCCTGGAAGAAAGCGCCAGCGCAGACCTCCCGGCCCTGCGCGCGCTCTCCTACGGCGGCGGCAAGATGCCCCTGCCCGTCATCGAGCGTGCCATGAAACTCTTTCCGGACACGAGTTTCACGAACGCCTACGGACTCACGGAAACCAGCTCGACCGTCACCCTGCTCGGGCCCGACGACCACCGGGAAGCCGCGGCCAGCGACGACGAAAAGGTGCGCCAGCGCCTCGTGAGCGTCGGCCGGGCACTGCCGACGGTGGAGATCGAGATTCGCGACGACGAGGGGCGAGCCCTCCCGGCTGGCGAGCGCGGCGAAATCCATGTGCGCGGCGAGCAGGTCTCGGGTGAGTACCTCGGCCGTGGCAGCATGCTGACCGACGACGGCTGGTTTCCCACACGCGACGGCGGCTGGCTGGACGACGCCGGGTATCTCTTCCTCGAGGGCCGTGTCGACGACGTGATCGTGAAGGGCGGCGAGAACATGTCGCCGGGCGAGATCGAAGACGTCCTGCTCGAGCACGCCGACGTGCGGGACGCCGCCGTGGTGGGCGTCCCTGACGAAGAGTGGGGTGAAGCCGTCGCCGCGGCGGTGGTACTGCGCAAGGGCGCTACCGCGGACGAGGACGCGCTGAAGGAATGGGTGAAACGCCACCTCCGGTCGTCGCGCGTACCCTCGCACATCGCGTTCCGCGACGAACTCCCGTACAACGAGACCGGCAAGTTGCTGCGCCGCGTCGTCCGCGCCGAGTTCGCCGAGGGGTCGTGACGACGGGCGCGTCCGCGCCGTTCGGTGTCGCCGACGCCGTCGATCGGCTGCGCGCACCGGACGCACCGGAACGCTTCTCTCCCGTCGCGGAGGAGAGCCTGCTCGCGGTCGACCTGGCGCAAGAGGGACGGGCGCTCCACCCCCCCGAACTCGCCGAGGCGGCCGACGCACTGCGCCGCATCCCTGCTCCGAGCATCGCACTGCGCGGCGGGCCACTCGGCCCCGGTGCCAAGCACCTGCTCGAACACTTCGACGCCGTCGTCGACACAGCCACCGAACTCGCCGTCCTACGCGAACGGATCGCGGCGAACCCGCGCGCGGCTTCGGTGCTGGTCCAGTTGCTGCGCGATGGGGAGACGCGGGACGTCGAAGCGGGACTCGTGGCCGAATCCCTGGCGTATTCCACCCTGCAGGCGGGTCCCGAGTTCGCAACCTGGCTCGCCGGGCACGAACGTCGACCCGCGAAAACGCATTCGGAGCCGGCGGTCCGTTTCTGGCGCGAACTCGACCGGCTCCACGTCGCGCTGAACCGCCCGGAAAAACACAACGCATTCTCGGCCGCCATGCGCGACGACCTCTGCGAGGCCCTCTCACTCGCCGTTACCGACGAAAGCATCGAGGAGATCGTGCTCAGTGGGGCGGGCGCATCATTCTGCAGCGGCGGCGACCTCGACGAGTTCGGCACCCTGCCCGACCCGGCCACCGCCCACGCGATCCGCACGACGCGTAGCGCGGCGCGGCTCCTGGAACGGTGCGCAAACCGGGTTCACGCCACCGTGCACGGCGCCTGCGTCGGAGCGGGCATCGAGCTGCCGGCCTTCGCCGCGCGGGTGACGGCCCGCGCCGACGCCTTCGTGGTCCTGCCCGAGCTGACCCTGGGACTCGTGCCGGGCGCCGGCGGTACCGTCAGCCTGCCCCGGCGCATCGGGCGCCAGCGCACGGCTCGGCTCGCGCTCTCCGCCGAGCGCCTCGACGCCGAAACCGCCCGGGACTGGGGCCTCTTCGACGCATTGCAGCCCGCCTGAAGCCGGTCCACGCGGCCAGGCGCCAGCCGGTCACACGGCTAGGACCGGCGAAGACCGCGCAGCGCGAAGTCGGCCACGGCTCGGGCCGCCTCGAAACTGGGAACCTCGTTCTTCAGCACGTGGGCGTGCACCCAGCCGAGACACAGGGAATGGATCGATTCGCCATCTCGTTCCGGGTCGGCGCCCGGCAATTCCCCGTTCTCGCGCCCCTCGCGTAACGCCTCGATCAAGGGTCGACACAAACGCTCGCGGCTGTTCCAGAGTTCTTCACCGAGGTGCTCGGCGAGGCGCGCCTGGTAGACGTAGAGGGGCCGCGCAGCTCGCGCCTCCTCGGGGTCGGTGGCCAGCACGAGCACGCCCTCGATCCACGCTTCCACCCGGCCCCGAGCCGATGTCGCGGCGGCCATGCGCTTTTCAAACTCGGCCACGCGCTGGTGCATGCCCTCTTCGAGCACGGCGAGCAGCAGCTCCTCCTTCGACTTGAAGTGGCGGTAGAAGGCCTTGTTCGAGAGACCGGCGCGCCGGACCACGTCGGCGACCCGGGGGCTGACGTTGCCCTTGTCGCGGATCTCCTCGGCGCCCGCCTGGATCAGGCGCTGGGCCTCTTCGAGGTAGGCTTCGTAACGCGCCTCTACCGCGCGCTCGGCAGATCGGACGGCTCCGGGGGACGGAACTTCATCGGGGGTGAGAATTCTGTTCTCCATAAGGGGGATGGTATTCTTGCCGTCGCGAAGAATCAAGCGGGAAAGCCCGCAGGAGGAGGGGGCATGCAGGCCGAGGGCGTTGCCGTGGTCAGTGGGGCCAACCGTGGGATCGGGCGGAGCGTGGCCCTGGAACTCGCCGCCCGGGGCTTCGAAGTCGTCGCGGGCGCCCGGGATCCCGCGGCGGCCGGCGACCTCGCCGAGGCGGCGAAGCAGACCGGAGGCCGACTCCGCGTGGCCCGGCTCGACGTCACCCGGCCCGAGACCTTCGCACCCCCGGACGGACTGCGCGTCCTGGTGAACAACGCCGGCATCGAGCCCGAGTACCTGCCCGTCGAGCACACGCCCCTCGAGGTATGGCGCCGCGTCTTCGAAACCAACCTCTTCGGGCTCGTCGAACTCACGCGCCGGGCGATCCCCCGGCTCCGGGCCGCGGGCGGGGGCGTCCTCTGCAACATCACCACGTCTTCCCTGCTCGCTCCCGTGCCGCTGTACGCCGCGTACCGCGCCAGCAAGGCCGCCGTGTCGGCCCTGGGCGAGACGCTCACCGCCGAACTCGACGCGTTCGGGATTCGTTTGCTCGAGGTTCTGCCCGGACCGATCGACACCGACATGTTCACCCGTTCCGGGCGCCTGCCCGAAGGGGCCCGCCACCCGGGCTACCGCGAGGTGGCCGAACGTGTCCACGCCGGGCGCATGGGAAGCGAGGCGAGTGTCACCCCGCCGGAAGCCGCGGCCCGCGCCATCGTCGACGCCGTGCTCGACGACGAGGCGCCCCTGCGCCTCGCATGCGATCCCCTCGCCGAGGGTCTCCTGGCCAGCTGGCGCGGACAGAGCGACGAAGCCTTCCGTCGGGGCATGCTGCCCGCCTTCGTGGGGCCCGGCTCCGACGCGTGAGGGCCCGCCTCCCGGGTCCGGCGCGTGCCGCACGGCGTGTATCATTGGGCCGTATGAGCACGGAAGCCGTCGTCACCGACCACACGACTCCGCCGGGAGGTCTCCGCCGGCTCGTCTCCTGGACAGCCTTCCCCGTCCTGCTCGCGGCCGCCCTGTTCGCCACCACGACGCTCGTGGGGCGTGGGTGGGAGCCGTGGCAGGCGTTCGGCCCCGTCGTGTTCACCACCTTCCTCGTGATCCTGGCGCTCGAGCGCCTCTTCCCGTTCCGGGAGCGCTGGCTGCGCTCGCACCGGGACATCCGGGTCGACGCGAGCTACGCGGTCCTCGATTCCATCGGGCTGGAACTGCTGCGGCCCGCCCTCTACACCGCCGCCGTCGCCGTCGGGGGCTGGCTCGCCACGCGGGGCGACAGCGGTGTGTGGCCCCAGAACTGGCCGCTCATGGCCGAACTCGCCTTGGCGCTCGTCATCGCGGAGTTTCCCAAGTACTGGGTCCACCGCCTCGAGCACACCCGCGATTGGCTGTGGCGCTTCCACGCCCCGCACCACAGCGTGCCCCGCCTCTACTGGCTCAACGCGAGCCGGTTCCACCCGATCGATATCGGCCTCGACACCATCGTGGGCATCGGCGCGCTCGTGCTGCTCGGTTGCAGCGACTACGTGATCGCCCTTTTCATGGTCGTGGGTACGGTGCACGGTGCCTTCCAGCACGCCAACCTGGAACTGCGCTGCGGGCCGCTCAACTGGATCTTCAGCATGGCGGAGCTGCACCGCTGGCATCACTCGAAGGTGACGCGCGAGGCAAACCACAACTACGGGCAGAACCTCATCGTGTGGGACATCGTGTTCGGCACGCGCTACCTGCCCCAGGACCGGGAACCGCCCACAGACGTCGGCCTCGACGGAATGCCCCACTATCCCCGGGGCTTTCTCGCCCAGCTCGCCGCACCGTTCCGCTGGTCGCGGGTAAAGGCCGAAGCGGCCCCGCGCGCGGCGGAGGCGTCGCTTGGCGGGACGGACTGAGTCCCACCGACCGCTCCTCCGCTACGTCACCAACGTTGCACTCTGGCACGGAGCGGTCGGCATGCAGGCCGTCCTGTTCTCCTGGCTCGTGGTCGGTGTGCTCGACGCCCCCGCGGCCCAGGTCGGCCTGGTGCAGATGGCCTACTCGGGGCCGGCGTTCCTGCTGCTCCTGGTGGGCGGTGCCATCGCGGACCGCTTCGACCGGCGCCGGTTGCTCGTGGCGGCCCAGGCGACGGCAGCACTCGTTGCCGGGGCGCTCGCGGTCCTGGTGGCCAACGACGCGCTCAGCCTGCCCACGCTCGTGGTGTACGCCATCGCGATGGGGTCGCTCACCGCGTTCGTGATTCCCGCCCGGGACGCGATCCTCTCCGACGTCTCTTCGGGCGACCTGATGCAGGGCGCCACCGCGTTGACCCTCGCCCAGTTCGGCGCCCAGGCCCTCGGCGCCCTCGCCGCCGGGTCGGCGCAGTTCATCGGGATCGGCGCCGCCCTCGGTGTCCAGGCCGCACTGGTCGGGGCCGCCACCCTTCCCGCGTGGCGGCTGCCGCGTTCCCAGCCGAACCCGAGCGCCGCCCGCGCCCGGGTCGATTTTTCTGAAGTCGTGGCCGGGCTGCGCGAAGTGGCGCGCTCCCCGGCCCTGCGCGGCCCCATCCTTCTCATGTCCGGCGTCGGTCTCTTCCTCGCCGGCGGTTACGCCACGCTGATGCCCATCGTGGTGCGCGACCACTATCACGGCGACGTCGCCCAGCTCTCGTTGTTCATGACGACACTCCAGGGCGGTGTCGTGGTCGGGGCCTTGTGGCTCCTCCTCTCCGGCGGGGTCCGCCGTCGCGGCAGCGTCCTGGCGGTGGCCCTCGGCGCCTCCGCCCTGCCCCTGCTCCTGATCGGCGCGGGCGTGAGCTTCGAGATGACCCTCGCGGCAGGCGCGCTCTGGGGCCTGTCCGTCGCCGCCTTCCAGAGCGCGGGACGCGCGATCGTGCAGGAAGCCGCGCCCGAGGCCCATCGGGCACGGGTCCTTTCGGTGCTGACCCTGGTCATGCTGGGGGGCGGCGTGCTCGGTCAGCCCGTGAGCGGAGTGCTGGCGGGCTGGATCGGCCCCCTCGAAACACTCGTCCTGTACGGGGCGGCCCTGCTCATCTTCGTCGCGGTCGTCGCGTGGGCGACTCGGGTGACCCGGCTCGACTAGGACAGGCCCATCAACTCCGACAGGCCGAAGCGGTGCCCCGCCGTGTAGCCCCCGTCGACGACCAGGGCGTGCCCGGTCACGAACGAGGCCTCTTCCGAGGCGAGGAAGAGCGCAGCGTTCGCGATCTCGACGGGCTTGCCGAAGCGGCCGAGTTGGTGCGCGTCTCGGATGCGGTCGGCCTGGGCCTCGAGACCCGGCATCTGGAAGGTGCTCTGGAGCAGGGGCGTGTCGATGAAGCCCGGGCAGATCGTGTTGACGCGAATGCCCTTGCGCGCGTAGTCGATGGCCATGTTGCGCGTGAGCAGCATCACCGCGCCCTTCGACGCGTTGTAGGCACTGCCCCCTTCGAAACCCTCGATGCCCTCGACACTCGCCACGTTGATGATGCTGCCCGAACCCTGCTCGAGCATGCCGGGAAGCACGAAACGGCTGGCGAGAAAGGTGCCCCGCAGGTTGATGTCCACCACCCGGTCCCACTCTTCGAGTTCGATCAGGTGGATCGGTCCGCCGCCCCCCACGCCGGC
>JAYZFQ010000129.1:0-5767 GCA_036336695.1 Myxococcota bacterium
ACACCGCTGAAGAAGAGCTGGCTGTAGATGTCAGCGCGCAAGAAGACCGCGATGAAGAAGACCTCGCGCAAGAAGACCACGCGGAAGAAGACCCCGCGGAAGAAGACCGCGAAGAAGAAGACCACGCGGAAGAAGACCGCGAAGAAGAAGACCACGCGGAAGAAGACCGCGCAGCCCGCCCCGACCGCCTTGAAGACGCCGTCAGTCGCAGAACAGGAAGCCGACCGCGTCGGGCGCGTCACCCACTACTGGGACCACGTGAGCGCAGCCGGTGTCGAAATTGAGCGCGGGGAGCTCCAGGTCGGGGACACGATCCACGTCCGGGGGCACACGACGGACTACTACCAGAGAATCGACACGCTGCAGCGCAACCGCACGCCGGTCCAACGCGCCGGAGTCGGCGAAGAGATCGCCGTACACGTCTCCCAGCGCGTCCGGGATGGCGACTCGGTCTACAAGATCAGCTGACGGAAAAGAACGGCAGGGCGACCCGGCCTACCGGGTCGGCCTGCGCGAGGGCCCTACTTGTCGCCCGCGTTCTCCGGGGGCACGGGCTTCGCAGCGTGGATCGGCTTGACCTTGTTGGCGGCGCCGGAACCCTTCGCACCGCCCATCGAGACCTTGCCCTGGAGCATGGCCCCTTCTTCGATCACGAGACTCGGCGCCTGGATATTGCCGTGGATCCGGGCCGTCTTGTGCAGCACGACCTTCGTCGATGCCGACAAGTCGCCTTCCACGGTGCCGCTTACGGCGATCGTCTTGGCGCGAATGCTGGCGCCAACGATGCCGCTTTCCCCGATGATCAGGGTGTTCTCACTCGAGATTTCGCCCTGGAAATTGCCGTCGATCCGGGCGGTGTCCTTGAAGGAAAGCTTCCCCTCGAACTCCGAACCCTGGTCGATGAAGGCCGTGAGCCCGCCGGGACCCGTCCCGCCACTGGGAGCGGAGGCCGGAGCCTCGGGGGAGATTCCTTCCGGGCCGCCTGCGCGACCGAACGATTTGAGCGCCATCTGAGATTCCCTCCATCGGTGAGGCCGTTCGAGTCCCTGAATCGGACCCTCCGGGCCCGGACTTGAGGAGAGAGCGTTCCCATGGGGTCCGTTTCTTGGCCCCCGCAGAGGCGCCGGGAGGGGCGCGCTTCCGCTAGCTTTTGCGCGCCGTGGCGGACCGCCCTTCCGAACCCGAGACCCTGCTCCGTCGCTCGCTCGACAGCGGGCGCCTCCACAACGCCTACCTCCTCTCCGGTCCCGGCTCCGCCCCGCGCGAGGCCGCCCTCGCCTTCGCCCGCGGCGTCGTCTGCAGCGGCCCGGCGCCGCGGCCCTGCGAAGATTGCCCCGAGTGCCGGCGCTCCAGCGCCCGCGAAGAACCGGTGCTGGACGGAAAGGGAAAGGCCGGCCCCCTGCTCCGCCATATCGGCGACCACCCCAACCTCCTCTGGGTGGAACGCGGCGCCAACGACACCCGGGTGCGCATCGAGCAGATCCGCCGGCTCCAGCACGATCTCCACCTGCGCGGCGAGGGCGACGGGCGACATGTCGGAGTCATCGCAGACGCCGAGTGGCTCAACGACAACTCCCAGAACGCGCTCCTCCACCTGCTCGAAGAGCCGCCGCCCCGCACGACCCTGGTCCTCGTGACCACGACTTCCGCGGGCCTGCTCGCCACCACGCGATCGCGGTGCCAGCGGGTCGTCTTCCCGCCGTCGCTCGAAGATCCCCTGGCCGAACCGGAGAACGCCGACCTCGCCCGCCAACTCGAAGGGCTCCGGGGCGCCTCGCCCGCACAACTGCTCGACTGGGCCGAGGCGTACCGCGGCGCCCGGGCGCCCTCGGCAGCGGCGGTGCACCAGCTTCTGGCCACGGGGGGCGCCTGGCTCCGGGTCCAGGTGACCGAGCGCCTCCAGGCGGGGGACGGCGATGTACGCCGCGCGCTGGATGCGGACCGGGAACTCGCCGCGTGCCGCAAATCCCTCGACCAGCGCAATGCCAATCCCCAGATGGTGGCCGAGCGCGCGCTCTTCGCCCTGCGCGGAGCCCTCCAGTGAGCGGCACCTTCTACGCGACGACCCCGATCTACTACGTCAATGCCGAGCCCCACATCGGCCACACCTACACCACCTGTGTCGTCGATACGCTGGTGCGCTACCACCAGCTCGCGGGCGAACGCACCTTCTTTCTGACCGGAACGGACGAGCACGGCGAGAAGGTGGCCGAGACCGCCGCCGCCGCAGGCGTCACGCCGAAGCAGGCCGCGGACCGCTATTCGGGCAGCTTCCGCAGCGCCTGGGACACCCTCGGCTTCTCCTTCGACCGCTTCATCCGCACGACGGACCCGGACCACAAGCGCGTGGTGCAGGACGTCCTGCAGCGGGTCTACGACGCCGGCCAGATCGACTTCCGCGAGTACCAGGGCCTGTACTGCGTGGGGTGCGAGCGCTTCCTCACCGAGCGCGACATGGTCGACGGTAAGTGCCGGGATCACGAGCGGGAACCCGAACCGCGGGACGAGTCGAACTACTTCTTTCGCATGAGCGACCACTTCGCGTGGCTGGCGGAGACCCTCGAAGCAACGCCCGAGATGATCCGCCCGACGCGCTATCGGAACGAAGTCCTGGGCATGCTGCGAGACGAAAGCGGCCTCGGCGATCTCTGCATCTCGCGCCCCAAGTCCCGGCTCGAGTGGGGCATCGAGCTGCCCTTCGACGAAAACTACGTCTGTTATGTCTGGTTCGATGCCTTGATCAACTACCTGACCGGCATCGGCTACCCCGACGGACCGGACTTCGAGAGCTACTGGGGAGCCGCGGAACACTTCATCGGCAAAGACATCCTGAAACCCCACGCCGTCTTCTGGCCCTGCATGTTGCGCGCCCTGGGGCTGCCCCCGTACCGCCACCTCAACGTCCACGGCTACTGGAACGTGGACGACCGCAAGGTTTCGAAGAGCCTGGGGAACATGATCTCTCCGCTGGCGATGCAAGAACGCTACGGGTTCGAGGCCTTCCGTTACTTTCTGCTGCGCGACATGGCCTTCGGCGTCGACGCGGACTTCAGCGAGTCGGCCATGGTGACGCGGGTCAACGCCGACCTGGCCAACAATGTCGGCAACCTGTTGAGCCGAACGCTCAACATGACGGCGCGTTACGCGGGCGGCGTGGTCCCGGAACCCGCAAGCCCGGGCGCGCGGGAACAAGAGGTGGCCGATGCAGCGGCCCGCGCGGCCGAGCAGGTCGACGTCCACCTGCGCGGCCTCGAACTCCACCGGGCGCTCGAAGCGGTGATGGGCCTCGCAGACACGGTGAACCGCTATCTCGAGGAGCGTGCACCGTGGAAGGTCGCCAAGGAACAGCCGGCCGGCTGGGAAGCCGACGTCGCGACCACGCTCCACACGAGCTGCCAGGCACTCCACAGCGTCGCCCTCTTGCTCGCTCCCTTTCTCCCCGAGTCGGCGCCCGTCATCTTCGAACGCCTCGGGGTCCCGGACGCCCTGGCGACCGCGCGCCTTCCCGACGACGCGGCGCGGTGGGGCGCCGTAGCTCCGGGAACCGCGACTGTGAAAGGCGGACCCCTGTTTCCCCGGCTCGAACTCGAAGCACCGGACGCGGATTCCTAGCCGTGTGGCTCGACAGCCACTGCCACGTCACCGCCGACGCCTTCGCCGAGGACCGCGCTGAAGTCCTCGACCGGGCCGCCGCCGCCGGCGTCGAGGCCTTCGTGGGGATCGGTTCGGGTTACGGTGTCGCGCTGAACGCGCGCGCCGTTGCCCTCGCCGAAGAAGATGCCCGGGTCTTCGCGACGGTCGGCGTCCATCCCCACGAGGCTTCCGAACTCGACGCCGCCGGACGCGAGCAACTCGTGGCCTGGCTCGACCACCCCCGGGTCGTCGGGATCGGGGAATGCGGCCTCGACTACCACTACATGAACTCCGAGCGCGAGATTCAACGTGCCGTCTTCGCAGAACAACTCGCCTGGGCACGCGAGCGGGCGCTTCCCGTGTCGCTCCACGTGCGCGGCGACGAGCCCGACGCCTTCGGGGAGGCCCTCGATATCTGGTGCGCTGAGGGCAACGGTGCCCTGGAGGGAGTCCTCCACTGCTACACCGGCAGCACTGCGTTCGCGCACCGGGCCCTCGACGCGGGCCTGTGGATCTCGTTCTCGGGAATTCTCACCTTCCCGAGCGCCGCCGACCTGCGCGAGACGGCCGCCGCGCTTCCCCTGGACCGGCTCCTGGTCGAAACCGACGCGCCCCTGCTGGCACCCCAGGGGCACCGGGGCGGCCGCAACGAACCCGCCTGGGTCGGACTCGTCGGCGGCGTCCTGGCGGAAGCCCAGAAGCGACCCGTCGAGGAAGTCGCCGAGGCCACAACGCGCAACGCGCGCACTCTCTTCGGACTCGCACCGTGACCGAGGCCGAGCGCGTCCTCGAACTCGCCCTGCGCCTGGCGCGGGAAGCCGGCGCGATCCAGCGGGACCGCTACGAGACGGACATGCGCATCCGGACGAAAAGCGCCTCGATCGACCTCGTGACCGAGGTGGACCACGCGTGCGAGGCACACATCATCGAAGCCCTGAGCCGCGAGCGACCCGAGGACGCGATCCTCGCCGAGGAAGGCGGCGGTACGGACCGGGAAGGCGCGCCCTGGCGCTGGGTCATCGACCCCCTCGACGGCACCACGAACTACGCCCACGGCTACCCGCGCTTCTGCGTTTCGATCGGCGTGGAACACAACGACGTGCGCGAAGTCGGCGTCGTCTACGATCCGCTGCTCGACGAGTGTTACGAGGCCGTCCGCGGCAACGGAGCACGCCTCAACGGGCGTGCGTTGCGCGTTTCGGGCGAAGCGAACTTCGGCGACGCGCTCGTGGCGACCGGGTTCGCCTACGACGTGCGCCGCAGCTCGGAAGACAATCTCGCCCAGTTCGCCCAGGTGGTGAAAACGGCCCGCGCGGTGCGACGCGACGGATCGGCAGCCCTCGACCTGTGCTACGTGGCCGCCGGCCGCTTCGACGGCTTCTGGGAGTTGAAGCTCCACCCGTGGGACGTGGCCGCCGGCCTGCTCATTGTCGACGAGGCGGGGGGCCGTACGAGCGATCTCAAGGGAGGTCCGGCCCCGCGCTCGGGTCGCTCCGTCGCGGCTTCGAACGGCCACATCCACCCTGCCCTCATCGACGCCCTCGGCGCAGCGCCGGCGGGCTAGGGCTGGGCGTCGAGGCCCTCGATGAAGGCATCGAGTTCCGGGTCCGGTTCTTCAACCACGAGGAAGCGGTTGCGGAACGCGTCGAGATTCACGGGAAGGTGTTCCGCGGCATCGCTGTCCAGGCGAAAGACCTGCGGGTTTCCGCCGGTCTGGGCGACCATCCCCGCGGCCCCCTGGAAACGGCCGAGGCGCACGTCGGCGAGAACCGTCCCGTCCGCGTCGCGCACGACGAACGCCGCCGCGGGCGGCGCGAGGCCCAACCCCGCCAGTTCGTCGGGACCCACCTGTTCGGCCAGGATCGTCTCTGCCGTGAGCCCATCGAGTTCCTCGACCAGCCGCGCGAGCTTCGCCGGGTCCACCGCCTCGGGCGACGAAGTCCAGCCGCCGTCACTGCGCGTCGCCCGAAGGCGCACGCCCGCTTCGCCCTCGCCCGCGAAGGCGATTTCGATGTCGCGCGCGGCGTCGACCGGAAAACCGGCCAGGCCGCGGAACCGATAGGCCGAAACGTCCCGCGGCAACTTGGCGAAGCGGTCGGCCGCAACGCGGTAGAGCGAAGCACCCCCCGACCGC
>JAYZFQ010000130.1:0-28610 GCA_036336695.1 Myxococcota bacterium
AGCCAGGCCAGGACCCCGAACAAGAAGATCGATACCGGCGACTCCATCCCGTTCACGAAGGTCCATTGGGCGCCGAGTTCGGGGTGGGAACTGGGGACGAGCCACCAGTAGAAGCCCGGCACTGCGGCCAGGATGGACAGGGACACGTTGCGTACAGAACGCAGCACCGCGACGGCGAACAACCCCGAGCCGATGGAAACGAGCGCCAGGCTTTCGAGGAAGGCGAACCAGATCTGCGCTTCTCCCTGGAGTCCGAGCAGGCGAAACCCCAGGGTGAGCGCGTATTGCCAGAGCGGGTGGAACCCGTTGGTGGGATAGGTGCCGTCGAACGTGAACTGTGCCGATCTCGGTGAGTGGTCCGCAATTGCGAGGTAGTAGAACGCGTCATCGGCGAGGAATCGGAAGGGTGCACCGAGGCCGTACTCCCAGATGGAAACCAGGGCCGGGTAGCTCGCAAGAGCCGCCGTCGCGAGGAACGCGAACACGACGTGCCGCCTGCCGATCTGTAGAGGCGGCGCGGTGACGTGGCGGGTTGCGGCGCCGGCGGATGCGTCAACACTCACGGGTGGACGACGGGCTCACGGGGGGGCGGCCGCAAGATAGCGCCTTGAAAAAAGAATCGCACCGGTCATCATCGGACGTTGCGATGGAGCAGGATCGGTACGACCTAGCCGTCGTCGCGCTACACCCGATTCAGTACCAGGCGGGATTGTGGCGCACGATCGCCCGCCACCCGCGTTTGCGGCTCCGGGTCCTCTATCTCGACCGGGTGGGGATCGATGGAAGCATCGACCCCACGATGAAGGCGGCGATGAAGTGGAACATGCCGCTACTGGAAGGGCACGAGTACGAGTTCTTGCGCAACCTTTCTCCCTTCCGCTTCACGCCGGTCGTGCACCGCCTGAATCCCGGGATCTACGGTCGGATCCGGCGCGGCGGCTACGGCGTCGTGATTCTTCACGGCTACCTCACCCTTTCGAACTGGATTGCGCTCCTGGCCGCTCGCCGCGCGGGTTGCTTCGTGGTCTACCGCGGGGAGGGTTCGGTGCGCGGCGGCGACCGCTACGACGCGGCCGCGTTGGGTCCGTTGAAGCGCGGCCTGAGTCGGCTCTTTCTTCGCTACTGCGATGCAATCGCCTACAGCTCCCAGGACAACCGGCGCTACCAGTTGTCGCGCGGGGCGCGCGAAGACCGTCTCTTCTCCATGCCGTGTGCCGTGGACAACGAGGAACGCGGGCACATGCAGAAAGCCGCGGCTCCGAGCGCCGAGTTTCGCGCTCGGCACGGGCTTCCTTCGGACGCGCGTCTCGTCATCACCGTGGGCCGGTTTGCGGAGCACAAGCGGATGGAAGACTGCATTGCGGCCTTCGGCGAGGCGCCTCTGCGCGATCGGGACGACGTTCACCTGCTGCTGGTGGGAGACGGTCGGCTGCGCACGGACCTTGAGCAGCAGGCGCAAAACTCGTCGGCTTCTGGGCGGATCCATTTTCTGGGCTTTCTGAACCAGCAGGAGATGGTCGAAGCGGTCCTCGCGTCTGACGTTTTTGCGCTCGCCTCGTCCCACGGCGACCCCTCGCCGAAAGCCCTGGCCGAGGCTCTCTTTCTCGCGCGTCCGATCGTCTGTTCCGATGGTGTGGGCACCTGCGAGGAAGCCGTCGTGGACGGCGAGAACGGCTTCGTCTTTCCGACTGCGGACCCGGGAGCCCTGGCGCGTTGTATCGTGCAGGTCATCGCCGATGAGAACGATCGGCGCCAGATGGGGGAACGTTCCCGGTCGCTGGCGCGGACCAACGACTTCGCGACGGGCGTCGATTCCCTCGTGCGCCAGGTGGATTCCCTGCATGCCGCGCGGCGGCGCGGTTCCGGGGTTCCTTCGTAGCCGATATGCTTTCCCCGACCGTTTCGGACCCCGTTCCGGAAGGAGGGCCCGGCCATCGCTGCGCAGGATGAAACGGAGAGGGACGAGGCGGTGCGCTCCCGCGGCGCGGCCCTGGGGACCCCGCTGTTCGACGCCCAGGCTGCGGCGTTCGCGCGCACTGCAGACGCACAGATCGCAGCCGGTCGGTACGTTCGCGGCAGCCTCTTCGTCGATGCCCTGAAGCGGCACGCCCGCGCTGGCGGGCGGATTCTCGACTACGGTTGCGGCCCCGGGCGGGTCGCGCGCCTGGTTGCAGCGGAGGGGTTTTCCGTGACCGGGCTCGATCCCTCTCCCGGGATGGTGACGGTGGCAGCGGAGCAGGCCCGTGCGGGTCTCGCTCTCGAGTTCGGCGCCCTGGAACGGGATACACGGCTCGATGCGGCCGCCTACGACGCGATCGTCTGCTCCAGCGTGATCGAATATGTCGAAGACCCCGAGGCGCTGCTTCGAGACTTCCACGCGGCGATCGTTCCGGGTGGAACCCTGGTCGTCAGTTATGCCAATCGCACCAGCCTCTGGGGAGCGTACGCGAAGTTTCGCAACCCGGATGCACCGCACCGGGCCCTCCAGCGTCATCTCTGGACGCTCCGCGGTGCGAAGCGAATGCTTTCCCGCGCCGGTTTCGAGGTGGCGGCGGGGCCCTCCTATTACGACGCCGATGGGTTCGATCGCCGGCCCGGGTTGCGGTTCCTGAGCGCGCTTCCCTTCGTCGGGACGCTTGCTGTCGTCACTGCCGTGCGGCGCTGACAGAGATCAGGCGCCGGTTCTTTCGAAGACGCAGACCGGCCCGTGTCGCGCGGTCAGGGCAAGCCCGCGCGCCTCGATGTTGTGCACGAGGTCGTCGATGCTGACGTCGCGACCGTCGAGTTGCGTCGCGTGGAGTTCGATCACGATCTGCTCGCAGCTCCGAAGCGCGGGTTCGTCCTTGTCGATGATCGCGGCTTCGCCGCCTTCGATGTCTGCGACCAGTGCGAAGCGCGTCAGGCCCTGAGCGCGCAGGATTTCCGAAAGGGTCGTCGCCGGCACGTCCACTGTCTCGGTGCCCGGCCCGGGCGTTTCGAGTCGCCCGGAGACGTTGCTCGCACCGAGGCCGAAGCGGACCGTCGGTCCGTCGTACGAGATGGCTCGGGGGACGATTTCAACGCGGCGATCCGGTGCGTTGGCTGCGAGGTTGCGCCGGAGCAGGTCGTGTAGCTGCGGGTTGGCTTCGACACATACAAGCCGCCGATTCGGGTCCTGGCGTCGGGCAATCGCCGAACTCACGGCGCCAATGCTCGAACCGACTTCGACCACGTCGAGGTCCCGACGCAGGTGGCGCTCGACGAAGCGCAGCTCGGCACTCTCGTAGATCCCCCAGAAGATTTCCGCGGCGGTGCGGGACGTAACGCCCGGTGCGTCGAGGGCGACGCGCCAGCCGGGAAAGCGCAAGGAGGGCACCCGGCCGCGGAAAACGGTTCGGATGGCCAGGCCGACGAGCGGGTGGCACAGTACATCGGCTGCGTGTGCCTTGAGACGAGTCTGGAGAGGGCGTTTCTGTCCGGCAGCGGGTGATGTCGTCATAGTTCGAGTGCCGCCTTCAGGTCTGCCTTGAACCGCCGATAGCCGAATCGTTCGCGCGCCTGTTGCATGCCGGCCGAGCCGAGCCGAGCGCGGCGTGCCGGATCGGTCAGGAGGGCCACGACGGCTTCGGCCAACGCGTCGGGTGCGTCGTAGGGTACGAGGCTCCCGGTTTTTCCCTCGGTCACGACTTCGCCGGCTGCATCGGCGGTGGAGGCGATGCAAGGTGTGCCATGCCACAGTGCCTCGGCGTAGACCAGGCCGAAACCTTCTTGTCGGCTTGGCATCGCGAACAGAGCCGCGCTTCGATAGAGGCGCGCGAGCTCGGCATCGTCGGCACGTCCGAGAAACCGGATGCACCCCCCCAGGCCGGCAGTTCGAGCGAGCGCTTCGAGACGCGGTCGGTCGTCCCCTTCGCCGACGATCCAGAGTTCGGCCTCCGGAACGGCTTGGCGAACGCGGGGCCAGGCTGCAACGAGCGCGTCGTGGCCCTTGCCCCGTTCTTCCGACCAGAGGCGGCCGATGATCAGCACTGCCGGCGGGCGCGCCGCCCCGGGGTCGGGCGGCGGGTTCCGTTCCCAGGTTTCGGTCCGGCGCGGATCGATGCAGAGGGGGACGACTCGTACGCGGTCTGCCACTGCCGGAAACTGTTCCCGAACTTGACGTCCCGTGTACTCGGAGTTCGCGAGTAGCCGCCAGGCACCGTGGAGGGCCCGGGCACGCGGGCCGCTCGCCGCGCGCTCGAGTTCCATGCCGTGGCAGAACACCGCGTACCGGGGCGGAAGACCGGGGAGCGGCAGGTGCGCGCTCCTCGCGAGTCCGACCTGGTCGAAGAAGACGAGATCCGGGCGGCGACGGCGTACGGCTCGCCACAGTTGCCACGCGAACCGGGCCTGACTGCCGCCCGCCAGGAACTGTTCGCCGTGCGTCGGAGCCGCAGGAGGGGGATCGGCCGCGTCGTGGAGCAGCACCCGGTCGGCCCGCTCGATGCCGGCCTCGTTGGCGGTTTCGTCCAGCACCCGGGCGATGCAGCGGGACACGCTGGCGATTCCGCCGTCGATCTCGAGCCCGGCAAGACCCAGCAACAAGCGTCGGGCCGGCATGACCCCAGGGGATAGCACTTCGCCCCCAGCGGGATCTTGTTCCCCCGGGGGAGCGCAACTCCCGGGCCTAAGTCCGGGCCCTCAAGTGGCCGCCTGCGCCGGCCGATCTCCAGGGGCGTGTCGACGCGAATTTATCCGGAAAAAGGGCCGTGCGAGCGCCACTTCTCGGCCGAGCTTGCCACTTACTTAACGATGGACACCCCCCCCAAGCGCTTCTGGATCGACGGCTCGATGGCGCGTCGGGGCGGTGGATTCACCTACCTCGTCAACGTGATTCCGGAGCTTGCCCGTCTGGCGCCCGAGGCCCGCTTCCTCGTGGCCGCGGGGGACGAGCAGGTCGCCGATTCGATTCCCCGCGCCGACAACGTCGAAGTCCGTTTCCTCGGGCAACTGGGTCTGCGGGATCGGCTCCGCTTCACCTATCGCGAAGCGGCGGCACAGGCCGCCGAGTGGGGCGCCGACGTCTATTTCTCCGCCGGCGAACTGGCGCCAATCGATGCCCGCTGCCCGACGATCGCCGCGTTCCGTAATCCGAACGTCTTTACCCTCGGCAAGGGCCAGGGGCTGTCCTGGAAGCAGCGCGCCCGGCTCGTTGCGCTCAACGGACTCGCGCGGCTTTCCGCGCGCAATTGCGACCGGGTTCTGTTCGTCAGCGAGGACTCTGCCCGCTGGATCGGAGACTCCATCGGTCTTCCGGAAAACCGGCGGAGGGTCGTGTATCACGGCATCGACCCGGCACCCTGGCGCGAAGCGACGAAGCCCGCCCGTGAGCGCTCCTTCATTCTCTCGGTCAGTTCGATCTACCCGTACAAGAACTACGTCCGGTTGATCCGTGCCTACGCCGAAATGGCGCGCAGGCTGCCCGACGTGCCCGAACTCGTGATCGTCGGCGACAACCAGGACTCGGCCTACGCCCGCGAAATGCAGCAGGCGCGGCACGAGACCGGCGACCTCGCCGAGATGATCCACATCCTGGGCGAAGTGCCGTACCAGGAAGTGAAGTCGTTCTACAAGGAAGCCTCGCTCTTCGTGTTCCCCTCTCACCTCGAGACGTTTGGTCATCCGCTGCTCGAGGCGATGGCAAGCGAGTGTCCTTTGGTGGCTGCCGACATCCCGGTGTTCCGGGAGATCGCCGGGGATGCGGCGGTCTACGGTGATCCCTTCGACGAGCGCTCGATGGCGAACGCCATGGAAAGCGCCCTCACTTCGGTTTCGGCGCACACGCTTCTCGTCAAGCGCGGCCGGGATCGCGTCGCCCAGTTCTCCTGGGAGCGCAGTGCCCGTAATCTGCTGACCCTCTTCTCCGAGGTCGCGGCGGAGTCGCGGAGCCCGGCGCATTCCCGGGGCGGAATCGGCTTCCCCGCAACGCTCAATCCCGGACCCGCGGTCGGCTCTCGCCTGGGATTCCGCGCAGGTCGGTTGCGCTGATCCAAGACGCATGACCGCGGTGCACTCCGGAGGGAGGGCCGCGCGAGGCGTTCTGGGATTTCTTCCGGCGTGAAAGCGGCACGCCATCTATGCTGGTCGTGTGCCCGCGCCTCGCGTTCTCGTCAACGCCATCTCGCTGACCCAGGGTGGTGGGCGTAGCTACGTTCGCAACCTGCTGCGTGAAGTCAGTCGCGACTCCCGCGGCTTCGAGTTCGTCGTGCTCACGGCGGCGGGCAAGCTGTCGCCCGAAGAGGCGTCCGGCGTCGAGATTGCCGAGGTTTCGCTGCCCCGGGAGCGGTCTGTTCTGCGGACCGTGGGCCGGGTGTTTTACGAGGAGACGTGTTTGCCGCGGCGCGCCTTGGCCTACGACCTCGTCTATTGCCTTGCCGACCTTTCCCCGGCCTGGGGTCGGATTCCGACGATCGTCGCGTTGAGAAATTTCAACATCTACGATCGCCGCTTCTACGATGGGCCCCGAACCCGGCTGCTGCTGCGCCTCGTCCAGATGGGCGCGCGGCGTGCGCGAGGCATCGTGTGCCCGACGCGTGCGGCTGCGAATGCGATCGCCCCGGTCGTGGGGGTCGACCCCGAGCGGTTTTCCATCGTGCATCACGGGATCACGCCCGAGGCCTTTCTCGGGGCGAGCGCCGCGGACCGTACCGAGGCGCGCTACCTGTTCTATCCCGCGGCGCTCGAGCGCCACAAGAACATGCCGCGGCTGTTCGAGGCCCTGCAGTACATCGATCCGGCCATCCACCTCTGGATCGCGGGCGGCGCCGACCTGGACCCGGAATGGGCGGCCCACGTTCGCGATCAGGTGCGCGTTCGGGGGCTCGAAGGTCGGGTTCGCTTCCTCGGGCAGGTGCCGTACGAAAAGATTCTCGGCTACTACCGCGGCGCTGAAATGCTGGTCTTTCCCTCGATGGTCGAGACCTTTGGTCATCCCTTGTTGGAAGCGATGGTTGCCGGAACTCCGGTTGCTGCATCGGATATTCCCTCGTTCCGGGAGGTGGCCGGGGACGTGGCAGCCTATTTCGATCCCAACGATGCCCGCGCCATTGCGCGCACGGTGGAAGCAGTGCTCGAACGTCCCGAACAGGCCCGGGCGCGGATCGCCCGGGGTCACGAGCGTGCAAAGGGCTTTACCTGGGAGCGGTCGGTCGACCTGCTCTGCGAATGTTTCGAGCGAGGATTGGAACCGGCATGAGTTTGCGCCGGTTCTAGTCCTCCACCCGCTGCACCTCACCGGAGCGGATCGCAGCCAGGATCGCGAAGGTCGCTCGGGCAACACCGGCGAGTTCGCTCAGGGCGATGGGCGAGGCGCCTCCGCGAGCGACCGCCTCGACGGTTTCGGCGACGGCAGTGGCCTGGCCCTTGTCCTGGTTCCAGGTCTTGAGCGTGCGCCCGCCGAGGACCTCCGTCCGCCGGTAGTTGTCGCAGCGCACCGTGGACCCGTCGGCCGACGCCTCGAAGCGCTCCTTGGGAAGGTTCGCGTGGGCCGATGCCAGGTACTGGATGGTCGCAGCGGATCCGTCGGGCCAGCCGAGGGTCGCGATCACCGAGTCGTCGCTCTCGGGATCCCTCCCGAGCGCGCTGGCAAACACGCGGGAAGGCGGCGTGCCGACGAGGTGGGCGCATAAGTCCACGAAATGGCAGACCTCCCCGATGACGCGTCCCCCACCGACGGTCGGATCGGTGATCCAGGTGCCTTCTGGGGGAGCCCCTGCGGAAATCGAGTAATGGATCGACAGCGGCCCGTCCCGATCTGCGAACGTCTGGCGTGCGAGGCGCGTGTGGGCCGAGAAGCGGCGGTTGTATCCCACCGTGAGGAATCCGCCGGTTTCGGCTGCCGCTTCGAGAACGGTGTCCAGCTCGGCGGTCGTGAGTCCGATCGGCTTTTCGAGCCAGACGGCCTTTCCAGCGCGCAGCGCATCCACGGCGAGTCGCGCGTGGGAGTCGTGCCGCGTCGCGACGAACACGAGATCGATCTCCGGAGATTCGAGCACGCTCGAAGCGTCTGTCCCGCACTGCGCGAAGCCAAACCGTTCCGCGGTGCGGCGCGCCGAGGCGCCGGTGGCCGTGACCAGCACCGTGGGCCGTGCCGACTTCGTGCGCTCGAGCGCCGGCAGCAGGACCGACCGGGCGTAGTTCCCCGCGCCGAGAAAGCCGATACCCACGGAATCGCCGGCCGGGGTGCGTTCCCTGGGAGAGGGAAGCGAAAGCGTCCGTTCGTGACCCGCGCGCTCGACGCCGTATTGGAAGACGACCGATACGGAACGGTTCTGGCCGCTGGCGAGTTTCTCGTAGGCTTCTTCGGCCTTTTCGAATTCGAGCGTCTGGGTCTCGAGCCGGTCTGTCCGCACCGCACCGGATGCTGCGACGTCCAGAAACGCCTGGAGATTGCGGTTTTCGGTCCAGCGTACGTACGGGAGCGGGTAGTCGAGACCGGTTTCCTCGTAGCTTCGATCGTAACGGCCCGGGCCGTAGGACATGCTGACGCGGAGCTCGAGTTCCTTTTCATAGAAGGTGCGGCGGTCGAGTTCCATCGGCATGGCACCGACCACGGAGATGCGCCCTTTGCGCCGGCAGAGTTCCCCTGCGAGGGCGATGGGAGCGGAGTCCCCGGATGCCGCCGTCACGAGTGCGAGGTCGGCACCGTGCCCGCCGGTTGCCTCCTGTTGCCAGGACTCGCCAGCGGCATCGGGCGCGAGGCCCCAGTCTGCTCCCTGGTCGAGCGCGTGCTTGACCCGCGTCGCGTCGGGATCCACCCCGAGCACACGGCAGCCGTTCGCGCGCAGCAACTGCACCGCGAGTTGTCCGATCAGGCCCAGTCCGACCACGACAGCGGTCTCTCCCAGCGAAGGAGCGGCCAGGCGCAGGCCCTGGAGTGCGATGGCGCCGACGGTGGCGAATGCCGCCTGGTCCAGGGCGAGCGTGTCGGGAACCCGTGCGACGAGGTTTTCCGGCACGACGTTGAGCTCGGCGTGATTGGCAAAGCCGGCGCCCGCGCAGGCCACGCGATCGCCGGGGGCGAAGCCGGCGACGCCCTCGCCGACGGCCTCCACGACGCCGGCGCAGGAATATCCCAGGGGTTGCGGGGTTTCGAGGCGTCCCCGGACCGCCCGGTAGGTGGCGACGGGTCCCTCCTGGCGCAACTTGCGGGTCACCTGGCGGACCAGGTCCGGTCGCGCTCGGGCCTTTCCGAGCATCGAGCTTCGCGCGAATTCCAGCGCCATCTTCTCGGTACCGGGCGAAACCACGGAGAAATGCGTGCGAACCAGCACTTGCCCGCGGCCGGGACTCGGGGCCGGAACCTCGGTGAGCTCCAGCCGGCCCGTCCTGGCGTTCTGAAGGATCTGTTTCATTCCATCTCCCAGGACGCTCAATCCAGCGCCGGTGTGGGCTTGTCCACGAACATGCGGCACCAGAGCTCGATACACATCATCGAGAAGATCGTATAGCTGGCGTCGGCGTGCTGTTTGCGGTCCCGTTCGATCATTTCTTGGACGCCGCGCGGATCGAAGAGGCCGCGACTTCGGATCGAGCTTTCCGACAGGACGTCGTCCACGGTGTCCCGGAGGTCGTCACGCATCCAATTTCGCAGCGGAGCGCCGAAGCCGGTCTTCCCGCGGGAGATCACCGCCCGGGGAAGGTACGGCTCGAGAGCTCGCCGGAGCACCCATTTACCGGTACCGCCCCGCTGTTTCACGCCCAGGGGCAGGCGAGCAGCGAGGGCCATGAGGTCCGGGTCGAGCATCGGGACGCGTACCTCGACGCCGCTGGCCATCGAAACCTTGTCGACGTAGTTGAGGTTGTGGTCCGTCAGGAAGAACTTGCCTTCGAGAAAAAGCATTCGATTGAGCGCCGGAACCGAGTCGGGGAGGTTTTCGAGGGCGCCGAGTACCGGACTCGGGTCGCGCCAGCTGAAGTCCCGGCGCAGTTCCGGACTCAGGATCGGCATCAGTTGCTCCGGAGCGATCCAATGAAAGTATGCCGCGATCCGCTCGTCTCCCTCGAGGTCTGCGTACCGGAATGCCTTCGACAGGCGCCGACGGAACTCCGTGACCGGGCGAATGCGTTCCGACGCGGCACGGATCCCCCGGCGGACCTCGATCGGGAGCCAGGACCAGTAGGGTTCCAGCATCAGGGCGGAATGTCTCCGGTAGCCCGTGAAGACATCGTCGCCTCCGGCCCCGGAAAGCAAGACCTTGATGCCGTATTCCCGGGCGAGGCGGCTGATGAACAAGGCGTTGATGGGTGCTGGGTCCGCCTGGGGTTCGTCGAGGTGGAAGACCATTCGCCGCAACTCGTCCACCATTTCGGGGCCGACGAAGATGGTCTGGAGGTCGACGTCGAGGTGCTTCGCCACCCGTCGGGCGTAGGGCAGGTCGGTGGCCATGCCTTCTGAGACGGCGCGTGGATCCTTGAAGCCGATGGTGAAGCACTGAAGCCGGTCCTTGCCCATGGCGCGCTGCGCGAGCGCGACCACACCGCTCGAGTCGAGGCCTCCCGAGAGGAAGGCGCCCACCGGAACGTCGGCGACGAGCTGACGCTCCACGGCCTGGGTGAGGTATTTCCGTACCTGGATGATTGCATCCTCGACCGGCCAGTCCACGAATTCCTGGTCGTACGGCAGGTCGTAGAAGCGCCAGTGGCGGAGGATGCGACCGTCTCGGATGCGCAGCGCGCTTCCGGGTTCGAGTTTTTTTACTGCCCGCAGCATCGTCAGCGGCGACGGACTCCAGAGATAGAGGAGGTGGTGGTGGACGGCAGCCCGATCGAGGTTGCGGTCGATCGAGTCGTCCTGGAGCAGGGCCTTGAGTTCGCTCGCAAAGACGACTCCCTTCGGGGTCTCGGCGAAGTAGAGCGGTTTCACGCCCATGCCGTCGCGGACGACGAGCAGGGATCCGTCCCGAGAATCGTAGAGCGCGAAGGCGAAGATGCCGTTGAGCCGCTCCATCATCTTTTCCCCATCTCGGAGATAGAGGTTGAGCAGGACCTCGGTGTCGCAGTCGCTCTTGAACCCGTAGCCGTCTGCAATCAGTTCGTCGCGTAGCGCACGGTAGTTGTAGATCTCGCCGTTGTAGGTGATCGAGACCGTGTTGGTGCTGTCGGTCATCGGCTGCTTGCCACGGCTCGACAGGTCGATGATCGAGAGCCGCCGATGCGCCAATCCGACCCGGTGCTCCGGAAAAACAGCGCTTCCGGCGTCATCCGGGCCGCGATGGGCGATCGCGTCGTTCATGCGCGCAAGCAGTGCCGCGTCGAAGTCTCCCGAGAAGCCGGCTATGCCGCACATGAGACCTGCTCCACGTGACCGAGCCAGCCCGGATGGGCGCGGAAGGGTCGTTCCGTAGCGAGCATTTCGAGTCCGCCCTCCCGCGGCGCTGCATCGGGGTCGGAGGCTTCGCTCACCACCACGTCTTGCGGTCGCCGCACTTCTGTCAGTCGCAGCGCGTCCGCGGTCATGGCTTCCGAGACCTTGGGGATGCGGGATGCATCGAAACCCATGAGGCGCAATGCGGCAAGGTCGAGCGCGATGGGGTCGGTGGCGGCGAGGAGCGCGCCGAGCGGGCGGTCGTCGGGCGCGAGCGGCCCCTCGCCTTCACCGGCGACGATCCCATCCAGAACGGTGAGCACCCGGCGGACCGGGGTGGCTGCATCCCAGTGCTCCCCACGGGCGTCGCTGTAGTAGAGGCAGCGATTCAAGTCGACGCACATCCGCCACGTGGTGCGATTCCGGTACCAGTTGCCGCTGCGCACGAAGTCCTCACCGCGTGCGGCACGCTCGGCCCGCCGTGCGGCGCGCACCAGGCGGGTTCCGAGTCCGCGCTTGAGCAGTGCGCGGGCGAGTTCGGTCGCACGGCTCCGTGCGGCGTCGAGGATGCCCTGTCCGGGGTATTCGTCGCCGCCCTGGGCCTCGGAGCCGACGCAATGGTGGGGCAGCAGGTTCTTGTCCCCGTTGATGCCGACGAGGTTCTTCAACGCCAGGGTGACGCCCGTCTTCTTGTGGGTCTTGAGCTTGGGAAGATTCACGACGAGGTCGGCCTGCAGGACGGTCTCGGAAAGAAGGTACTCGTGCCGGCCGCCGGTGTGGTGTTCGGTCGTCGGCGTGGCGTCGTAGTCGGCGCCACGGAAGCGTTGGGGATCGAGGCCCGAGCCCTCAAAGGCGCTTCGTGTCCCGAGGTCGATTTTCCGGTAGCCCTTCGGGTCGCCCGGCAGGGTCCGGCGCTCCACGATGACGCCGTCGCGGTACACGACGGCTTCGCGCCGAAGATCCACGACTTCGAGTGGCGCACCGGCCCGCTCGCGATAGTGCGTGACGAGCGCGTCCAGCCCCGCGTACTCCCGGATGGTTTCGAAGTCGCAGTCGTGTTGCGGGGCCTCGGCGACGATGACTGCGCCCGTGGTGCCGACCGCGAGCCACGCGTAGTCGGCGACGGCGCGGAGCACGGCTCCGTGGGTCACGACGGAATCCAGGGTCCCGTTTTCCGAGGGGTTCCAGTGCCGGATGAAGTTCGGCTTGAGCACCACGCGTCCGCCGGGACGAACGAGGTCGGAAAGCGGGTTCCATTCCGGGGTGCCGAAACGCAGGATGTCCAGCCCCAGGCTCCGCAACGCAGCTCGGACGGCGGCGTACACGTGGTTGGGATGCGGGCCGGGTTCCGCGAGGGGGCCGAGTTCCGGGAAGGCCTTCCCCGGCCCCCAGGGCGGTTCCAGGCCGGCGTAGGTGGGCCGAGTCCAGCTGAGTCCGACGCGGGTCACGGGGCGTTCCTGCCGACTTCGGACTTCACCGCGCGAAACTTTCCGTTGGGTTCACGCGGGATGCTGTTCACGAGTTCGATCCGGACCTGGATTTCTTCTCCCACGCGAGAGCGGATCTGGCGAACGATTCGGCGCCCGCTTGCATCCGTGTACTCGGAGCGCGGAACCATCAGCACGAGCAGGGAGTCCGGCTCATCCTGCAGGATCTGCGCCTCGGCGACGTCGAGTTGGTCCTTGAAGACGTGGTCCATTCGTCCGACGAGCCGCCCGTCCGGTGTGAGGATGTAGTCCTCGATGCGCCCATCGACCTCGAAGAAGCTGTCTCCAGCGCGGCCACAGGGGCAGGGTGTCTTTGCTCGGGTTCCCACGTCCCCGATCCGGTAGCGAAACAGCGGAGTTGCGTCGTGCGCAAGTGCCGTGATGAGGAGGGCTCCGGTTTCGTATTCGTCGGTATCTTCGGTCGTTTCCACCTCGACGATGCAGTACTCCATGTCCACGTGAAGCCGGTGGGCCTCGCACTCGGTCATGGACACGGCAAATTCACTGACACCGTAGCGGTCGAGAATCGGGGCCCCGAACGCTTTCTCGATGGTTTCACGTTGGAACGCGAGAAGCGACTCCGAGGAGGTGAAGATGCCGGCGAGGCGGCCGGGCGGCACCGGTCGGTTCTGTTCGAGTAGCGCGCGCGCGACGAGGTGGATCGAGGAGGGGTAGCCCTGGACGTAACGCGCCTTTCCGGCGTGTACAGCATCCACGTAGAGTTTCAGGTTCGCCGGGGTCATGTGGTAGATCGAGAACAGGGTCTGGTCGGTGTAATGATTCGTACGCCAGAAGGGCGGTTGGGTCTGGGCAAACGGAACGATGATCTGCCCGTTGAAGCTGAGTTGCGGGTCTCGGATGTCGACGCCCAGGCGTCGGCGCATACGCCATACCGTCGCGTACTCTTCTGCAAGGGTCTTCGCGGAGTACCAGAGCGGGAGGGCCGTGCCCGTCGTCCCGCTGGTCTGGCCGGCCAGTAACTGGGTGCGCGGAACCAAGCGGGAGACGAAGGCGCTGGGCTGGTCGCGATAGGCGCGCTTCTCGAGTGGCGGGATGGTGCTGAGTGTCTCGCGGATCGCCTCGTCTGTGTCGGGCCGCTCCGAGGGCGGCGGCAGGTCGCGGTAGTAGGGGACGTGCTCGCGCGCGCGCGTGACGAGTTTATCGAGCCGGCGACGCTGCAGTTCGCGGAGTTGCTCGTGGGACCATTCGGCAGTCTGCTCCCATTCGTTCAGCGTGCGGTGGAAGTGCTCGGTAAAGCGTTGCCGGTAGCGCATCCAGCCGCCCACCGTGCACGCCCAGTTCTGGGCGACCACCGGCAAGCGGGGATAGAGGGCGGAGTAGAGTGCGTCGCTGACGCGGTTCACGCCGTCTCCTCAGTTCGGCACGTCTTCGGGCAGTCGGCCGAGGACCGACGGCGCCAGGGACCGGAACACCGCCTCGGCGGACTCGTCGTCGTCCCGGTAGATCGGAATCGTGAAGCGCACCAGCGAGCCGTCGGTGCGATTGCGTGTCGCGCGATCGAACCCGACGTGGAGGATCTTCTGCCAGTCGCGGGCGATGACGCGACCGCGCGACTGGTACCAGTAGTAGACCAGTTGGCGGTGGTCTCCCTTGGCGATCTTCAGGCGCTTGACCTCCGTGTGTGCCTGGGGGATGCCGGGAACGTCGTACTCCACGATCTCGTCCTGGACGATGTCCCAGCCGGAGCCGGGCAGGCAATGCGCGGGGGGGTGGATGGAGTTTTCCTGTGAGCCCCCTCCAGCCTCTCGGACCTGGGACTCGTGGTAGCCGACATAGAGCGTGGCGAACGATCCCTCGGCACGGTTGTGGTAGTTGCAGAGCAGGTAGTCCGTGACGCCGAGTTCGCGTTCGACTTCCTCTTCCATCGTGGTGGGCGTGCAGGTCCAGTTGTCCAGTTCCATCGGGAATTCGTCGAAGTGCCGGCGTTCGGGGATCACGGCGTCGGTGGCGAGGTGGTTGTAGATGTAGAAATTGAGTCCGAGGAACAGGAACGCGACGAGTAGCCGGATCACGCGGAGGCCTCCCGGCGTCGGAGGCGCATCCGATGGAGGCGCTCCAGGAGCCTCGCCTCCAGGAGCAGGAGCGCGAAGGCCAGCCCGAAGGTGAAGAAGCCTTCTGTCGTGTGGATCACGCCGTTCGCCGCCTCCTCGCCGAAGTAATGGGTGAGCACGCCGGTGAGCGCCACGCGGAACGCGTTCACCAGGATCGCGATGGGCAGCGTCGAAACGATCAGAATCAAGCGCTCGGTCCACCTGCGGCGGAAGAAGTAGGCGAAGACGACACCGAGCGTGCCGAGCGCCATCACGGAGCGCAATCCGCTACAGGCCTCGGCAACGAGCAACTGCGTCTCGGCCAGGTGGATGATGTTCCCCTCCCGAAGCGCGGGGATCTGGAGCCAGTAGAGCGGCTGCATCGCGAGGTCGGTGGCGATCAACTGGAGCGGGAAGGTGATCGTATTCGCCAGTGACTGGGGCAGCGGCACCATCAGGAAAAGAAACCAGAGGGGGAAGATCAGGACGCGGTAGACCTCGCGGCCCATCAGCAGGAGGACGAGTCCGTTCACCGTCAGCACGACACCCGTGCGCATCGCCATGAGTTCGACGCCGAGCCGTCCGATGGCCAGGGCCAGGACGCCGAGGGCCAACGGAACCAGGCCCCACCAGCTCGGCTGGATGGGTGTACGCGCGACGTCGGCGCGGCGTTCCCAGGCGAAGTAGGCCGCCAGGGGTGCCACCAGGAACCCGTGGGAGTAGTCGGGGACGAGGCGCCAGTGCAGCACCATGTGGTAGAGCACGGGGGTGAAGATCCCGAGCGCCAGGGCGACAGTCAGCGCCGTGGCGCCCACGGCAAAGCGGCGCTCCCTCGGGTCGAACCCAGGCCGGTCTGCTGCCGGGCTCGCTTGCTCCACGGGGCTTGTCACGGGCGTTCCATCGGTCGGAGCATCCTGTCAGAAGAGGGTTTCGGTGCCGCGCGCCAGGCCGATCGGGGTTGCGCGCAGCCCGAGCATTGGACCCGGCCACTCTCTGCTTCGCCGCCGGAGGGAGGCCCAGAGCCCGCGGGAGCGGCCGGTCGACCCTTCTGCGCTGTGCCCTGAATGTGCCATGGAATCCCCCCGCGATCCCGTAAGACCCTGATCTACCGGATTGCGTTCCCGGCGTCACGGTCCACGAGCAACGCTTCGGCAGGGGAAGCGGCTACCTGAGCGGAACCGGGCGGCTGTGGCTCAGTTGCTGCCCGCGGGCCAGGCCCCACGCCGGACAGTGGGTTCGGGCCACGGTGGAACTTTCTTGTCCCCGCCGTGTCTCACTGGGAAAGTTTTATGCTCAAACATGGTAAATTTTTTCACTATGAGGAATAATATTGCCCAGATTGACGCATACTCTGGCCTCCCGGGCCGTCCGCAGGGAAAAGTGAGTGCGGTCTGGGTTTCGCCTTGGAATTGCGTCGTTTTCTAGAACGAGGGTTCAGGCCTTTCTGGCCAGCTCGGATTTGGAGGCTCCAATGTCTGAACGGTTCCGGGTGATGGTGATCGACGACGACCCCGGTGTGCGCGAGTACATGGAGGCGCTGATCACCCAGCAGGGGTACGAGGTCGAGGCCGCCGCCGATGGCGAAGAGGCCCTGGGGAAGCTGGAGAAAGCGCGGCCGGACCTCGTCACGCTCGACGTCGTTCTGCCCGGTATGGACGGCCTGGCCACGCTGGCCGAGTTGAAGCGGCGGCTTCCAGACGTGCCGGTCGTCATGCTGTCCGGCCACGGACAGGCCCGAAACATCGTAGAGGCCATGAAACTGGGAGCCTCGGACTTCCTGCGGAAGCCCTTCGAGGTCGAGGAACTGGAGCTGGCCTTCCAGAAGGCCCTGGAGAAACGGGCGCTCAAGCAGGAGGTTGCGCGCCTCCGCAGCCAGGCGCGCTCCGAGGCGGGACGTCTCCTGTTGACCGGCGAGAACCCGAAGATGCGCGATGTCAACGAGATCATCGAGCAGGTCTCCGATACGGACATCACGGTGCTCGTCCGGGGCGAGAGCGGGACGGGAAAGGAACTCGTAGCGCGCACCCTCTTCCAGTTGTCGAACCGGCGCGACCAGCCGTTCGTCAAGGTCAACTGCGCCGCGCTGCCGTCGGAGTTGCTCGAGAGCGAGTTGTTCGGCTTCGAGAAGGGTGCGTTCACCGGCGCCCAGAAGCGGAAGCTCGGGAAGTTCGAGTTCGCGAACAACGGCACGATTTTCCTGGACGAGATCAGCGAGATGCACCCGAGCCTCCAGGCCAAGCTCCTCCAGGTGCTCCAGGACGGAGAGTTTTCCCGTCTCGGTGGCGAAGCCGACGTCCGGGTGGACACCCGGATCATCGCGGCGACGAACCGGGACCTGGAGCAGGCCGTCGCCGAGGGGAGTTTTCGCGAGGACCTCTTCTACCGCCTCAACGTGGTCACGATCCAGATCCCGCCGCTCCGGGAGCGTTCCGACAGCATTCCGCTGCTGGTCGAGGAGTTCCTCCAGGAGAACGCGGAGCAGTACGGCAAGGAGGCGCTGAGCATCGAGCCGGCGACCCTGGAGGCGTTCATGAATTACCACTGGCCGGGAAATGTTCGTGAGCTGGAAAACATGGTCCGCCGCATGGTGGTCCTCGGAAGCCCCCAGGCAGTTCTCGAAGAGATCTCCCTGCGGGGATCGGCGGAAAAGCGGGAGGAAAAGGATACAGACAGGCTCGCTCTGGACGCTCTCGAGGAAGATTTCGCGGACGGGGAGCGGATAGATCTCAAGGCAATCTCACGACGTGCCGCACAAGTTGCCGAGAAGAGAGTGATCGAAAAGGTGCTGGGGCAGACCCGGTGGAACCGCAAGGAGGCCGCCGAGCGTCTGCAGATCAGTTACAAGGCGCTGCTCTACAAAATGAAGGAGAACGGACTCAGTGAAGGTCGGTAGTGCTCGAGGGGCATCGAGGTCCGTGGTCCTGTCCGCCGTGGTCTTCCTGGCTGCGGTTGCGATGGGTTGTGGTACGCGACAACTCAGCGCGCCGCCCATCGATCCGGATCCGCGGAACCGGGACTCGTACACGATCGGGGTCACGGACAAGCTCCAGATCTCGGTGTGGCGCAACCCCGACCTCTCGGTGACGGTGCCGGTGCGGCCGGACGGAAAGATCTCGGTTCCCTTGATCGACGATGTCCACGCTGAGGGGCTGGCGCCGACGGAACTCAAGGAGATCCTCACCCGCGAGTTCGCGGAATACATCTCCGCTCCCAACGTCACGGTGATCGTGGGCGAGATGAACAGCCGGTTCGTGTCGGTTCTCGGTGCTGTGGGGAGCGAAGGGCGGTATCCGCTGAGCCGAAATCTCCGTGTGCTCGAGGCGCTCGCCCTCGCGGGTGGCTTCGACACGTTTGCGGACAAGGACAACGTCCGCATCGTCCGGCGCCAAGAGGATGGAAGCGAGGCCGAGTACCGATTCGATTACGACGCCTACATCAAGGGCAAGGCACCCGGCACGAACATCGTGCTGGGCCCGGGGGACACGATCATCGTGCCGGAATGAGGCGCGCATGCGTGGGGTGAGAGATGATGGGGATGACAAAGGTACTTTGGGTACCGATCGCGATTCTGTTGGTGGGTCTCGGGGGAACTGCGTGGGGCATGGACCTCCAGCTGTCGATCGCTGGCCAGGCGGAGTACGACCCGAACGTCGGTCGTGACAAGGAAGACATCTCGAGCGCGGTGTTTCGTATCGTTCCGAAGGTTCACCTGATCGAGGACGAGGGGAACCTCCATTACGACGTTTCCTATCGCCCGTACTACCAGTATTCGACCAGCAGCGACGGCGTCGATGGCTTCCAGCACTACCTGAGCGCTTCGACCAAGTACTTTCTCGGGAAGCGGACCGAACTGACGCTGACCGATGACTTCAGCTACGCGGACAGCGTGGACACGATCAACGACATCAGCGCTGAGGGCGTGCCCACCATCGCGACGCGCGACCAGCCGGTTTCGCGGAACCGGATGAATTTCGGCATCCGCCACCTCTTGACGCCGCGCCTGGTGGGAAGCCTGGCTGGGGGATGGAAACTCTTCAACGCAAACATCGAAGACCGCGCGGACAGCAACTCCTTCAGCGGGAACCTCAGTCTCCGGTATCTCTGGAGTGAGCGGCACTCGTTCGGAGGCGGTGTGTCTGCGGACTACCAGAAGTTCCAGGAAGCCAGCGGCGGGCTGCGACCGCCCCAGGAAACCCTGTTCGTGAGCTTCTACGGGGGCTGGACCTGGTCGATTGACGAGAACACGTCGTTCGAGTTTTCGGTCGGCCCCACGTTCGTCAGCAGCGAGCAGGCCATCGTGACGACCGCGACCGTACCGATCTTCCCCCTCAATGGGAGCGACTCGGCCGGCGGATTCGGATTCGACGCAGAAGACTGTCCGCCAGCACCTGGGGGCGGGGGAGAATTCGGCCAGGGCTGCGGGGCGATCACGCTCGACGCGGCGCAGTTCGCCGCCGCCAACGCTGCGGGCGATACGACCGTGGCCATCAACGACCCGTTCGGAAGCCCTTCGAATACGAGTTGGACGGCATTCGGTTCCGCCACGCTCAACCGGCGCTGGCGTCCGGACCTGGTGTCATCGATCACGTACCGGCGGAGTGCGAGCACCTCCTCGGGCCTGGGAAGTTCGGTCCTCGACGATTTGAACCTGATCAATACCTGGGAAATCACAGAGCTCTGGGATGCCGCGTTCCGGATCGATTTCACCAACCGGACGTCGACGTCGCCGACTCAGCAATACGTCCCGATCGTTACGAACCAGGTGGTCGGGGCTCCCGGTACAGCCTGCGGGCCGGCCTCGGGAACCTGTCTGGCGTCCTATTTCGGCAATCCGTTCACCACGGTCCGGATCAGCCAGGACATCGACACGATCCGGTGGGGTGCTTCGGCGCGCGTAACCCGGCAGATCGCCAA
Organism: Myxococcota bacterium; assembly: GCA_036336695.1. Taxonomy (GTDB): domain Bacteria; phylum Myxococcota_A; class UBA9160; order UBA9160; family SMWR01. The sequence continues at coordinate 19,776 of JAYZFQ010000130.1, forward strand.
GCACTTCCAGGTGAGTCTTCGCTACACCTATGCCAGCCAGACGTCCAAGCAGAACACGCTCGGACTCTCGTCGGATTTCCAGGACCACTTGGTAACGCTCGGGGTTCAGTACAATTTCGACCGTTGGAGCCTCTGGTAGGCTTGGAACGAGGGCGATGCAAGTCGAAGCCGGGATCCCGCTCGGTGACCTAAAAGGCATTCTCCGACGCCGACTCAAGGTCGTTGGCGGCATCACGTTGGTGGTCGGCCTGACCGCGTACTGGGTCGCTATGGCGCTGCCGAACGAGTACGAAGCGTACGCGACGGTTCTGGTCGAACCCCAGGCGGTGGATCCCGATCTGGTGGCCGCTGGCGTCGCCCAGACGGACCTCAACAAGCGGCTTCACCTCATGACGGCGCAGATCCTGAGCCGTCCACAGTTGTCCAACGTCATCGACCAGCTGGGACTCTACGAGGAAGAATCCCGGTACCTGGTGCGCGACGAAATCATCAGCCTCCTCCGGGCCCGGATCTCGGTCGATCCGGTCATGCCGGAGCTTCAGCAGACCCGGATCGTCCGGGGCGATGCCGAGATCGATCGTTTCCGGATCCAGTTTCACGATGACAATCCGATCGTCGCTCGGGATGTCGCCCAGCGCCTCGCCAACGACTTCATCGAAGAGCACATCGACTCGCGCGTTCGTGTCTCTCAGAAGAGCCTCGAGTTCATCGACGAAGAACTCACGCGGCTCAGCGAACAGATCCTGGGGGTCGAGCGGCAGATCTCGAGGATCAAGGCCGAGAACGCTGGACGACTCCCCGAAGACTTCCAGGCGAACCGGGGCGGTGTCGAGCGTCTCTTGAGTTCGCTCGTCGCTGCGCGCCGCGAGGTGGCGACGGCACGGAGCGACGAGTCGTTCTTCCGGAGCCAGAGCGCGACCGCACGCGAACTCATGCGCGGGACGGAAAACGACCGCAACGATTCTCCCGAGGCCCGGATCCGGCTCCTCGAACTCTCTCTGACGGACTATGCATCCCGTGGCCTCACGGAGAAACATCCGGACATGATCAGCACCAAGAAGGAGCTGGACATGCTCCGGGCGCAGGTGGAAGCCTCCGCCATCGAAGGCCAAGGGCCCGGCTCCTTTGCCGAACACAGTGCGGCCGCCGAGGCCGAGCGCGCCCGGAACCGCAGGATTCACGCCGAGGAAGAGGTCGTGCGGCTCGAGCAGGAAGTCGCACGGATGCAGGGGCTGCTCGCGGGAATGCCCCAGGTCGCCGAACAGCTCGATGCGTTCGAGCGGGAATACATGCACCTGTTCAAGAGCTACCAGGACTTCAGCGATCGGCGCCTCGAAGCGACGGTCCAGGCGGACCTGGAACGCCGCCAGTTGGGCGAACAGTTCCGTGTTCTCGAGTCCGCGTTTCTTCCCACGGAGCCCAGTTCACCGAACCGGCCCTTGATCGTGGCGATCGGCTTTCTGTTCGGGCTCGCCATGGGCTTCGGCTTCGGAATCGTTTTCGAAGTCGCGGATACGTCGGTTCACACCGCTCGGCAGCTCCAGGCAAGATTCGAGACGCCGGTCTTGGCGGAGATCCCCGAAATCTGGCTCGAGGCCGACCGCCTGCGGCTCCGGCGGGCGCGTGTAGGCACGGCTGCGGCGACGCTTGGCGTCGTTGCCTTCGCGCTTGCCGGCGGCGCGGCGAACTACTGGTGGGTGAACGGTGCTTCGGTATCGGGAGTCCAGGGGGTCGACGTGGAAGAGTCGCAGACAGGCGGCGCGGCGGGCGAGGAGTAGGGTCGCATGTATCGCGAGCATTACGGGCTCATGCGTCTCCCGTTCGAGATGACGCCCGATCCGTCGATGCTCTATCTCGGTGAGGCGCACCGGGAAGGTCTGGCCACGCTGGTCTACGCGGTTCAGGCGGGCAAGGGGTTCGTCGTTCTTACCGGGGAGGTGGGCACCGGAAAAACCACTCTGCTGCACTCCCTGCTCGGCCAGCTCGACACCGGAACGGCCTCTGCTTTCATTTTCAACCCGCGGCTCGAGCCGCTGGACTTTTTCCGCGTGCTCTTCGACGAGTACCAGATCGATGAGAAATGTGAGACCAAGGCAGACTATCTCCTCGCGCTGAACCACTTTCTGATCGACCGGCTTTCCCGCGATGAAAAGACGCTTCTGATCATCGATGAGGCACAGCAGCTGCCCGCGACGATGTTGGAGGAGGTTCGGTTGCTCTCGAACCTTGAGACCCCGACAGCGAAGCTGCTACAGATCATGCTGGTGGGTCAGCCGGAGCTGAACGACATCCTCGCTCGGCCGGAGTTGCGGCAGCTTCGTCAGCGGGTCGTGCTGCGGCACCACTTGCGGCCCTTCGATGCCAAGGAGATGGAGTCCTACATCGAAGAGCGGCTTTCGCTTGCCGGATACACCGGCAAGGGCATTTTTGACCGCGCGGCGAAGCGCGAGATCTATCGCGTCACGGCGGGTGTGCCGCGGCTCGTGAACATTGTCTGTGACGGAGCGCTCCTCGCCGGGTACGCCAAGGGGGTGGAGAGCGTCGGTGCCAGCCTCGTTCGGGAAGTGGCCGACGATCTCGGCCTGACGGGTGAAGAGGGCGAGTTCGAAGCCCAGACCCAGGCCGAGGAGCTTCCCCCGCCCAGCGAGCCGCGGCACCGTCTCGGCTGGCTCCGCCGCTGGATATGAGGAACCCTCGGGCATGGCCAAGGTCTACGATGCGCTGAGGCGCGCCGAGGAGGAGCGGAAGCGGCGGGCGGGACTCCCTGTTTCGCCCGGCGCGCCTGCGGACGCTGCTGGAGAAGGCGAGGTCGAAGCACCGCAGCCGGCCGCAGCGCCCCCGGTGCCTTCCGACGCGCCAGCGGTCTCCGAGGACCCGGCTCCGGCTCCTGTTCCGGCGCAGCCGCGGTTCGCCCGGGAGGACGCGGCTCCGATTTCCGAGTCCCGCGGGCGATCGGTGAGCCTCCTCGACCGGATCCGCAGGCGCTTCGGTCGCCTCACGCCCGGCGATGCGGCCGCGGAGGTCAACAAGCGGCGGATTTCCCTGCTTCAGCCGGATTCCCACGTCGCAGAGCAGTACCGTGCGCTCCGTGGCCGGTTGGACGCACTCCAGACCGATGAGCCGCTCCGTACGATCTCCGTATCGAGTCCGCTGGCCGGGGAGGGCAAGACGACCTCGTCCATCAACCTCGCCGTCGTTACTGCGATGAGCGTCGGGCGGCGTGTCTTGTTGGTCGACTGCGACATGCGCAAGCCGAAAGTGCACTATGCCCTCGGGTTGCGGCCGGAAGCGGGCATTGCCGAAGTGCTCGTGGGCGAGGTTTCTCTCGACCAGGCGGTGGTGCGGATGGAGGGGATGAACCTAGACGTCCTTGCCGTCCGGGGACGGCCGAGCAATCCGTCCGAATTGCTCGGCTCGCCTGCGATGCGCGACCTCGTCGCGGAGGCGGCCAAGCGTTACGACCGAGTGATCTTTGATACGCCAGCGGCGCTCGGAGTTCCCGACGCCAAGGCGGTGGCCGAACTGACCGACGGTTTCGTATTGGTGGTAAGAGCGGACGTCACGGACCAGCAGGATATCGAGGCCGCTCTCGACCTGCTGGACCGTCGGCACCTGCTGGGGCTCGTGCTGAATGGCGCACACCTTTCCGTAGGTCGGTACGGCTACACGAGTTAGGGCGCCGCCCCGCCCGGGGAGACCGCACCAAGGCGGGTCATGGAAGCCCTCGATATCGCCATACCCCTGATCGTTGCCGGAATCACGACGGCGCTGCTGACGCCGGTGGCGTGGCGCCTTGCGGAGAAGCTGGGCATCCTCGATCAACCGAGCGATCGCTCCGTTGCCCACAGGGCCGGAATCCCGCTGCTCGGTGGGCTTGCGGTGGCCGGAGGCTTCGTGGTGGGCCTCTTCGTGGCCCTGCAGGTCGACGAGCCTCCTGTCGCCTCTTCCCACTTGATGGGGATGCTGCTCGGCGGCGCGCTCATCCTCGCTCTCGGAGTCTGGGACGACCGCTACGGACTCGGCGCCGGGGTGAAGTTCGCCGTCCAATCCGTTGCCGCCGTCATCGCCATTTCTTCCGGTTTCCAGATGAGCCATCTCACCGAACCCGTCTCTCACGTCACCTTCGTCTTTCCCCCGGTCCTCGCCTGGATTGCTTCGTTGCTCTGGATCGTGGGCGTGACCAACGCCGTGAATCTCATCGACGGGCTCGACGGACTCGCGACGGGTGTGAGCGCGATCATCTGTGCAGCGCTTGCGGTGACCCTGGCCCAGGCGGCGGAGCCCTTCGGGCTCTGCATCGGGCTCGCTCTCCTGGGAGCCCTGCTCGGCTTCCTGCCCTTCAACTTCCCGCCCGCGCGAATCTTTCTCGGGGACACCGGCGCGTTGTTCGCAGGCTACATGCTCGCGCTCCTTTCTCTTGAGGGGTACCGACAGGTCACCGTGATTACCTTCGTCGTGCCCCTCCTTGCGCTCGCGGTTCCGATCATCGACACGGGGCTGTCGATCCTGCGCCGGGCGCGGACAGGTGTGAACCCCTTCCGTGCTGACCGGCTGCACATCCATCACCGGCTGCTCGCGCGCGGTGGGTCGCCCCGGAGGGCCGTGCTGCATTTCTATTTCCTGACAACCTGTTTCGCGTTCATCGCCGTGTCCTTCACGAACCTCCAGGGCTATGTGGCGGCGATCTGTCTGCTAATCGTCTTGCTCCTTACCCTGAGGTTGCTCGCGAATCTCGGAGTGCTTTCCTTCCCGGTCGAAGAGCCCGGCGCGAGGGGCGGGTCGCCGGGTGGCAACGAGGAGGACAGACCTTGAGGAGCGGCGTCGCTCTCATTACCGGCATCACGGGACAGGACGGCTCCTATCTCGCCGAGCTGCTTCTCGACAAGGGGTACGAGGTGCACGGCCTCGTTCGGCGCTCAAGCACCGAAACCTTCGAGCGGATCGACCACTTGGCGGACCGGGTCAATCTCGTCCAGGCAGACCTCTTGGACCAGAGTTCGCTCGTGAACCCCATTCGCGAGATCCAGCCCTCGGAGATCTACAACCTGGCGGCGCAGTCGTTCGTGCCGACGAGTTGGCTGCAGCCCTCGCTTACCGGGGAATTCACGGCGCTCGGCGTGACGCGGCTCCTCGATGCGATGAAGCTCGCGTGTCCCGACGCGCGGTTCTACCAGGCCTCGAGTTCCGAAATGTACGGAAAGGTCCGCGAGACGCCCCAGAATGAAAACACTCCGTTTCACCCGAGGAGTCCCTACGCCGTGGCGAAGGTGTACGGCCACTGGATCACCGTGAACTACCGAGAGAGCTACGGCCTCTACGCTGTGTCGGGAATCCTCTTCAACCACGAATCGCCCCGTCGGGGACGCGAGTTCGTGACGCGAAAGGTCAGCGAAGCAGCCGCACGGATCAAGCTGGGCCTGGACGACGAGCTGCGCCTGGGAAACACGAGTGCGTTGCGCGACTGGGGTTACGCCAAGGAGTACGTCGAAGTGATCTGGCGCATGCTTCAGCAAGAGGACCCCTCGGACTTCGTCGTCGGATCGGGAGTTCACCACTCGGTTCGCCAGTGTGTCGAGTTCGCGTTCGAGCACGTCGGTCTCGACCCCGACGACTTTCTGCGAACGGATCCGGCGTTCATGCGTCCCGCAGAGGTGGACACGCTCCTCGCCGATCCGGCGAAGGCGCGCGAAGAACTCGGATGGGAAGCGCGCACCAGTTTTCAGGAACTGATGCAGATCATGGTAGAGGCCGATCTCGAGCAGCAGGAGCGGCTGTCCGGCCGGCGGCGAAACCAGGGCGGGTCTCGCTGAAGATGGCGACATTGGCGACGCGTGTGTCGCTCGAAACCGGTGCCGATCGGCCGGCGAAGGGAATCTCCATCGTCGAGGAGGGCGGATCGACGTGAACCTCTGTGTCATCGGAACCGGCTACGTCGGACTCGTGACCGGTGCTTGCTTCGCCGAGTTCGGAATCCACGTCGTCTGCGCCGACAAGGACGAGGCGAAGATCGAAAGCCTCAACAGCGGAAAAATTCCTATTTACGAGCCGGGTCTCGAGGGGCTCGTCGAGCGGAACGTGTCGGCCGGTCGACTTTGCTTTACGACCGAGACCCCAACGGCGATCGATGCCTCGCTCGTGGTGTTGATCGCGGTGCCGACGCCGCCGCAGTCCGATGGGTCTACGGATCTCTCGGCTGTGGAGTCGGTTGCGCGGGAGATCGGAAGGAACCTGAACGGTTACAAGGTGATCGTGACCAAGAGCACGGTCCCCGTTGGAACTGCCGTCAAGGTTCGTGCGTGGATCCAGGAAGAACTCGACGCGCGGAATAGCGCGGCCGACTTCAGCGTTGCTTCGAACCCGGAGTTCCTGCGCGAGGGGGCGGCGATTGGCGATTTCATGCGCCCCGACCGGGTCGTGATCGGGACGGACGACGAGCAGGCGAAGGCGATTCTCCGGGATGTGTACCGGCCGCTCTTTCTGAATGAGACGCCGGTAGTGGTGACGGATGTGGCGACCGCCGAGTTGACGAAGTATGCGGCGAATGCATTTCTCGCCACGAAGATCACGTTCATCAACGAGATCGCGAACCTCTGCGAAGGGATCGGCGCAGACGTACAGGCGGTCGCGCGGGCGATGGGTCTGGACCGGCGGATTGGCGGCAAGTTTTTGCATGCGGGACCGGGATTCGGAGGTTCCTGCTTTCCCAAGGACACCGACTCGCTCGCCCACTTTGCGCGAAGTCTTGGAGACGACTTCCGGATCGTCGAGGCCGTGATCCGAGTGAATCGGGAACGGCGTCAGCGAATGGTCGAGAAGGTCGTCGGGGCGCTCGATGGCGACGTGGCGGGCTGTCGCGTGGCGGTGCTCGGGCTTTCGTTCAAGCCCGAAACCGACGACATTCGCGACGCACCTTCCATCGATATCGTTCGCGGACTCCAGGAGCGAGGCGCACAGGTGTCCGCCTTCGATCCGGCGGCGATGGACGTTGCGCGTGACGTGGTCCCGGATGTCGAGATGTGCGAAGACGCCTACGCGGCGTGTCGAGATGCCGATGCGCTGGTGCTCGTGACGGAGTGGAACCAGTTCCGGATGCTGGATCTGAACCGCGTGAAGGATCTCCTCAGGAAGCCGGTGATCATCGACCTGCGCAACATCTACGATCCAGAGCCGATGCGCCAGCAGGGCTTCGTGTACGTCTGCGTCGGTCGCTGATGGCACGCGGCCGTCTGCATGCCGTAATTCTGGCCGGCGGCGCGGGGGAGCGTTTCTGGCCGGCTTCGCGGCAGAAACATCCGAAGCCGTTCCTTCGTGTCGTGGATGGACGTTCGCTCCTCGATGCGACCCTTGCTCGAGCACGCCGTTTCGCGAGCCGCGACTCCGTGTGGGTCGTCTGCGGGAAGGAGCACGCGCGCGCGATCCGTCGGTCCACGGGCCTCCCGGCCTCGCGTGTCCTGGTCGAGCCGCGGAGGCGCAATACCGCGATGGCGGTCGCGTTCGCCGCGCAGCACATCGCTGACGCCGATCCCCGGGGTGTGCTCGCGGTCTTGCCGGCAGACCACCGCATCCCGGATGCCGGGGCGTTCGCGGCCGCCATGCGCCGCGCCGCGCGAGCGGCTCGTGCAGAGGGCGCGCTCGTCACGTTGGGGGTCGAACCGACTCGGATCGAAACCGGGTATGGGTATATCCAGGTGGGGAAGGCCGTCGGGCGCGAGCATCCCGGCCTGCGTCGGGTCCGTCGCTTCGTCGAAAAGCCCAGCGTGGCCAAGGCACGAAGGTACGCGAAGCAGGGGGGCTTTCTCTGGAACGCCGGGATCTTCGTCTTCCAGGCGCGCTCGATGCTCGACGAAGTGGAGCGGTGCGCGCCGGATCTGCATCGGGCGCTCGCGCCGCTGCGGAAGTCGCCCGGGGCGAGATCGGGACGAGCGGTGGAACGGGCGTACCGGCTTGCCCCCAGCCTGCCGATCGACGTCGCGGTGATGGAGCGGAGTCGTACGGTCTGGACGCTCCCGGTCACCTTTCGTTGGAGCGATGTCGGCACCTGGCTCTCCCTGGCCGAGGAGCTGGGCGTTTCCTCCGGCAAGACGAAGCTGATCGGGGGCGAATTGCTCTTCGATGAGCTCGGAGGCAATCTCGTCTGGGGCGACCGCAGAGGGGTGGCGCTCCTGGGCGTAGAGGGGCTTGCGGTGATCGATACACCCGATGTGTTGCTGGTCACGCAACTCGACGGCAGTCCCGCGGTGCGCAAGATCGTTGCCGAGCTAAAGAGGCGTCGCCGTACGGACGTCACGTAGCGGTACTTCGGACGATGGACCGTCTGTCGGTGGGAGGCCCCCATGACCACCAAGCGCCCCGATAAGGAAGCACTCGATTCCCTGCGTACGATTCCGCTGTTTGCCGAGGTTGCCGATGACGACCTGGAGTCGATCTCGGAGCTTCTGATCGAACGCCGGATCCCCAAGGGTCGTACGATCGTGGAGGAAGGGCTCGCGGGTGATTACATGTACGTGATCCGCGAGGGAGAAGTGAAGGTGACCAAGCTCTCCGGCGATGGCCGCGAGAAGATTCTCGGCCTGCTCGGCCGCGGGGATTTCTTCGGCGAGATGGCCCTGCTCGACAACTCGGTCCGCTCGGCCAGTGTGAAGACGCTGACGGAAACGCGGATCGCGGCACTTTCCCGTGCCGACTTCCTGAAGGAACTCCGCCACAGTCCCGACCTCTCGATGGCGGTGATCCAGGAATTGACCCACCGGGTGCGGCAGATGGACGAGCAGGCCAGCTCGCTTTCGTTCCAGCGCGTCCAGGAACGAACCCAGGGATTGCTGCGGCGCTTGGCCA
>JAYZFQ010000131.1:0-5654 GCA_036336695.1 Myxococcota bacterium
GGTGTTGTCGAGGGTCAGGAAGTCCAGGAAGTCCCGGGGGGTATCCTCCAATCGGGCCTGACCGAAGAAGTTCCCACGGAAATTGAGACCCGTATCGTGGAAATTGCTGACCATCGAGGTGGTGCGGCCGTCGCGAACGTCGCTGTTGAGCGGCGCCACTGGTACGGTCAGGGCCGCGTTGATCGTTTCGCCCTTGGTGGCACTGATGATCTGGTTGTAGAAGTTGAAGTAGTAGCCGTTGGTCTGGTTCCCGGCGAAGCCTCCCCCGATCAGGTCGCCGAAAGGCGGTCCCTCGAAGTCCTGGATTAGCTTCGCGTCGGTACCCCAGAGGTTCCACGCGCAGGCCCCCGGAGCCAGTGCCACGGCGATGCTCACGGTCGCGCTGCAGATGAAATGGAAGAGCTGCTGGTTCGCCGGGTGGTAGCGCAACGCGTAGTCCTGGGAGACGCCCACGTTGGTCCACTGGATCTGGTCCCCGGCGGTCCCGCCCACGGTCTCGACCATGAAGGTGCTTGCCGATCCAGCGAGTTGATCCGCTGCAGCGCCGGTAGCATTGCTGTAGGCGCTGACCGGATTCGTCTCCAGGAATGCCTCGAGCGAGGGGGCCAGCGCCGCGTCGTACCGGTTCTCGTTGGCCAGGCCGGGCGCGCCGCCGGGCTTGAGGCAGTCCGGATCCGTTCCGATCCCGAGGAGTCCGTAGGCCTCCTTGCGTCGCCACCAGTCGTCGTTGGCAGCATCGAGACCGCCCGGCGCCACCTGGCCCGACGCGATGACGTCGCGCAGGCCCACCGGCTTCACGGCGGCCACCCCGGGGTTCGCGGCTTCCAGGGCGGGGTTGCCGGCCTGGATCAGGAATTCAGTTGCGGCATCACTCGTGAAGACGTTGGTCGCCACGAAGCCGGCGCGGTTGGCACAGGACCCGGTGGCGCCGCCCTTGCGCGGCATGCCCGTACTCGGGTCGACGTTGCGCTCGTAATAGGTGATCACGTCCGGGTAGGGGAAGTCGCTGTAGCCGTAGAAATCCATGATGGCGAAGCTGAAGCGATCCCAGCGGAATTCGAGACGGCCGCCGAATTCCAGGCCATCCACATCCTTGTAGCCGTCGGGGTAGGCGTCGATGCCAGCAACGCCCAGGCCGGTGACGCCGTGGATTGCCGTTCCGAGGGTCAGGGCGCAGACCACGTCGAGGGTGTAGGGCTCGCCGCAGGCGCCGAGGTCCGTCGGCTGGAAGCGGTCGAAATTCACGGCGAGTTCGAAGCGGACGTCTTCGAGCGGGCCCACGTCGTAGAAGGAATAGACGGCGCGTGCGGAGAGCAGCGCGATGCGGGCCTCCTCGAGCGAAGGGAGAGAGGAGAGGGCGAAATCCTGGGGGTTGAACTGATCCGTCGTCCGGAACAGTTCCGTCTTGCCCCAGACGATGTTCTGGATCCCGGCGCGAACCCACAACCGGCTCTCCAGGAACTCCATGTCCAGGTAGGCCTCCTTCAGCTCGTAGGTCTCGCGCTGGGCGTACCCCCGGTTGAAGGAGCGGTCGATCTCGCTGATGTTGAACTGGTGATCGTTGATGCTGCCGCCGCTCTCGATGTAATCGAGAAAGCCGTAGCTCGGCAGGTACAAGCCCTGGGAACGACCGAATTCGGTGTTGCTCAGGTTCGAGAAGTCGGGCGCCACACGCATCGGCAATTCGCCGTCGCCCCCCGTGACGCGCACGTTGGTGAGGGGGATGCACCCGTAACGTGCGTTGCGAATCAGCGTGTTGCCAGCGACCCCGGAAGACGCCAGCTGATCGACGAACCGGGAGTTGGCCGGCGTCGCTGGGGAGCGGTTTGCGATCGTCTTGTTCGTGTCCCAGCAGGGAATGATCCCGCTGTAGTCCCCACCAAAAAGGGTATTCCCGAACACACCGTTCCAGGCACTGCCGTTCGGGTAGGGGTCCAGGTTCCATAAACGTGAAAAGGAGACTCCCGAAGGACCTTCGGGATCCTGGGTGTCGTCGTACAGGAAAAAGTTGCCTTGGACGGCACCGAGAAGTTTTTCGAGCTGGAAGAGCCGGGAATCGACGGGATCCACCGGGACATCGCCGATGTAACCGGGCGCTGCCGGGTTGTCACAGTTCGCCGTCGCCGCGCCGAGCCCTTCGCCACAGTCGAGTTCGTTGTACCGTGTTCCGTCCGCGCGTACCGGTTGGTTGTTGACCACCATCAGCGTCGGGGTCTTTCGACCGCGCAGCGGATTCGCCCGGTCATCGAGAGCCGCCGTGGTGCCAAAGAAATTCTTCGGGAGCCACGGGCCCATGGGCAGGTACTCGCCGTTCGGCTCCGGACCCGGGAAGGATCGGAACGTGAACCGCCAGTCATAGACGGGAAGCAGCGTGTAGTAACCGGGGTCGTCCCGCTCGTCCACCAGGCCCCGGAAGAACTTGCCGTACTGGTATCTCCAGCGCTGGGTGTTGTCTCCGGTTCCGCCCGCCGGCGTCGGAATGACGAAGTTCGGATCCCGGATCCGCTGATCGTAGAACGACCAGTCGGACGCATTCACACCCAGCGAAGCCTGGAAAGCCTGAAACGTCGGGTCTGCGAGGAGCCGGTTGACCGACGCGTAGTCCTGGAAATCGTGGAGTTCCCCGTCCGCCCCTTCCAGGTCGAACAGGGTGTCGAAACCCGGGAAGCCCTTGCGCTTCACGATCTCCGTGTGCTCGGGGCGGTTGTCCACGCACCCGGTCCAGGTTCCGGGCTGAAGGGGTGCCTGGTTTGCATTGGAACTGAAACCCGTCGTCGGGCACACATTCGAAATGGTCGGGGTGAACGTATTCGGGTCTCTGACATCCGTGCTCACCTCGGTTTCGACGACTTCAGCGACACTCCATTGCACCGGGTCGCGCGTCTCCGGCGGAACGAGGGGCAGTACGCCGGGCGGGTCCGCCTGGTCCGTCATGTCGACCACGCCCGAGAAGACCTTGGTATCCCCGTCGCGCAGGCGCAGTGGGAGGTCCCGCGACTTGTTCCCGAAGGTATTGACGCTCGGGAACATCCCACAGCCACCGCTGTAGATGCAGTCGTAGCGACCCTCGGCGCGAATGAAACCCGACAGCAGGTCGAAGGGGCCCCAGCCGTCCTCGACGAGATCGAACTCGACTTCGAGATTCAGAACGTTGTACCACTGGGAGAGATCGAACTCTTCCGCGTAACTCCGGTCGAGGCCGCGTGCCTGGATTTCGACGAAGCCATGGGCCTGGAGTTTCCCGTCGAAGGCTTCGAGCGCTTGCGCACGATCGGCGAAGCCCCCCAGCAAGACGCCAGCCACGAGAACGAAGCCGAACCTGCGCGCGGCACCCAGACCGTCCATGACACCTCCAAGAATGACTGCGCCACCGGCGGCGCCGGTGTTCTTTCCCCAAGCGTGACCGAATCGCACCTCCCCGCGGCGGTGGACAACCCCCAAATGGGCCAGACGCGTCGGGCGACGCACTGGCCAGGAGTCCGCCCCGCCGGGCGGCGCTCCCTTTTACTCCGTCAATGTGTGGAAAATCAACGGGTTTTTGCGGGCGTGCGGGGTGGAAACCCACAGTCGACGCCGCAGGAAGCCGGCCGCCCGGACCCCCGCCGGGGAACTAGTCCGTGGAACCGGGCGGTCCGGTGGATGACTTCCGGGGCGCCTTCTTGGACGCGGACTTCTTGGCCTTCTTCTTGGCCCCGGGCTTCTTGGCGGCGGACTTCTTGGCTTTTTTCTTGGCCCCGGACTTCTTGGCCGGGGTCTTCTTGGCGGTCTTCTTCTTGCCCGCACCCTTCTTGCGGCCCCCCTCCCGGGGCTGGAATTCGAAGCCGTGGCGCCCGTTGGGCTTGAGCACCAACGTCGCGGCGAAGGGCCTGCCGAACCGGGAGGTGAACTCGGTGAGAAGGCCCGTATTCTTCGTCTTCAGGTAGACCTCGGCTTCGTCCCGGGCGATCTCGCGCTTGCAGACCGTGCGGGGCAACACGAAGCCGCACCCCTGCTCGGCGACGTCGACCTCGGTCTTGGCCGCCTTGCGCTTCTTGGCGGTCTTGGCCTCGGCCGCCTTGGCCTCTCCGCCCTCCTTGGCAGCCTTGGCCTTGGCATCCTGCGCCTCTTCGGCCCGCTTCAGGGCGCGCTCGCACAGGAACTGGGTCGGCGACTCATGGACCCGGCAGTCCTGCTCGAACGGGCAGACCCCAACGGGCTCCGGGTTCACTTCGTACTCGGGCTGGTCCGAAACCCCGGCGCCCTCGTTGTAACCGAGGGACCGGACCTTCACCTTCCAGTCCTCGTCCGGGAGAAGTTCCAGGATCCCGCGGTAGGTTCGCCCGTTGCGCGCGGTGAAACCGTCCAGTTCGCCCGTCTTGCCCTCCTGGATCAGGGTGCGCGCCGTCCCGCGATCGAGATAGCGACCCGACGTGTCCTTCCAGAACCGGACCGGGCAATCGTCCTCCTGGCTCACGTCGGGTTCCGGCTTGCAGCGGTAGAACCACGCCATCTCGATCACCGGCCGCTTGCAGGCGGGACAGTTCCCAAGGTCTTCGTTCAGGTCGTAGAGGGCGTCGTACTCGAAATGCTTCGCCGTTTCGACGATCTCGCTGGCGTAGGTCGCCATCTCCGCCATGAAGTCCTCGGCACTGCGCGCGCCTCGCTCGACCTCGCCGAGGTTGAACTCGATGTCCCCGGTGAGTTCCGGCGAGGTCAACCGCTCGATGTGGATCCGGTTGAGCGTGTCGATCAGCCGGATGCCCTTGACCGTCGGCCGCAACGCCTTGTCCGCGCGCACGACGTAGCTCTTCGCGATGAGGTTTTCGATGATATCCGCGCGCGTCGCCGGCGTGCCGATGCCCTTCTCGTCGAGCGCCGCCGCGAGGTCCTCGTCTTCGATCTGCTTGCCGGCGTTTTCCATCAGCGAGAGCAAGCGGGCTTCGGTGACCCGCGGCGGCGGACGCGTCTGGTCCGCCTCCACCTCGGCGCTCGGCGCCGTCACGGCAACGCCCTCCACCTCGCTCTGTCCGGGCGCGAGGGCCACCAGTTCCTCCTGCTCGTTCTCCGGATTCGCGGGGGGCAGCACCGCGCGCCAGCCCGGTTCCTTCAGCACCCGGGCCCGGGCGCGGAAACTCTCGCCCTCCACCACGCAGATGCGCTCCACGCGCTCCCAGACGGCCGGCGGGTGGAACGCCCCAAGGAAACGCCGGGTGACCAGGTCGAACAGGCGCCGGTCGTCGCCCGTGAGCGGCTCGGCCGGCAGGGTGCCGGTGGGAATGACCGCGAAGTGGTCCGTGACCCCGGCGTCGTCGAAAATGCGCTTCTCATTCTGGAGGCCGTCGTTCTGCAACCGGGCCGCACTGGCCGCGTAATCGGCAAAGCCGTCGTCGTCACGCCCCTCGGCTCCCGCCAGGGAAGACAGCACTTCGTCCACCACCGCGCGGTAGTCGCTCGGGAGGCACCGCGAAGCAGTTCGCGGATACGTGAGGATCTTGTGGCGCTCGTAACAACGCTGGGCCGCCGACAGCGCGCGCCGCGCCGACCAGCCGAAGCGGCGGTTCGCCTCGCGCTGCAGGCTCGTCAGGTCGAAGAGCGCCGGAGCCGATTCGCGCGACGGCTTGCGCGTCTCGCTGGCCTCGCCGGCCTGGCCGGAAACCCGCGCGACGATGGCCTCG
>JAYZFQ010000132.1:0-27322 GCA_036336695.1 Myxococcota bacterium
GCGTGTTGTTCACCGCGGTGATCTCCTGGAAGATGTCCAGGCGCAGGGTGTCGCCCTCGGTGATCTGCGGGGTGACCCGCAGGGTGACCCCGATGTCCTGTCGTTCGACGTTCACCGAGGTCGAGAGCTGGGGGGCTCCCACCGCCGCATCGACGCGGCTCGAGACGATCGGAATTTTGTCGCCGACCCGGATCTCGGCCTCTTCGTTGTCCGAGGTGAGGATATGGGGCGCGGAGATGATGTTGTTGCTGTCGTCCTTGGCTGCGGCTCGGATGATGCCCTGGATCGCGGTCTTCGACCCGCCCGAGGCTACAGGTTGGGGGTCCCCATTGACGAGACTGCCGATCAGCGGGTTCTGGATGCCCGCGATGTTCGCGGCGCTCGGGATCCCTCCGAGCAGCGTGTTGGTCGCGACGTCCGAAGCGAGCGCGACGATGTATTCGTTGTCGCCCTGGACGATCTTGACCAGGCCGTTGAAGCCGAGCTCTTCGCCTTCCTGGGCGAGGACTTCCATGATGAGCGCCTCGACCAGCACCTGGGGGCGCTGCACGTCGAGCTTGGCGATCACGGCGGAAATGGTGTTGAAGCCCTCCTGGCTGGCCTGGATCACCAGGGAGTTGGTCGCCGGGTCGGCGGTGACGCTGAGTCCCGCGGAGAGTCCCGCCACCTGGCCGCGGATCGCCTGGGCCGCCCCCCCCTGGGCGGTGTTCCCGGTGCTCGACCGGGCGCCGCTCCCCCCGCTGATCATGGAGGTCAGGGTCTGGGCCAGCTCCTCGGAATCGGCGTGCTGGAGGTAATAGACATGGATGCGGCCGCCCCCGGTGACGGGGACGTCGAGCTTGTTCACCAGGCGGCGCACCTCTTCGAGCTGGGTCTTGGGGGCCAGCACGATCAGCGCGTTGGTGCGCTCGTCCGTAATGATGCGGACTTTGCCCAGGTCGCCGCCGGCCCGCGCCGCGGCCGCCGGTGTCGGGGTGTTGCCCCCTCGCCGCGCGGTTCGCCCGGCGCGCCCGGCGCGCCCGGAACTGGCACTTACCGTGGCCCCGAAGATCTCTGCGATCTGGCTGGCCATGATCCCGGCGTCGGCGAACTCGATGCGGATGACCGCGATTTCCTCGCGATAGGTCTCGATGTCGATCTTTTCGAGGATCGCGATGATGCGCCGGATGTTCGAAGCTGATTCGGTGAGGATCACCGTGTTGGTAGGCCCGTAGGCCGCGATGGCCGCGTCCTTGGAGACGAGGGGCTTCAGCGTGTTCACGATCGACTCCGCCTCGATGTAGCGGAGGGGGATCAGACGTGTGATGAACGTGTCCCGGTTGCGCGGGGCCGCGGTGGAGCGGCTCGTCTCGACGCTTGTCTCCTTGGCCTCGCGGAGCGGGATCACCTTGAGCGCACCGCCGGGCGTCTTCACCGTGGTGAAGCCCTTGACCTGCAAGACGGACTCGAACACCGCGTAGGCCTGCTCGGCCGGGACCGGGGTCGGTGAGATGATCGTGACGCGTCCGCGCACCCGGTCGTCGTAGATGAAGTTCGTCTTCGTGAGTTTGGCGATCGTGTCGATGACGTCGGTGATCTCGGCGTTCTGGAAATCGAGTTGGACCATCTCCGACTCGGTGTCGACGTCCTGGGCGTATGCCGTGGTCAACGCAACGCTGGCGAGGAGAACCGCGCCGAGTGTCCGCCAAAGCGCACGCCTCGCTCTCGATCCGGTACGCGGGGGGCGTGTCGTTTTGCTGTGCGGCCTCAAGTGGCGCTACTCCTTGTGGGGCATCGGGATCGCGAGCACCTGCTCCCCGTTCTGGCCCCGTACCTTCACGTTCAAGATCCCGTCCGAGCCGGACTCTCCCAACACACGCATGCCGTCTTCGGGGCTCGTGAGCGCGACCCCGTTGAGTTCGGTGATGACGTCCCCGTTCTGGATCCCCAGACCTTCGATGACTCCGCCGGACTGGACGCTGCTGACCTGGAAACCGTCCATCGCCCCATCGACGTAGTTGGGCGCGATCTGGACCTCGGCCATGAAAACGGACAGGGGGCTGATTTCCGGCGCGGCCGGCGGCGGCTTGGGAGGCGCCTTCTGCGCGGCCCGCTGCTTGGCGCGCCGTGCTGCAGCCTTGCGCGAAGCCCGGGCCTTCCGCGCGCGTTTCTTCTGGTTGGCCTTGGTCGCAACCGGCCTGGGGCCCGTTTCGTCCAGGACGAGTTCGCGCGTCTTGCCATTTTCGCTGAGCAGGATGCGCCGCGCCTCGATCTGCTTCACGGTCGCCTTGCCCTGGATCGAGTCCCCGACCGCGAGGACCAGGTGCTCTCGGGCCTGGGTGTCGTTCACGGAGGCAAGAGCCAGGGCCGGGTTCTCCGAGGCGACGGTGCCGATCAGGGTCAAGGGCAGCTTGGTCGCCTCGATCTTCTCTTCGAGCGGCGGCGGAGGCGGAGGCGGCGGCGCCAACATGGCGTTGAACAGGTTGCGCTCCAGGATGCGCTCCCGCGCTTCCCAGGAGCGGTCTACGGCCGGGGCCACCGACACGGCGAACTCCGCGGGCTCCGGTGCTGCGTCGAGCCACGAAGCCAAAACGGCGTTTGTCGTGTTCGCCACGAGAAAGCAGCACAGGACCAGAAGTCCCGCGTTCGCGAGCCAACTCACATAATGGCCCATATGCCTCGACAGGCTCCCCATCACCACCACCCGGCCAGGCGCGTGGCGAGTATACCCAGCTACCCCGGTCGCTCAACGGAATCATCGTGATTCCGGGGAGTTAGCCGGGACAACCTCTATCGGCCGCCTGGGCCTGCAACTTGTGAAACCGTTTGCGCCCCGCGGGTTCATTCGGGTGGTTTTCACCCCTATTCGTGATTTTCGCCGCTCCGCATTGACAGGGAAGGCGTGGTTCGCAGGTTTTTCCGCGCTCCCGGCCTCCGCGCCGGGTTCCGAAGGAGGGGAAGCACAGCTATGGCGGAATCGGGCAAGGTCATCGGAATCGATCTCGGCACGACCAACTCGGTCGTGGCCGTGATGGAGGGCGGCCAGGCGGCCGTGATTGCGAACGAAGAGGGCGGCCGCACGACGCCCTCGGTGGTGAGCTTCGGGGACGAAGGCGAACGCCTCGTGGGCGCCGTTGCCAAGCGCCAGTCCGTCACCAACCCCGAGGGCACGGTCTACTCGATCAAGCGGTTCATGGGCCGGCGGCTCGCGGAGGTGTCCGAGGAGATGAGCCTCGTCCCGTACGCGGTCATCGAGGGCAGTGAGGGGACGGCTGTCGTCCAGGTCGGCGACAAGACCTACTCCCCCCCCGAGATCTCCGCGATGGTGCTCCAGAAGTTGAAGGCGGCCGCCGAGGCCCATCTCGGCGCGGAAGTCACGGGAGCGGTGGTGACCGTCCCGGCCTACTTCAACGACGCCCAGCGCCAGTCGACGAAGGACGCTGGAAAGATCGCGGGTCTCGATGTGAAACGCATCATCAACGAGCCCACCGCGGCAGCGTTGGCCTATGGGCTCGACAAGAAGAGTGACGAGAAGATCGCCGTCTACGATTTCGGCGGCGGCACCTTCGACATTTCCATCCTCGAGGTGGGCGACAACGTCGTCGAGGTCAAGTCGACCAACGGCGACACCCACCTGGGCGGCGACAACCTGGACCACCGGGTGATCGAGTACCTGGTTGCCGAGTTCAAGAAGGACCAGGGGGTCGATCTTTCCCAGGACCCGATGGCGCTCCAGCGGCTCCGCGAGGCCGCGGAGAAGGCAAAGGTCGAGCTTTCCAGTGCCCAGAGCACGGATATCAACCTCCCCTACATCACGGCGGACCAGACCGGTCCGAAGCACCTCACGCTGAAGCTCACCCGCGCCAAGTTCGAGCAGCTCATTGAGGACCTCGTCGAGCGTACCCTCGAGCCCTGCCGACAGGCGCTCGCGGATGCGGGTTTTTCCGCGTCCGACGTGGATGAGATCGTCCTGGTGGGGGGCTCGACGCGGATCCCGTTGGTCCAGGCCCGCGTCCAGGAACTCTTCGGAAAGGAACCGAACAAGACGGTAAACCCCGATGAGGTCGTGGCGGTGGGCGCGGCGGTGCAGGGCGGTGTGCTGGCGGGCGACGTCCAGGACGTTCTCCTGCTCGACGTCACGCCGCTTTCCCTCGGCATCGAGACCCTGGGGGGCGTGATGACCCGCCTGATCGAAAAGAACACCACGATTCCGACCAAGCGGAGCCAGACATTCTCTACCGCGGCCGATAGCCAGCCCCAGGTCGAGATCCACGTGCTCCAGGGCGAGCGGGAGGTGGCCGCGGGAAACCGCACCCTCGGCAAGTTCATCCTGGACGGCATTCCGCCGGCACCGCGCGGCGTCCCGCAGGTCGAAGTTGCCTTCGATATCGATGCGAATGGGATCCTTTCCGTCAGTGCGACGGACAAGGCGACGGACAAGGAGCAGTCCATCCGCATCGAGGGCAGCGGTGGGCTGGCACAGGACGATATCGACCGCATGGTGCGGGACGCAGAGGAGCACGCCGCAGAGGACAGCGCGCGGCGGGAAGGCGTCGAGAAGCGCAATCAGCTGGATGGGATGATCTACCAGGCGGAGAAGACCTTGGCCGATGACCAGGGAGCGATCCCGGAAGCGGATGCCGCGAGCGTT
Source organism: Myxococcota bacterium (assembly GCA_036336695.1). Classification (GTDB taxonomy): domain Bacteria; phylum Myxococcota_A; class UBA9160; order UBA9160; family SMWR01. The sequence continues at coordinate 4,631 of JAYZFQ010000132.1, forward strand.
CGCGGCGCCATCGAAGACGCCAAGAAAGAACTGGAGAGCGACGATCCGGCGAAGCTTGACAGCGCGCGGCAGCGACTGGAGCAGGAGCTTCACAAGATTGCCGAGGCTCTCTACAAGGCCCAGTCGGCGCAGGCAGCCGAGGGCTCGCCGGGCGCCGAGGCGCCGCCCGGCGGCTCCCAGGCGACCGGGGAGGCCGAGGACGCCGACGTGGTCGACGCGGAGTACACCGAGGAGAAGCGGGACGGCTAGAGTCCGGCTGGAGGACCTCGACTCTTGAGCCAGGGACGACCCGAAGACCCGTTTGCCGATTTCTACGGTGAATTTCGCGACCGCTTGCAGGGCGACCGCTGGCGGCCGGATGTCGACATCTTCGAAACGGAGAAGAGTGTCGTCGTGCGCGCCGAGTTGGCCGGGGTTCGCGGCGAGGACCTTCAGGTGACCGTGGACGGCGACACTCTCCGGATCAGCGGTGTGCGGCTGGCGCCGGAACCCGCGGATGTCGTGCGGCTCCAGCAGATGGAGATCGCGACGGGTCCCTTCGAGCGCCGCCTGCGCATTCCCATGACCTTCGCTCGAGAAGGCGTGACCGCCCACCTGGCCGACGGCTTTCTCACGGTGCGTCTGCCCAAGCGCGCGCGGGTGGAGCGGCCGATCGAGGTCGTTCCCGAGGCAGAAGACCGATGACCGGCGAACCCGAAGAAATCCACGCGGAGGAGTTTGGTGAGGGCACCGAGGTCGCGGTGGGCACCGGCGCCGAAGAGTTGCTGGCCTCGACCGAGATTCCGTCCTCCTTGCCCGTGCTGCCGCTGAAGAACACGGTGCTCTTTCCCCACCTGCGTTCGCCGCTCCTGGTGAATTCAGATCGCTCCAAGCGCCTCATCGATGCGGTGCTGCTTACCCCGCACCGGCTTTTGCTTTGCGCGGCGGTGCGCCATCCCGTCGAAGGCAGTCCGGGGCCGGACGATGTGTATCGGGTGGGCACCGTGATGCGGATCGTAAAGATGGTGAAGTTCCCCGACGATTCGTATCGGCTCCTCGTCCAGGGGGTGCGGCGGGCCCAGGTAACGGCCTTTGCGGGAAGCGAGCCGTTCCTCTCCGGGGAGATCGAGCCGCTCGAGGAATCCGGAGATCTCGATTCGGTCGAGACGACTGCCCTCACGCGCAACGTCGCTCAGCAGTTTGCGGCCTTGGTGACCGAGAGCAGCCGCCTTTCCTACGAGCTGCAGTTGCTGGGCACGAACTTCGACGATTCGTCCCGGCTTGCAGATCTCGCGGCGGCGAACCTGGAGTTCGATGTTGCGGCGAAGCAGTCGCTGCTCGAGGAACTCGATGTGCCGGCCCGTCTGCGCATGGTGCTCGAGGGCATTCAGCGCGAGCGGGATGCGATGAAGGTGGAGAGCGAAATCCGGGAGAAGGTCCAGAGCGACATCGGCAAGACCCAGCGCGACTACATGCTTCGGCAACAGCTCGAAGCGATTCGCCAGGAACTGGGGGAGGCGGACGACCAGGAGTCCGAGGTTGCAGAGCTGCGCGAGCGTGTGGCTCGAGCTGGGATGCCCGAGGAGGCCGAGCACCAGGCCCTTCGAGAACTGGACCGGCTCGAACAGATGCCAGCCGCGGCGGCAGAGCACGGGGTCATCCGCACCTACCTGGATTGGATGGTCGAGCTTCCCTGGTCGGCGCGCACCGAAGACCGGCTCGACATCGCGCAGGCGCGGACGATCCTGGACGAAGACCACTACGGCTTGGAGAAGGTCAAGGAGCGGATCATCGAGTACATCTCGGTGCTCTCGCTCAAGCGCGACCTGAAGGGTCCGATCCTGTGTTTCGTGGGTCCTCCCGGAACGGGAAAGACATCGCTCGGCCGCTCGATCGCCCGCGCCCTGGGGCGGGAATTCGAGCGGATCTCGCTCGGCGGCGTGCACGACGAGGCCGAGATCCGCGGTCACCGGAGAACCTACGTCGGTGCCTTGCCCGGACGCATCGTCCAGGGGTTGCGGCGCGCGGGTTCTCGCAATCCCGTGTTCATGCTCGACGAGGTCGACAAGGTGGGCGCGGACGTTCGGGGCGATCCGTCCTCGGCCCTTCTCGAGGTCCTCGATCCCGAGCAGAACCACACCTTCAGCGACCACTACCTCGAGGTGCCGTTCGATCTCTCCCAGGTGCTCTTCATCGCGACGGCGAACCAGATGGATCCCGTGCCCGCAGCGCTGCGCGACCGGATGGAAGTGATCGAACTCCCGGGCTACATCGAAGAGGAGAAGGTCGAGATCGCACGCCAGTTCCTCGTGCCGCGCCAGCGCGAGCAGAACGGCGTGGGGTCCGTCGACCTGGAGTTTTCGGACGCGGCGCTGCGCGGGATCATCCGGGGCTATACCCGGGAAGCGGGAGTGCGGAATCTCGAGCGCGAAGTCGGGGCGGTGTGCCGGAAGCTCGCGAGACGCGTCGCGGAAGGCGAGGAGGCCGGACCGTTCGCGGTCGGCCCCGAGGACCTGGCTGGAATGCTCGGACCGGTCCGCTTCGAACCTGAAGTGGCCGAACGCGCGGGCCAGCCGGGAATTGCGGTCGGTCTGGCCTGGACACCCGCTGGCGGGGACATCCTGTTCGTAGAGTCGAGCAGCATGCCCGGGAAGGGCGAGTTGAAACTGACTGGTTCGCTGGGCGACGTGATGCGCGAATCCGCCGAGGCCGCGCGCTCCTGGCTGCGGGACCGGGCGGATGTGCTCGGCATCGATCCCGCGACCTTCGAGACCCGGGACCTGCACGTCCACGTACCGGCCGGCGCCGTGCCCAAGGATGGCCCCTCGGCCGGGATCGCGATGGTGACCTCCCTGGGCTCCCTGCTCACGGGCCGGGCCGCGCCCGCGGCGGTGGCCATGACCGGTGAGATCACCCTGCGTGGCAAGGTGCTCCCGGTGGGTGGTATCAAGGAAAAGATCCTGGCGGCCAAGCGCGCCGGGATCGAACGGGTGGTGCTGCCCGAACGCAATCGCCGGGACGTGGACGAGGTCGAGGTGGAACTCCTCAAGGGGCTCGACCTCGAGTACGTGGGGGAGATCGATGAGGCGCTCGCGCATACATTGGCCCGGCCGTCCTGACGCGCTGCTCGCGCTCTTCGGCGCGCTGGCCCTCGTGTCTGGTTGCGTGACGAAGTCGCGCTACGACCATTCCGTGGCCGAAAACCGCGACCTCGCCCAGCGGGTCGAACGCCTCGAGGCCTCGACGGCGAGCCTGTCCGCGGAGCGGACGAAGCTGATCGACGAGCTCGAGGATCGGCGGATCGCCCAGGAGAAGCTCGACAAGGATGTCGCGCGACTCCAGCGCCGGGAGGCCGATCTTTCCAAGCGCCTCACGCGGAGCGAATCGGCGCTTGCGTCGAGTCGCGAAGAGGTGGGCGAATTGCGCGGGACCTATCAGGGCCTGCTTTCCGACCTGGAGGCCGAGGTGGCGGCGGGGCAGATCGAGATCGAGCAGTTGCGGGGCGGGCTCCGCCTGAACATGAGCCAGGACGTCTTGTTCGCCAGCGGGTCCTCGGACGTGAACGCCTCCGGGCGCGCCGTGCTCGCAAAGGTGGCCGAGCGTCTTCGAGGCGTCGCAAACGGCATCGTCGTCGAGGGGCACACCGACGACATCCCGATCCAGTCCGTGCGCTTCCCCACCAACTGGGAGCTCGCGGGGGGGCGGGCGGCCGGCGTCGTTCGAATTCTCGCGTCGGAAGGGGTGGCGCCCGATCGGCTGCGCGCGGTCTCGCGCGGTGAAACACAGCCGCGAGATTCCAACGCGACGCCGGAGGGCCGCGCCCGGAATCGGCGCATCGAGATCACGCTGGAGGCGACTCGGGAAGAGGGCGCCGCCGTTCCCGCAGCGCCGGGAGCTGCGGAGGAAGCCCCACCGAACTCGTGAGCGGCGCCTCCGACGCGCGGGCGCAACTCGAGGCGATCTTTCGCGAGGCGCTTGCGGCGGTTGAAGGTGCGGCGGTCGTGGCGCGTGCCCTCGGCGGAACCGGTTCGGCGCTTGCGATCGCCGGGCGTCCCGTACCTGCCGAAGCGGAAATCGTCTTGCTCGCGGTGGGCAAGGCGGCGGTTCCCATGGCGTCTGCCTTCGAGGCGCGTTGCGTGGGGAGGATTCGGGCCGGCCTGGTCGTTACTCGGGCGGGGCAGGGGAGAGCAACGACGACGCTGCCCGTGCTGGAAGCGGCGCACCCGGTGCCGGATGCGAGTTGCCCTCGGGCGGCGGGGGCGGTGTTCGCCCTGTTGGAATCGACACGCGCCGAAGACGTGCTGTGCGTACTGTTGTCCGGCGGTGCGTCGAGTCTCCTGGCCTGTCCGGTCGACGGTCTGACGCTCTCGGATCTCGCGCTCACGACCCAGTTGCTGCTCGAGGCCGGTGCCGACATCGTGGAAACGAATACGGTACGCAAACGCCTGGCCGCCGCAGCCGGGGGGCGGTTGGCGTCGCGGAGCGCGGCGGAACGCATCGAGGTTCTGGCCGTGTCGGACGTGCCCGGCGATCGGGCGGACACGATCGGCTCGGGACCCTTCAGTGCCGATCCGGGCGACTGCGAAGCAGCCTTGCGCGTGCTGGACGCGCGCGGGCTTCGCGAGCGGGTGCCGGGCGCGGTGCGGAACTACCTGGAGGCGGGCGCAGGGGGCGAGCGCGATCCCGGGCCGAAACCGGGGGACGCCTGCTTCGCCGGAGTCCGAACGACGCTGCTCGCCACGAATCGCGATGCGGTTGCGGCGGCGCGGGAGGCGGGGATCCGACGGGGTTTGGACGTTCGGGTGCTTTCCCCGCCCCTGGCGGGAGAGGCCCGCGTCGCGGGCCGCTGGCTCGCCGGTCTGGCGCGGCGTCTCGCGCCGGACCGCCCGACGTTGCTGATTGCGGGCGGCGAGACTTCGGTCACCGTGCGTGGGCCGGGCCGGGGCGGCCGGAGTCAGGAACTCGCGCTTGCTGCGGCGCTGGAACTCGGAGCCGGCCCGGCGATCGCGCTGTTGGCCGCGGGAACCGACGGGGTGGACGGCCCGACTTCGGCGGCCGGCGCGTTCGCCGATTCCGGGACGGTGTCGCGCGGGCGGGCGGCGGGCGTGGACGCGCAGCGCGCGCTCGCCGAAAACGACTCCCACGGGTTCTTCGCTGTCGAAGGGGGACTCCTGGTTACCGGGCCCACGGGGACCAACGTCATGGACCTGGCCCTGGTTCGTATCGATCCGCGCCCGACCGGGCCGGTTTCGTAGCTGCCGCGCAGATGGAGTAGCGTCTGCGACGTGAGCGTTTCCCACGAGGACTTCAAGGCGTTGAGCCGCCTCTGGACGACCGGCGTCACCATCGTCACGGCGCGGGACGGTGACACCGTCCACGGGATGACCGTCTCGGCGTTTTCCGAGGTATCCCTCGATCCGCCGCTGATCCTCGTCTGTACGGACAAGTCCTCGCATACCCACCAGGTGATCGAGAAGGGGGGCGTCTTCGCGGTGAACGTGCTCGCGCGGGGGCAGGAGTCGCTCTCGAACAGGTTCGCGTCGAAGCAGGACGAGTGGACCCGCTTCGACGGCCTGGACATCGACGCCCTGGAAACGGGCGCCCCGGTGCTTCGCGGTGCCGTGGGCGCCTACGACTGTCGCGTGGCGGCGGCCCATGAGGCCGGAGACCACGTGATCTATGTCGGCCGGGTCGCCGGGATCCACGTAGACGCAGCCGCCGAGCCGCTGCTCTACCAGTCGGGCCGCTACGGGGTGTTTCGGCCCAGCGAGTCCTAGGCGCTCTTTTCGAGGGCTGCGGTCCAGCTCCCGCTGCGGGCTGCGCCGTTGCACTTCGCGCGGTGCAGGAAGGCGGCCTGGCCGGTCGGGAGGGCCTCCGGTTTGCCGCCCCACGCCTGCAGGGCGCTCGCCTGGAGCGCACGCCCGTAGGAAAAGGACAGTTCCCAGGGGCCGCCCCCGAGCTTGTTCATTTCGTTGAGGTGTGCGGTCGCTTCCTCTTCGCTCTGGCCGCCGGAAAGGAAGACGATGCCGGGAACGGCGGCGGGCACGCAATGCCGGAAGCAGTGCAGGGTGGCTTCCGCGACTTCGGTGACGCTGGCCTGGCTGCCACACTTCTTGCCCGGGACGATCATGTTGGGCTTGAGGATGATCTGTTCGAGCGGGACGCGCTGGGCATAGAGGGCCGCGAATGTCGTCCGCAGCGTGCGCTCGGTCACTTCGTAGCAGCGCTGGATGTCGTGGTCTCCGTCCATGAGCACTTCCGGTTCGACGATCGGCACGATGCCGCCTTCGACACACAGGGCAGCGTAACGGGCGAGCGCGTGTGCGTTGGCCTCGAGGCAATAGTCCGAGGGGAGGTCGGCGGCGATGTCGATGACTGCACGCCACTTGGCGAAGCGGGCGCCGAGTCCGGCGTATTCGGCCACGCGTTCGCGGAGTCCGTCGAGACCTTCCGTGACCTTCTCGCCCTTGGCCCCGGCGAGATCCTTTGCGCCCTTGTCCACCTTGATCCCGGGCAGGATGCCCTTTTCGGTCAACAGCTTCGGAAACGGCGTCCCGTCGTCGGCGCTCTGCCGCAGTGTCTCATCGAACAAGATGACACCGCTCACGTGTTCCTCGGCGCCCTGGGTCGTGAAGAGCATTTGACGGTAGGCCTGGCGGTTGGCTTCGGTGGATTCGACCTGGATCGAATCAAAGCGCTTCTTGATCGTGGGCGTGCTCTCGTCGGCGGCGAGGATTCCCTTGCCGGGTGCGACCATGGCGCGGGCGATGGATTCGAGTTCGGACATCGGGGGGGCTCCATTCGGATGGAAGTTCCGTCGAAAAATCGGGGCAGACTCTAGCACCTCTCTTCCGGCTAGCATCGGCGCCCGCTTTGGCGGGAAGGGGCTGTGTTAGCGTCGCGCGGTGGCCCCGCTGACCTTCCTGGTTTGGTCCGACTATCTCTGCCCCTGGTGCTTCAACGCTTCGGTGCGCGTGCACCGCCTGGTGCAGGAATTCGCGCCGGACGTCCGGGTCGAGTGGCGGAGCTATCTCCTGCGGCCGAACCCGACGGGTCGCCAGGATTCGGAGCGGTTCCGCGCCTACACGCGTTCTTGGCGCCACCCGGCAGCAGAACCCGATGCGGGCTCTTTCCGGGAGTGGACGGGAGATGCGCGGCCTCCCTCCCACAGCGTCCCGGCGCACCGGGTTGCCAAGGCGGCAGCGGCGCTTTCGGAGGCGGCGTTCCGCCGGATGCACGACCGGCTGCTCACGGCCTACTTCGCGGAAAACCGCGACATCTCGGACGACGCTACGCTGCGCATGCTGTGGCGTGACCTGGATTTGCCGGAGTCGGGTTTCGAGCGGCGCGAAGACCCGGCGATTCTCGAGCAGATCCTCGATGAACACGCCGCCGGCCTCGAAGCCGGGGCGACCGGAATTCCGGCGGTCCAGCTGGTGGGCAACGACGCGATCATCGTGGGCGCCCAGCCCCTCGAACTCTATCGGCGCTGGGTGACGCGAACTCTCGAGCGAGGGGGGTGAGATGGTGCGGCAGAGAGGATTCGAACCTCCACGGGGTTGCCCCCGCCAGCCCCTCAAGCTGGTGCGTCTACCAATTCCGCCACTGCCGCACGCGGGGCCGCCGAGCATAGCGTTCGGCGGTCACTGCTCAATCTCCGGTGGGGCCTGCCGCGCCTCCCGCGGCGGGGAGAGTGGGCAGGCCGTTGGGCGCTGCCTGCCGCGACGGGTCCGGGGTGCCCTCGGTGTCTCCGGGCGCGGGCAGGGCCGGGAGACCATCGGCTCCGTCCGCCGGCGCGCCGGCGGTGTGCTCGGCGGCGGGGGCCTGACCGACCTCTTCGAAGAGGGGCTGATCCGTCGCCGGTGCCGCGCCTTCCTCGCCCGGAACCGGCGCATCGAAGAGCCGATCCGACGAAGCCGTCGTGAAGGCGTAGGACAATCCCAGGCTGGTCAACATGAACACCACGGCCGCGCCCGTCGTCAGGCGCGTCAGGAAGTTTCCGGCGCCACGGCTGCCGAATACGGTGCTGCTGCCGCCGCCTCCGAAGACGGCACCCATCTCTGCGCCCTTGCCCCGTTGGAGCAGGACCACGGCGATGAGGAAGATCGAGACGATGACGTGGAGGGCGATGAGAAACGGGGTCATGAGGCTCCTCCGGGGGGCTGGAAGCATACAATGCGTGAAAACGTGTCGGGCGCCAGGCTCGCACCGCCCACCAGTGCGCCGTCGATGTCGGGTTGCGCCATCAGGGCGTCCACGTTGTCGGGCTTTACCGACCCACCGTACTGGATGCGTATCGCTTCGCCCACTGCGCCGAATCGGGCCGCCAGTTGGTTTCGGATGAAGCCGTGAACTTCCTGGGCAATTTCGGGCGTCGCGGTCTTGCCGGTGCCGATGGCCCAGACGGGCTCGTAGGCGACGACGACTTCGGCGGCCCGTTCGTCGGGCACGTCGGCAAGGCTCCCCGTCAACTGGCCCCCGATGACGTCCAGGGTCTTCCCGGCCTCGCGTTGGGTGAGGCTCTCTCCGACGCACACGATCGGCCGGATGCCGCGGTCGAGGAGCGCCCGGGCCTTGGCGGCCACGAAGGCGTCGTCCTCGCCGTACAGGGCGCGACGCTCGGAGTGCCCCACGATGGTGTAGCTGCAGCCGAGATCGGTGAGCATGTCCGGGGAGATTTCCCCCGTGAACGCGCCGGCAGCCTCGGGGTTCACGTTCTGGGCGGCGAGTGCGACCGCGGAGCCCCGAAGGGCCGTGGCGACGCAGTCGAGGCAGGTGAAGGGGGGCGCGATGACCACGTCGACCGCGTCACTCCCGGCAACCTGGGGGAGGAACTTTTCGACGAATTCCACCGCTTCGGCCCGTGTCTTCTGCATCTTCCAATTCGCTGCGAGGATCGGTCTGCGCAAGTCAGGACTCCAATACGGCGACGCCCGGCAATTCGAGGCCCTGGACGAACTCGAGGGAGGCGCCGCCGCCGGTCGAGAGGTGGGTAATGTGTGCTTCGAGGCCGAGTGAATGGATCGCCGCCAGGGAATCGCCGCCACCGACGACGGTCTTCGCGGCGCTTCGCGCGACGCCTTCGGCGACGGTCCGGGTTCCGGCTGCGAAGGCGTCGATCTCGAACACCCCCATCGGCCCGTTCCAGAAGACGGTGCGCGCGGCCTGGGCCGCTTCGGCGTAGGCGCGGGCGGTGGCGGGACCGATGTCGACGCCCAGCCAGCCATCGGGGATCGACGCGACGACCCGGTGGGGGGCGCCTTCCTCCACGGCCTGGGCCACGACGTGATCGGTCGGAATCAGGATGCGTTGGCCGCGGGCTTCCGCCGCCTGCAGGACGCTGCGCGCGTCGTCCACTCGGTCGTCCTCCACCAACGACTTGCCCGTGGGTTCGCCCCGGGCCGCGAGGAAGGTGTACGCCATGGCGCCGCCGATCGCGATGACCTCGGCGTGCGCGGCGAGGGCTTCGAGGACCCCGATCTTGCTGGAGACCTTGGCGCCCCCGAGGATGGCGAGAAGCGGCCGCTCCGGCTCGGAGACCATGCTCAGGTGGTCGAGTTCGGCGGCCAGCAGGTCGCCGGCGACGGTGCGCGACAGATGGGGGACCACGCCCGTGGTCGACGCGTGGGCCCGGTGGGCGGTGCCGAAGGCGTCGTTCACGTAGGCATCGGCCAGGTCCGCGAGGGCACGGGCAAAGTCCCGGTCGTTCTCCTCCTCGCCCGGGTGGAACCGGAGGTTTTCGAGCAGCAGCAGCTGACCCTCGCCGAGTCGGTCCACCGCCGCGCGGGCGTTCGGGCCGACGCAGTCCGGGGAGAAGGAGACCCCGCACCCGAGCAAGTCGGCCAGGCGGGGCGCTACGGGGCGCAGGGACAGCGCTCGGGTCCGGATGCCTCCGGGCCTCCCCAGGTGGGAGACCACCGCCACGCGCGCTCCGGCGGCCAGGAGCTTGCGGAGGGTCGGGACGCTCGCGCGGATGCGCGAATCGTCGGTGATCACGCCGTTGCGGAGCGGGACGTTCAGGTCCGCCCGGACCAGGACCCGCATGCCGCGGATGTCGCCCGCGAGGAGGTCGTCCAGTCCGGGGATGGGCACTAGCGACCCATCTGGAGCGCCAGATCCACCACGCGGTTCGAGTAGCCCCACTCGTTGTCGTACCAGGCGAGGATTTTGACGAAGTCCCCGTCCATGGCCTTTGTCTGGGCTGCGTCGAGGATGGAGGAATGGGGATTGCCGAGGAAGTCGATCGAGACGAGGGGTTCATCGCAGTACTGGAGGATGCCCTTGAGCGCTCCGCACGCCGCGTCCTTCATCGCTGCATTGATTTCCTCCGCGCTGGTCTTCTTGCGCAGTTTTACGGCCAGGTCGACGACCGATACATCCGCAGTCGGAACGCGCATGGCGAATCCGTCGAGCTTGCCCTTGAGGTCGGGCATCACGAGCCCGATTGCCCGGGCCGCTCCGGTACTGGTCGGAATCATCGAGAGGCCCGCTGCGCGCGCGCGGCGCAGGTCGCTATGGGGGAAGTCGAGCGTGACCTGGTCGTTGGTGTAGGCGTGGATCGTCGTCATCCAGCCGCTTTCGATCCCCCAGTTGTCGTGCAACACCTTGGCCGGGGGAGCCAGGCAGTTCGTCGTGCACGAAGCGTTCGAGACGATGCGGTGTTCGCCCGGGTCGTACGCATCCCCATTCACCCCGAGTACGATGGTGATGTCCGGGTCCTTGGCCGGCGCGCTGATGATGACCCGCTCTGCGCCGGCTTCCAGGTGCTTGCCCGAGCCTGCGCGGTCGGCGAAGTGGCCGGTGGATTCGATCACGAGCTTCGCGCCGAGGTCGCCCCAGGGGAGCTTGGCCGGGTCCCGTTCGGCGGTGATCGGGATGCGTTTGCCGTCGACGACGATGGCGTCGTCGGCGGCTTCCACGTCGCCGGGGAAGCGGCCATGAATGGAGTCCCACTTGAGCAGGTGAGCGAGGGTCTTGGCATCCGTCAGGTCGTTGATCCCGACGATGTCGAGGTCCTTGTCGCGAGCCGCGCGGAACAGCAACCGCCCGATGCGGCCGAACCCATTGATTCCCACCGGGGTGGACATCTGCATCTCCTTCGTGTGCGAGAAAGGGAAGGGCGAGCAGGGTACCGGCCGGGCGGGCGGGGCGCCATTCACTGGGGACCGGACCTCGCTACCCTCCGAGCATGCGGTTGGGTGGGTGGGGTGCCCTGGCGCTGCTCTTGGTCGTCGCCGCCCTGGTGACGTTCGGCCTGGAGCGGGGGCGGAACAAGGCAGCGGAGCGCGATGCGCTCCCTCGGGTTTCGGGTCGAGTGTCCGTCTCGGGGCTTGCCGAACCCGTGACCCTGGTCCGGGAGGCGAGCGGCTTCCCCCACGTACTCGCGGCGAACGAGCGGGACGCCTGGTTCGGTCTGGGCTTCGTCCATGCCCAGGACCGGCTGAGCCAGATGTTGTGGCTCGTGCGGCTGGCCCGGGGCACCACGGCCGAGGTCCTCGGTCCCGTTGGGCTCCCCGCGGACCGACAGGCGCGGACCCTGGGCCTGGCCCGTATCGCCGAGGGGGAATGGGAACGCCTCGGCGAGCCCGCGCGCGGAGTGCTCCAGGCGTATGCCGCCGGCGTCAACGCGTGGATCCGCCAACTGCAAGACGGCGACGCCGGAGCGCCCGTGGCGGTCGCGCTGGGGGGCCTTCCGCTCGAGACGTGGCTGCCCGCAGACAGTCTTGCGGTCTTGAAGCTCCACGCCTGGTCGCTTTCGGGCAGCGTCGATGCGAGCCTCGTGCTCCACGATCTGCTCAAAAGACTGGGCGGCGTCGAATCTCGTCTCTTCTTTCCGCGCGATTCCTCCGGAGAGTCACTCCCCTCGAGTGACCGGCCACCCCTGACGGCGAGCACGCCCGCTCCCGCCTGGGTCGATCCCCTGCGCCGAGCCACCGGGCTTTCGGGCGCGTCGGCGGGGAGTACGGCCTGGGTGTTGTCGGGCGAATACACCGCGAGTGGCTTGCCCATGCTGGGGGCGGATCTTCACGTCGAGCCGACCGTTCCCTTGCTGGTGCACGCGGCCCGGGTTCGCGGGGGCGATGTCGACGTCGCCGGCGCGCTGATTCCCGGGTTGCCCCTCGTATGGACGGGCCACAACGGTCGTGTGGCCTGGGGCGCCACCCACGCCCGCGCAGCGGTGACCGACCTGTACAGCGAGCGAATCGCGGAACGAGAGACGGAGCCAGCGGACCACTACCATACGGGGCGGCGTTGGCGACCGCTCGACGTGCGTGTCGAGTCGATTGGGGTCCGCGGCCAGGCGCCCGAGGAACTGGTCGTCCGCGGCACGGCCCATGGGCCGTTGCTCGCGCCGCCGGTGGCGGGGAAGGACTCGTTCGCTGTGGCGGGGGCAGGCGCCGGGGGGCGGGGCGGGGCGACGCTTTCCGCATTCCTCGAGGCAGCGCGCGCCGGGGACGCGGGGAGTTTCCGGGACGCCCTGGTGGGCGTCGCGACGCCGGCGCTCGCCGTGGTGTTCGCCGACACCGCCGGGGCCGGGGGTCTCCAGGTGGCGGGTTGGATTCCCCAGCGGAGTCTGCCCAGCGAACTTGTGCCGGTCCCCGGGCGGGCGCCCTGGTACGACTGGAAGGGGCCGACGCCCTTCGAAAAACTTCCTCGGGCAAGCCTGGGTCCCGGGTCGCCGTTCCTCGTGGCAGCGGACAACCGGCTGCCGTCCCCCGGTGCGCGTCGGGGGGAGTGGCTTTGGCACCCCGGGGTTCGTGCAGCCCGGGTCGAGACCCTGTTGCGCGCCGCGGTCCGGTCCGGAAACTTCGACGTAGACGATGCCGAGGCGCTGCAGGCGGACGTCCTGGAGCCGAGTGGCCTTCACATCGTCGAGACGGCGCTCGCGGTGGTGGCGTCCGAGCCGCTGGGCCGCGAAGCCACCGAGGTTGCCGCGATCCTGCAGGGCTGGGACGGCATGGCCGACACGGGCAGCCTCGGTGCCGCCGCCTACCATGCTTTCCTCGACGCCCTGGTCCGTCGTCTCTTCGCCGAGCGGCTGGGGAGCGCGTTGTTCGAGCGCTGGCTGGCGCTTCCCTACGCCGATCCCGCCGGGAGGGTCCGCGCGGTGTTCCGGAGTGTCGATCAGCCCGATGCGTGGACGGATCGGGCGGGGCTCGCGCATGCGGTGGTCCGCGCGCTGCGCGATGCTCGGCTCGACCTCGCCTCGCGGCTCGGCGGAAGCCGACGGAAGTGGTCCTGGGGGAGACTCCACCAGGTCTTCTTCCGGCCCTTCGTGCCGTATGCCGGGGCAGCGGGGGTGGGCCCCTTCGAGGCCCCGGGCAGCGGGGACACGATCGCGACGGCCGAGTACGCACCGGCTGATCCGTTTCGCGTGCGTATTGCCTCCCTGTTCCGGATGGCGGCCGATACGGGGTCCTTGCAGTCCGCTCGGTTCCTGCTTGCCCCGGGGGCTGGCGAACACCGGGGACACCCCGACCTCGTTGCGGGGATCCCGAGGTGGCAGCGCGGGGCCGGGAGTCCGCTCGGGTTCGGAGCAGAGCCGCAGGGAAGGGACCGCCTGGTGTTGGAGCCCCACCGATGAGTGGCCAGGTTCTTTTTGCCGAGGTGCCGAGTTTCTACGCGGCGATCGAACAGGCGCGAGAGTCCGAGCGCGTCGAACGTCCCGTCATCGTCGGGGGAGACCCGCGAAAGCGAGGTGTCGTGCTATCGGCCTCTCGCGACGCGCTGGTTGCCGGCGTGGTGCTGGATATGCCGGTCGTCGACGCACTCCGCCTGTGTCCCCAGGCACGTGCCGTTCGTACCGACATGCCGTTGTATCGCCAGTATTCGCGCCGGCTCTTCGCTTGTCTTCGGCACGGCCGTGTCGGGATCGAGCCGCTGGGACTGGCCGGAGCCTACGTGGACGCCAGCGGCGCAGGGGACGTCGAGGCCTTCGCCGAAGCACTCGGCGTGCGCGTGCGTGGGGAACTGGGCTTGCCGCTCCGAGTCGGGATCGCCCGGGGCAAGTTCCTCGCGCGGGTCGCCGCGGAACAGGCGGGAGATGAGGGGGTTCGCCGCGTCGCCAGGGATGCCGAGGCGGCGTTCCTGCGGCCGCTTCCCGTGGCTCGTCTGGATGGTGTCGGGCGGAAGACGGCAGCGACACTCGCGGAGCACGGGGCGCATACCATCGGAGGCGTCGTTGCACTGGGGGCAGGGCAGCTTGAGGAATTGTTCGGCCCCCACGGCTTGCGAATCTTCGCCTTGGCAAGCGGGGGCGATGACACAGTGGTGCGCGGCAGCGGCCACCCCCAGAGCCTGAGTCGAGAGCTGACGCTGCGCGGCGGGGGGGCGGATCATGTCGTCCTCGCCGAGCAACTCCAGGTGCTCGCCCGCCAGCTCGAGGAAGAGCTCGGCCGGCAGGGCCTCGTGGCCAGCCGGGTCGCGCTCAAGCTGCGCTACGCGGACCAGGGGACCCAGACGCGGAGCCAGGTACTGGCCAATGCGCTCGGGTCGGCCGGCGCGATTCACGAAGTGGCGCTCCGCCTGCTGGAGCGCACCCAGGCCGCCTCCCGGACCGTCCGCGGGCTGGGGCTGCAGGTGGGCCGGCTTGCCGCCCCGACCGAGGCCGGCCGGCAGCTCGATCTCTTCCCGACCCAGGATTGAGGGCCTCCTGTGGGGCCGGATCCACCCGGGATCCGGCCAGGGGCGTCCTCAAGCGTGTCCCGCGCTCGGCCGAAAAAGGGGCCGGGAAGGCGACGCGCGATGCAGAACGACCGCCGCAAGTACAGCCGGATCGGCACCGACCAGGTGATCTCCTTCGCACCGGTCGAGTCGCGCCAGCAGCTCGGCGTCAGCCGGAACGTCTCGGCTGGCGGGATCCGCTTCGAGGCCGTTGGATGCGAGATCGAGACGGGGGAGGTCCTGCGGGTCACTTTCAACGTCTACGACCGCACGGTGGTGGCCGTGGGCCGGGTCGTCTGGGCGACCGAGATGGATGCCCTGACGACCGACGTGGGGATCGAGTTCATCGAGATCGACCCCGACGCCCTCCAGTTGCTCGAGGAGTCGATGGACGCCGCGCTGGCGTGAGTTGACACCCCTCCCGGGCGGTGTCAGCTTGCCCGCGGCATGGCGGACTTCCACCAAGGTGGGGTGATACCCACCCTCCATCGACTCGGCGCCCCGGATGTCCCGCGCCTGGAGAAGGAACTGCTGGCCTATGGGCGTGTGCGGCCGATCGCCCTGGTGCTGCCCTGCCTGCTCTCGGAGATGCAGGGCGAGGGGCTGAAGGGCATTGTCGACACGCTGCGGAACGTCTCGTACCTGAACCAGATCGTGGTCAGCATCTCGGGCTCTCGGGACCGGGAGTCCTACGAGGCCATGCGCCGGTTCTGGGACGGGGTGGAGACGCGTGACGGCCGTCCGCCCACCCTGGTCTGGAACTCCGGCGACCGTCTGGAGGGCCTGTACCACGGGCTGAAGGAGGAAGGGCTCGATCCGGGGGAGGGCGGCAAGGGTCGCAGCGCCTGGATGGCCTATGGCTATGTGCTGGCGACCGGGACATCGCGTGTCATCGCGGTGCACGACTGCGACATCCGGAGCTACAGCCGGGAGCTCCTGGCGCGCCTGTGTTACCCCACGGCGAATCCCAACCTCCAGTACGAGTTTGCCAAGGGCTACTACGCCCGCGCCACGGACCGCCTCTACGGGCGGGTGACGCGGTTGTTCGTGACGCCGCTCCTCCGGGCGATGAAGGCCGTCCTCGGGTCGGTCCCGCTGCTCGATTTCCTCGATTCCTTCCGCTACCCGCTGGCGGGAGAGTGTTCGATGACGACGGACCAGGCCCGCATCAACCGCATCCCGAGCGACTGGGGGCTCGAAGTCGGCATGCTGAGCGAGGTCTACCGCAATTGTTCCCTGAAACGGATCTGCCAGGTGGAGCTTGCTGCCAACTACGACCACAAGCACCAGGATCTGTCCGAGACGAATGCGAGCCTTGGACTGCATCGCATGGTGGCCGATATTGCCTCGTCGCTCATCCGAAATCTCGCGAGTTACGGCGTCGATTTCGACGCTGGCTTCCTGAACACGCTGACGGCTGCGTATGTACGTACGGCTCAGGACGCGATTGCGTCCTACAACGACGATGCGCTGCTCAACGGGTTGCGTTTCGACCGCCACGAGGAGGAAGTTGCGGTGGAGACCTTCACGCGCGCGCTGCGTCGGGCCGGCCTCGGGTTCGTGAGTGACCCCCTTGGAAACCCGCAGATCCCGAACTGGAACCGCGTGAGTTCTGCCTTGCCGGAATTTCTCGACTCCCTGCGAGATGCAGTGGACGCCGATGCGGCGGAGCGGATCTGACGGAATAGAGCGGAGGGTTTCCCGGGGCCGTGATGAACTGGCGCATTCCCCTCGTTTCCATGGACGCCGAATACGCGGAAGTCGGCCTGGCGGTCGAGGATGCCGTCCAGGAGGTGCTTCGGAGCGGCGCCTACGTGCTGGGCCCGGCCACGAGAGACTTCGAGCAGGCGTTGGCGCGGCTGGTTGGCGTTTTCGATGCGGTGGGGGTGGGCTCCGGTACCGATGCCCTGGTGCTGTCGCTGCGCGCGCTGGGGGTCGGCGACGGAGACGAGGTCATCGTTCCCGCGTTTACCTTCTTTGCCACAATCGAGGCGGTGCTGGCGGTGGGCGCTCGGCCGGTGTTCGTAGATGTCGAGGCAGGCGGGTTCCACATCGACCCCCAGCATGTTGCCGACGCGCTCACCCCGAAGACGCGGGCGGTGGTGCCCGTTCACCTGTTCGGGCGGTGCGCAGACATGCCCCGGTTGGTGGAGGTCTGCGAGCCGCGCGGGGTCGCGCTCATCGAGGATGCCGCCCAGGCGATCGGTGCGGCCCGCGGAAACCGCTCGGCCGGCGCGTGGGGTCGAACCGGTTGCTTCAGCTTCTATCCCTCGAAGAACCTCGGCGCCGCCGGAGACGGCGGGGGTGTCGTCGCCCAGGACGCCGACCTGCTGGAACGGATTCGCTTGCTTCGCTCCCACGGCAACGTAGGGGATACCCACATCGCGGCGGGGACGACCTCCCGCCTCGATGAACTCCAGGCTGCGATCCTGCGCGTAAAGCTTCCGTATCTCAAGGCGTGGAACGAGGCGCGGACCCGGAACGCGCGGATCTATGCCGAGGAGTTGGCGGGGTGTCCGGGGGTGGCATTGCCCGAGGCGCCCGCCGGAGAAACCGTGGTGTGGAGCCAGTACACGCTGCGCTGTCGGGACCGGGAACGCGTCCGGTTGGCGCTCGAAGGTGCCGGAATCGAAACCCGGCATTACTACGTGCGACCCGTCTGCGCCGAACCGGCGCTGGGCGAACTCCGCAGGCCCGGCGACGCGTTTCCCCAGGCGGCCCGTGCGTGCCGGGAATCGATCTCGCTCCCCGTTCGGCCTTCCTGCGCGCCGAGCGAAATCCAGGAGATCGCCGGCTGCGTCCGGGCGGCGCTTGAGGCCTAGGGGCCTGTCTCGTCGACCGACTCCAAGGCAGCGTCGAGGACGTCCTGGACGCGGTCGATCAGGCGGACCTCCAGCTGTTCCAGGACCTCCGGCGGGATTTCCGAGAGATCCTTCTCGTTGCGTCGCGGGAGTAGCACGGTCTGTACGCCGGCCCGGGCTGCCGCGAGGAGCTTGCCCTTGATGCCACCGACGGGGAGGACCTTGCCCCGGAGCGAGATTTCGCCGGTCATCGCCACGTTGCCCCGGGCACGGCGGCCGGACAGGGCGGACACCATCGCCGTCAGGATCGAAACCCCCGCCGAGGGGCCGTCCTTCGCAACGGCGCCGGCCGGTACGTGGAGATGGATCTCCGCCGGTGCGAGGGCCTCGCCCAGGCCGAGGTCCTTCGAGTTGCTGCGCACCCAGGACAGGGCTGCCTCGGCGCTCTCCCGCATGACGTCGCCCAGTTGCCCGGTGATCCGCAAGCGGAGGCTCTTGCCGCCGTGCAGGACCCGTGTTTCGACGAACAGGATGTCGCCGCCGGCGCCGGTCTGGGCGAGTCCCACTGCGACGCCCGGTTGGCTCGTCCGTTCCGTCGTTTCGGGCAGGTGGGGGGGCGCGCCGAGGGACTCACCGACGAACGCGGCGTCCACGGAAATCTGCTCGGTCTTTCCCGCCGCGATCTGGCTCGCGCACTTGCGCATCAAGGTCGCGACCTGCCGATCGAGATTGCGCACGCCGGCCTCGCGTGTGTATTCGAGAACGACCCGGTCGATCGCAGCGTCGTCGATCGTCACCTGTTCGGGGGTCAGGCCGTGGGCTTCGAGTTGCTGCGGAACGAGGTGCCGGCGGGCAATCACGCGCTTGTCGTTTTCTGTGTAGCCCGGCAGTTCGATCACCTCCATCCGGTCGAGGAGCGCGGGCGGGATGGTGGCGAGGGTGTTCGCGGTGGCGATGAAGAGCACCGCGGAGAGGTCGAAGGGAACTTCGATGTAGTGGTCGCTGAACGCGTGGTTCTGTTCGGGGTCGAGCACTTCGAGGAGGGCGGACGAGGGATCCCCGCGGAAGTCCGCACCGAGTTTGTCGATCTCGTCCAGCAGGAAGATCGGGTTGCGGGAGCCGGCGCGGCGCAGACTCTGGTGGATCCGCCCCGGCATGGCGCCGACGTAGGTGCGCCGATGTCCGCGAATCTCGGCCTCGTCCCGGACGCCACCGAGAGAGGCTCGGGCGAATTTCCGCCCCATGGCGCGTGCGATCGAACGCCCGAGAGAAGTCTTGCCCACTCCCGGCGGACCCACGAAACAGAGGATCGGACTCTTGGCCTCCGGCGCGAGTTTTCGGACCGCCAGGAATTCGAGGATGCGGTCCTTCACCTTCTCCAGGTCGTGGTGATCTGCATCGAGGACGGTCCGCGCCGCCTTGAGGTCGAGCTTGTCTTCGGTTTCGGCCGACCAGGGGAGATCGGCCATCCACTCGATATACGTGCGGATCAGGTGGCGGTCGGGTGCGTGCTGGGGCAGCGCAGAGAGTCGCTGGAGTTCACGCTCGGCCTGGGCGAGCGCCTCTTCGGGCAACCCCGCGGCGTCGATGCGTTCACGCAGGTCTTCGACTTCACGGATGCCGGAGTCTTCTCCGAGTTCCGACTCGATGTCCCGCATGCGCCAGCGCAGGAGCCGCTTGCGCCGTTCCGGGTCCATCTCTTCGTCACCCTCGCTGCCGGCGAGAGCGCGTTGGGTCTCGGCGATGGTGATTTCGCGTTCGAGGTGACGAGCGATCCGATCGAGCCGCTCGCGCGGGTCGGGCTCTTCGAGCAACGCGATCTTTTCTTCCGGTGCCAGCGGGAGGGTGGAGCCGACGACGTCGGCCAGCAGTCCGGGGGTCGGAATGCCCGACACGAACGTCTTCCATTCGTCGGGGTAGTCTTCGTGCAGGTCGATGACCTGGTGGGCAAGGGCGACCACGGCTCGCCACGCCTGTTCCAGTTTCTCCCCATCGGCTTCGAGATCCTGGAGCGGTTGGACGGCGGAGAGCATGGCGCCGTCGGGTCCGATCTCGATCGTATCCCCGAGTCGGGTCCGCACGATTCCCACCACGATGGCTTGCTTGCCATCTCGCCGCGCGTCGATCACGCGCAAGACGCGCGCGACGCAAGCGACGGGAAAGAGGTCGGCGCGCTCCGGTTGCTCCGTGCCAGGATCGCGCTGGGTTGCGACGATCAGGAACCCGCCCGGCCCCGCCCGTTCGAGGGCGGCCAACGAGGCGGGGCGGCCGATCGCCAGGGGCACGGTGACCCCGGGAAAGACCACGACATCCCGCACGGGCAGGATCGGGAGCACCCCGGGGATGCGCACCTCTTCCTGTCCGATCGAAAGCCGGGTCTCGTCCGCGGTGCCGTTTCCGTTCCCGTCCAAAGCTGTCCTCCGCGTCTTGTGGGAAACCTAAGCGCCGAGGAGGTTCGGTCAAGCACGTCCGAGGCAAGCCGCCGATTGACGGGGTGCGGGTCGCCGTTTAGTCTCCGCCGCGGCAGCCCGGGTGGCGGAATTGGTAGACGCGCCAGGTTCAGGACCTGGTTCTCGCAAGGGAGTGCTGGTTCGACTCCAGTCCCGGGCACCACAGCCTTTCCCCCGAGCGGAGCGGAAGAGAACCCCTCAGAATCCAGCAACTTGGGCGTGGGTTCTTCAGCTCTTGCTAGAGCGCGGCGAGAAGCCGGTCCAGGTCGCTGGGCCCGTTGTAGAAGTGGGGGGAGGCGCGGACCCCGCCCCGGCGAACGGCGCAAAAGACCCCGGCCTGCTGCAGGCGGGCCGCGGTTCGCTTGGGGTCTTCGTCCAACCAGCGGAAGGACACGATTCCCGAGCGCTCGTGCGGGCTCCGGGGGGAGAGCAGGGTCGCGCCCCGGGCCTCCAGGGCAGTGGAGAGCTCGTCTGCGAGTTCCAGCACGCGCTCGCCGATTGCGTCGACCCCGAGTTCGAGCAGCAGGTCGATGGCGGCGCCCAGCGCGAAGATGCCGGGCGTGTTCGGGGTGCCCTCTTCGAAGCGGCCGGCCGTGGGCTGGAGGTCCATGTGGTAGCGGTCGTAGTCGGTGTTGTCGGTCACGCTGCGCCAGCCGATGATCCGCGGCGCAAGGCGGTCGAGCACAGCCGGGGCGCAGTAGAAGACCCCGCAGCCCTCGACCGAGAGCAGCCACTTGTGCCCGTCTGCGGCGAGGAAGTCCACATGGCAGGCAGTCACGTCGAGGGGCAGGCAGCCGAGGCTCTGGATGGCGTCGACGCAGAAGAGAACCCCGTGGTTCCGGCACAGCCGCCCGAGTTCAGCGAGGTCGTGTCGGAAGCCGCTCCCGTACTCGACCGAGGAAAGGGCGAGGAGGCGGACCCGGGGCTGTGAGAGGGCCTGTTCCACGTCCTCGATCGGAAGCCGTCCGTCGCGACTGCGGAGCATGTGGGTTTCGACGCCACGCTCGCGCAGGGACCACCAGGGATAGACGTTCGAGGGGTACTCGAGGTCGCAGGTGACGACCTGGTCGCCCGGCTCCCAGTCGAGTCCGGTTGCGACCAGTCCCAGCCCCTCGGTCGTGTTCTTGATGAAAGCGATCTGGGAGGGCGCGGTGCCCACCAGTTCTGCGGCGCGGGCACGCACCCGCTCGACTTCCCGATCGTAGGAGCGCGCGTATTCCAGGGCGCCCCGGCTCGTGGCCTCGTCTGCATAGCGGCGCAGTGCTTCTGCGACGCGAGTCGAGATGGGCGCGACACCGGCGTGGTTCAGGTACGCCAGGTTCCGTGTCACGGGAAACCAGGTCCGCGTGTGTTCCCAGTTCACCGCCTGATCTCCTGTGCGCGGGAGCCCGGGTCCGGGATGGCGCCGGGGCGCCGGGCACACCCGGCACGGTAGCAAGTCGGGTCGGTTCGAAGGGCGGTTGGGCGGGGCGATCCCCGGGTCCTCTATCCTCCGACCATGCGGATCTCGCTCCAGGTCCAGTACGCGATCTGTGCGGTGTTCGATCTTGCCTACAACGGTACCGGGGAGCCGGTCCAGGTGCGGACGATCAGCACGCGGCAGGCGATTCCCGCGCGGTATCTCGAACAGATCTTTCGACGCCTGCGTCGTGCGGCATTGGTGGATGCGAAGCGGGGGCCGGGCGGAGGCTACACGCTGTCGCGCCCGCCGAGCGACGTCACGCTCCGCGACGTGGTCGAGGCGGTCGAGGGACCCCTCGAGGATTCCTGTGCCATGGCTCCGGCGGACGTTGCGGGTCCCGCGATGCGACCGGATTTCCTCTGGCAGGAGCTTGGCGAGCGTCTCGGAGGGGCCTTGGCTGCCGTGACCCTGGAGGAACTCTGTCGCGAGGCCGCGCGGTCCGATGTCACACGCGCGCACCCCGATGCCCCCATGTATTTCATCTGAGACGCGCCGGCGGCCTCATCGGAGCTCCGCCAGCGATAGGACCTCGGCAGCCACCGCGCGGCTGGTGTTCCCGCCCGCGAGCGCCGTGCGCACCCGCCGGGTTGCGTCGCCCAGGGCGGTCAGTGCCTCGGGGTCGTCGAGCAGGTCCAGGGCCGTCTTCGCGAGGTTCCCGGCGCTAGCCCGGTGCTGAATCCGTTCCGGAAAGACGGGTTCGGGGCCGCCGAGGATGATGTTGGGGAGTCCGATCCGGTCGATTTCCACCAGCAGGCCGGCGAGGACTGCGTTGATCCAACTGCCGCGGTAGAAGATGACCATGGGGAGCCCCGTCAACGCAGCCTCGAGCGTGACCGTTCCGGAGCACAGGATTCCCAGGTCCCCAGCGGCCAGGACGTCGCAGGCGTCTCCGGGTCGAATGCTCACGTGCACGCGCGCGGACCGGGCGGCCTCCTCCACCTGGCCTGCGTCGAGATGCGGGGCGAGGGGCAGCGCGAATTGGATGTCGGGGCGCACCGCGGCCATGCGGGCCGCGGCACCGAGGAGTGCCGATCCGTTGTGGCGCCACTCGCTCTCCCGGGAGCCGGGGGCGAGTACCACCGGGGTGCGGGTCTCGTCGAGGCCGAGGTGGCGGCGTGCCGCGCGGCGGTCGGCGAAGCGGGGTGTGAGGTCTTCGAGCAGGGGGTGGCCGTGGAAGGCAACCGGGATCCCGGCACGCGCGTAATAGGCGCTCTCGAAGGGGAAGGCCACGACCATCTTGGAGACACGACCCGCCAGTCGCCGCAGGCGACCGCTGCGCCAGGCCCAGACTTGTGGGCTGACGAAGAACAGCGTGGGCACGCCGTGGGCGCGTGCC
>JAYZFQ010000133.1:0-11037 GCA_036336695.1 Myxococcota bacterium
AGTCGCCCGCGTCTACCCATTCCGCCACCCGGGCAAGGCCCTGGGTGAGTTTATACTCGACCGGGACACGAAGGGAGAGCATCGGGTGTTCCACGGCAAGAAGATCGTCGTCGTGATGCCGGCCTACAACGCGGCCCGCACCATCGAGCGCACGTACCGCGAGATCCCCCTGGACCTCGTCGATGAGGTCATCGTCACCGACGACGCCAGCCGCGACGAAACGGTGGCGATCGCCCAGAAGCTCGGCCTGCGCACCCTCGTCCACGAGACGAACCGCGGCTACGGGGGGAACCAGAAGACCTGCTACGCCGAGGCCCTGCGCCTGGGCGCCGACGTCACGATCATGCTCCACCCCGACTACCAATATACGCCTCGGCTGCTTCCGGCCATGATCGGCCTGATCGCCGACGGTCCCTTCGACGCGGTCCTGGGTTCCCGCGTTCTGGGCGGTCGGGCCCTGGCCGGGGGAATGCCCCGCTACAAGTACCTGGCGAACCGCCTCCTGACGGCCGCGGAGAATTTCCTCCTCGACGCCAAGCTCTCGGAGTACCACACCGGCTACCGGGCGTTCTCACGCCCGGTGCTGGAACGCCTCCCGCTCCTGGAGAATTCCGACGACTTCGTGTTCGACAACCAGATGCTGGCCCAGATCCTCCTCGCGGGCTTCGAGATCGGAGAAATCAGCTGTCCCGCCGCGTACTTCGAGGAGGCCTCGTCGATCAACTTCCGGCGCTCGGTCCGCTATGGCATCGGAGTTCTGGGGACCTCTCTCCGCGGGTTCCTGCACCGGACCGGCATCGCGCGACAACGCATCTTCGAACCCGAGGGCCGTCGACTCGCGCCCCCGGACACCGCGGCGTAGATGGACATCTACACCGCCGCGAAACGGATCTCTCGCTCCTTTGTGGTCGACGACACGCCCCTCGCGGCCGGCGACTACGGTGTCGTGGGCGATGGTCACACCTGCGCCCTCGTCGGCGTCGACGGTTCCGTCGACTGGCTGTGCCTGCCGCACTTCGACTCGCCGAGCGTGTTCGCCCGGATCCTGGATCCGGACCGGGGCGGTTGCTTCCGAGTCGCCCCGGCAACGCGCCCCTTCGAAAGCCTCCAGGCCTACGACGACGCGACCAACGTCCTACAGACCCTTTTCCGCCGTCCGGGCGAAGGCGCCGTCGTCGTCACGGACCTGATGCCCTGGAACGGCGACCCGCGCTCGTCCCTCCACCAGATGCTGCGGCTGGTGGAAGGACGCGAGGGAACCCTGGAACTCGAGGTCCGCTTCGACCCCCGGTTCGACTACGGGCGCGGGGAGACCCGCATTCACCTCGGCGAAACCGGCGCCCTCGCGGAAGGCGACAACCACGAGCAACTGGCACTGGCCGTCAGCGACAGTCCCCCGTTCGAAACCGATCCGCGCGGGGGCGTGCGAGCGCGCTTCTCCGTGCGGGCAGGCCAGCGCGTGTGGATCGTCCTGAACTGGGCCGCGCCCCGGGTCGAGCCCATCGCCGCCTACCGTCCCTTCGAGCACCTGCGCGCAACGCGGCGCTTCTGGCGCGGCTGGTCTTCCTCGCTCCAGTACGATGGCCCCTGGCGGCACGACGTGCTCCGCTCGGCCCTCACCCTCAAGCTCCTGCAATACGCGCCGACCGGCGCCATGATCGCCGCGCCCACCACCAGCCTGCCCGTCCTCCACGGAGGAGACCGCAACTGGGACTATCGTTTCTCCTGGGTCCGCGACAGCGCGATGGCCATTCGTGCAATGAACCAGATCGGCTATCCCGGCGAAGCGGTCGACTTCTTCCACTTCGTCCGAGACACCCTGGAGGACCGCCGCCAGCTCGATCTCATGGTGACGATCCAAGGGCAGGAGGTCCCGGACGAGGTGCTGCTGGAACACCTGGCGGGCCACAGGGAGAGCCGTCCCGTGCGGCTCGGCAACGCCGCGCGTCACCAGATCCAGCACGACATCGTGGGACCGCTGCTCGATGCGGCCGCAATCCACGAGCAGTCCGGCGGAACGCTCGGCCTGCGTCTCTGGCGACAGATTCGGCGCCTGGTCTCGGAGGCGGCGGAAAAATCCCGCGGACCGGACCACGGCATCTGGGAACCCCGCGCAGATCCCGACCACCACGTGCATTCCAAGCTGATGACCTGGGTGGCGCTGGACCGGGCAATCCACATCGCGCCGCGTTTCGGCGGCAACGCCGACGCAGAGGAATGGGGCCGGGCCCGCGCGCGGATCATGGTCGAGATCCTGGAACAGGGCTATTCGCCGGAGGTGGAGAGCTTCGTCGGCGCCTACGGTTCACAGCGGGTGGACGCCACGCTGCTGCTCCTGCCCATCTACGGCTTCCTCCCGCCCATGGACGCCCGCATCCAACGCACCCTGCAGCGCGTCATCGACGAACTCGGCGACGGGCGCTTCCTGCGCCGCTACCGGGGAGGCGACGGGATCGCCTCGGACGAGGGCGGCTTCATCCTGTGCGGTTTCTGGCTCGCCGAAGCCCTGGCCCTGTCGTGCCGACTGGACGAAGCCCTCGAGGTCTTCCAGAACCACTTGTCCGCGGCCAACCATCTCGGGTTGCTCTCCGAAGAGGTCGACCCGTCCAGCGGAATGCCCCTGGGCAACACCCCCCAGGCCTTCAGCCACCTGGGCTTGATCCAGGCGGCGACGCGCCTCGACCGGGCGTTGCGACTACGGGACGAGAAACTCGACGACCCTCCCTTCCTCGAGTTCGACTTTCCGAGCTTGAGCTAGCGTGGCCACGCCCGGGCGATCGCTTCGGAGCGCCGCGTGGGTTGCGGCGGGCCTGGCCGCAGTCGCCGTGGCGGCTCAGCTTGCCCTGGTCGCGCAGACTTCCGTCGCCGCTCCCTTCCTCGACGATTGGGATGCCCTGGTCGGCTTCCTCGTCTACTGGCAAGACGCGCCCAGCAGCGCCGGCCGACTGCGCCAACTCTTCGACCCGCACAACGAGCACCTCCTCGCGGTACCCCGCCTGGCCGCGCTCGGGATCCACGGACTCGCGGGCCACCTCGACTTCACCGCGCTGAACCTCGCCGGCAACCTGCTCCCACTCCTTCTGCTGGGAGCACTCTGGTCCGAGTTCCGACGCGACGCGCCGACCGCCGAACGCGCGGTCGGTTTCCTTCCCGCCGTCCTCTTCGTCGTTCAACCCCAGGCCTGGACCGCCGTGATTTCGCCCACGGTGTCCCTCTCGAACAACGGGGTGATGGCGTTCGCCGCACTCTGCTTCGCGTGCCTGGCCCGCGGCCAGGTCACCGCCGCCGTGCTCGCGGGCGGAGCGGCAACCTTCTCCCAGGGCAATGGGATCTTCGTACCGCTGCTCGCGACGGGGATCCCCTGGCTGGGGGGCAAGCCCACCCTCGCCCGGAACTGGGGGGCCGCCGCAGCTTTGGCCGCCTTGGCCTACTTCTGGGCCGCGCCGGGGGACTACGCCATGGCAAGTCCCTGGGCTGCCCTGGCGCGACCCGCGGAGTGGGCCCCCAGCGCGCTCTATGCCTTGTATTTCGTCGGGTCGGCCGGGGGGTTCGGACATCCCGGCCTATCGGCGGTGGTCGGCGCTGCCCTGCTCGCGAGTCTCGGCTGGCTCACGCTTCGGGGACTCCCCCGGCGCAGTCCGGCGTTGTTCACCCTCGCGCTCTTCCTGCTCGCCAGCATTGCCGGCAACGCCCTGGTGCGCGCACACCAGGGTGCCGAGGCAGCCCTGCTCCAGCCTCGCTACCGGCTCTACGGCAGCGCCCTGCTCGCGATCACCTGGCTCGGCTGGCTGGAACTGTCCCCCCGGCTGCGAAGTCGCCGCGGGGCCGCCGTCGGGGCAGTCGTCGCTCTCGTCTTCTGCGTCGCGTCGTTTCGGGTCGGGGTCCCCGCGGCCCGGGCGTCGGCGAGCGAACTGCGCGCCGGGCTCGACCTCTGGTGGGAAACCGGGGCCCGTGGACTCGAACATCCCGACTTCCGAAAAGCGCGGTTCTTCCTCACACGTGCCCTCGACGCGGGGCTCCTCCGGTTTCCCGCCGACTGGCCCGGGCGCTACGGCGCTCCGCCGCGCGCCGCCGGGAAACCACCGGGGCCCGGCGCGGCGATCACCTGGAAGGCCACTGCCGTGCGCGACACCGCCGGGCACCTGCTGGTGATCGGAGAGGCCCACGTGTCGGGAAATGCCTTGGGGCAACGCGTCGACATCGCTCTCGTCCGCGACGGGACGGTGTGGTTCGCGCCGGCGCGCAGCGTGGCGCACCCCGAAGCGAACACGCGTCGCCGGACCGCAGAAGCGGGCTTTCACGCCCTGGTCGAAACCGGGAGCCTCCCTGCCGGCCGCTATCTCCTGGGCATCCGGGTGCACCAGGGCGAACACGACTACTTCGCCCTGGGCGAAACCGAAGTGGGCATCGGGGAGCACCCGTGACGGTACGCAGGGCTTGGCGCATCGCGCTCGCTGGAACCGCCCTCCTGGTCTTCTGGGCGGCGTTCTTCGCGTATCCGCCGAGGGTCACGGCACTACCGCACGGCGCGTGGCTGGGCTTCCCCTCGCCGGAACGAGTCCTCGCCTTCGCGACGACCCTGGCTGGCTTCCTGTTCCTCAACCTCGCCGTGTGGGGTGCCGGCGCGTGGATCGGCCGGCGCATGCCGCTCGAACCCGCGGCCGGAGCGCGTTTTCTCGGAACGTTGGGCCTGGGCTTCGTCGCCCTCCAACTGGCGGTCCTCGCGCTCGCCTGGCTCGGGGCCCTCGCTCCCGCCGGGCGTTGGGGCCTCCTCTTCATCGCGAGCGCTGCGGGCGTGGCCGATCTCGTCCGACGCGAACGCCCCCGCCTCTCTGCCGGTCGCACACTCGCAATACTTGCCGGTGCCACGGCGCTCCTGGCCGGCCCACTTCTCATCGCGTTCGACGCCGACCCCGGCTGGGATGCCCTGACCTACCACCTGCCCCTCGCCGAGCGCGCGGCCTTCGTGAACGGCAGCCCGGTCGACCCATGGTCGGTCTTCTCGGCCTTTCCCCACGCGGTCAGCATGCTCTACCTGCTGACGCAAACCCTCGACGGCACGGCCCTGGCACGGTGGCTCCACCTCGAGTTCGGCGTGCTGACCGCTTGGCTTGCCGTCCTGCTCGCCCGGGAGGCTTCGCCCCGTGCGGGCTGGTTGGCCGCCGCAGCCCTGGCGGCCTGTCCCCTGTTCGCCTGGGAACTCGGCATCGCCTACGCGGACCTGCCAGCGTGCTTCTTCACCCTGCTCGCGGTCGCACTCCTGCGCTCCGACTCGGACCTCGCGCGGTGCATCACCGCGGGAATCTTCGCCGGCGCTGCCGCTGCGTGCCGGTACCCCTCATGGATCGTCCCGTTCGCGCTGCTCGCGCTCGTCTGGCTTCCCGGCGCCGTCTCCGGCCCGAGACTCCGGGCGAGCGCCGCTGTCTTGGTCGGCACGCTGGTTTCCCTCGCGCCCTGGATGGCCCGGAACCTCGCCTTCACGGGCAACCCCGTCGCGCCGGCCTTCCAGGGTTGGTTTGCCGCCCCGGGAGAAGAATTCTTCGCGCCCCTGGCGGTCGCCCAGAACGCCGCGTTCATCCGCTCGGTCGGGCCGGGATTCGGCTTCAGCGATCTCCTCGCGCTCCCCTGGCGCCTCACCGTGGAGGCCACTCCCGGCGACTACCGGAACTTCGGCTATCGCATCGGCCCCCTCTACTTGCTGGGTGTGCTGGCCGCCCTGGGCTGGGGCGGAGCGGCCGGCGCGGCGCTGTCGCGGCGCCTCTGGGTCGCCGCAGGCCTCTCCGCGCTCTTCTGGTTCTTCACCGCCCAGGAACCGCGTTATCTCCTGCCCACACTCGTCCTGACCGCGGTGGCGGGGGCGATCGCCGCCGACCGCGCCGTGGGCGCCCGGCACCTCTGGCTGGCGCTGCCCGTCATCGCGGTGCTCCAGGCCCAGCTTCCGATCTGGACCGCGCTCCCCCAGCGCTACGGAACCGCGCTCGGGGTCATGCCGGTGACCGAGCCGGCCGCCGCCAAGGTCGGGCGGCGCCTGCGGGCAGACCTCGCGCCGGGCGACCGGGTGGTGATCCTCTTCGAACCCCGGGCCTGGTTCTTCCGCGGACTCGACTACATCCCCTATCACCTCGGGGACGGCTCGCCCCTGCTCGTGGCGATCCACGCGGCGGGACGAACGGGGATCGACCCCCTCTTCGCTGGACTGGGAGCGACGCACGTGGTGGTGAACACGCAACTCGACGGCCAGGTCACTCCCAGCTTCCTCCCCGCCTACTCCCGAGAGACGTTCGAAGCAGACCTGGCGACGCTGAACGACTTCCTGACACGGCGTACGGATCTCGTCTTCAGCGAGGGTCCGATCGAGGTGCGGCAGATCCGCACTCCGGAGGCCCGGCCATGAGGTCCCGAACCGCGGGGGCGCTCGTCTTTGCCACGCTGTTCCTCTCGTACGCCTGGTTCTTCCAGGGAGGCGGGTACAACCCCAACTCCCGCCTCGCCCTGACGCGGGCTCTCGCGGAACACGGCACCCTGTCGATCGACGCCTACCCGGTCACCGGGGACTGGGCCGAACACGGCGGCCGGCGGTACGCCAACAAAGCGCCGGGACTGTCCTTTCTCGCTGCCCCGGTCTGGCCGCTGACCGCGTCCATCGCGCCCGAGGGCCGAGGCTTCGGCCTCTCGCGCCGCGCGTGGGTCGTGAACCTTGCGGTCAACGCACTGCCCGCGGCACTGCTCGGGTGGCTGCTCTTCACCGCGCTCGGTCTGCTCCGGGCGGGGAGCCCGCGCCTCCGGGCGGCAGCCGCCCTCGCCTACGGACTCGGCACCTTGGCGTTTCCCTACGCCACCGCGTTCTACGCCCACCAGCCCGCCGCCGCCGCCGGTTTCGCGGCCTTTACCGCACTGCTCGCCGGGGAAGGCGCGTCGCGTCCGCGACACCTGGCGGTCGTCGCCGGTGCGTGCGCGGGCCTCGCGGTCACCCTGGAGACGTCGACCGCCCTCGTCGTACTGGGACTCGGCGCCTGGCTCGTCCTGGACCCGCGTCGACGCGGTCTCCTGCTCCCCTTCGTGATCGGTGGGCTGCCCTTCGCCCTGGCCCTGGGGGCCTACAACGCAACCGCCTTCGGGTCGCCTTGGACCCTCTGGGTCGCCCACGCAAACCCGGCGGTCGAAGTTCGCGTCGACGGTCGATTGTTCGGCGCGCCGAGCCTCGGCAACGCAGTGGCCCTGCTCGTGATGCCCTACCGCGGCCTCTTCTATACGAGTCCGGTCCTGCTCCTCGCACTGGCGGGCTGGCCCCAGCTCTGGCGCACCCGCCCGGGGGTCTCACTGCTCTGTGCGGGAATCCCCCTCGCCTTCCTCGTCGTCGTCTCGAGTTTCCACGCCTGGTACGGCGGCTGGGCCCCCGGAGCCCGGTACCTCGTCCCAGCCCTTCCGTTCCTCTTCGTCCCCGTCGCCTTCGGCCTCCCCCGCTGGCCCGCCGTCTCCTGGCCGCTCGCCGCGGTGTCCATCGCATGCATGCTCGTCATCACCGCGGTCGCCGTCGAGATCCCCGCCGATTTCGCCAATCCGCTCCTCGACTTCGCACTTCCCCGCTTCCTCGCCGGAGAGGTCGCGGTCAACCCCCAACTCCTCGACGTGCGCCTGCCCCCGGCCACCTATGGAACGGGACAGGCGGCCACCAACAGCGCATCGTTCAACCTGGGAGAACTTGCGGGCCTCCACGGGCTGATCGGCCTCGCGCCCCTCGTCGCCCTCTGGGCCGCAGCGGGCTTCACACTCGCTCTCGGAGGGCGGAAACGCGTGTGATATCGTAGGGATGTGGGCTGGCCTACCGCGGGACTCCTGGCTGCCGCCGCCCTGCTTGCGTGCGTGTCGCGGCCCCTGCTCGAACAGCACTGGGTCGCCGTCGAGACCCCGCACTTCGCGATCGTCAGCGCCCTCGACCCCGAAGCGACGCAGCAACTCGCAGATGACCTCGAACGCTTTCATGCCGCCATCGAGTTCGTTTCGGGAACGCGGCTCGGCCACGCGCCCGTCCGGACCCGCGTCTACGCCTTCGACGACCCGACGCTCGAGCGCCCCTTCAATCGACGCGGGGAACCCGCCTATTTCCTGCCGTCGCTCCGCGGCCCGCGCATCGTGCTGCGCAATGGAAACGGCTGGCGCGGCGATGCCACTCGCCGCGTGCGGCGGCGTTACGCGGAGTACCTGCTGCGCAACCGCGATGGTGTCGACCAACCCCTCTGGCACGATGCGGGTTTTTCCGAGTTCGCGAGCACGATCGTGGTCTGGGACAACGGCGCCGAGATCGGTGCCCATGATCGGAAACGGCTGGCCCAGCTGCGAAGCCAGATGCGCATCCCCTCCAAGCGGCTTCTCGCCGCCGAAACCCTCGACCCCCACGACTCCGACGCATTCGAAGCCGAGGCCTGGCTCGTCGTCCACTACCTCTTCTTCGGGCAGCCGGCATCCGAACCGGTCGGAGCGCACCTGCGCCGGTACAGCGCCCAGCGCGCCCGCGGCACACCGCCCACCCCTGCGCTCCGTGCAGCACTGGGAGGCACGAGTTCGAGCCTCGACCGCAGGCTCAAGAACCACCTCCGCGACGGGCACTTCGACACGCTCGCAATGCGCATCGAACACCCCTGGGACGCCCACCCTCCCGTCCCCCTTTCGCGCGGTGCGATCTGCGCCGAACTCGGCTGGCTCTCCCTCGAAATCGGCAAGCACGACCAGGCCCGCGGTTTCTTCGCTTGCGCGCTCGCAGCCGCACCCGCCAACGCGTCGGCCGCAGCCGGCCTCGGCACCCTCGACGCACGCGCCGGCAAGTGGGAAGAAGCCGTCACTCAGTTCGACAACGCCCTGGCCGCCGCTCCGGACGATGCGCTGGTTCAGCTCGACGTCGCGGAAATCTACCGCGCCCGGGCGCGAACTCTCGCAGACGACGAAACCCGCCATGCCCTGGTCGAGGCCGCGCGGAAGCACTACCGCCGGAGCCTCGAGATCGAACCCAACCTCCCCGAAACCCACGCAGGATTGGCAGCGACCTACCTGATCCGGGGGGAAGATCCGCGCCTGGGGCTCCCGGCGATCCGACGCGCCCGGGAACTGCTTCCGGCTTCACTCGAAATCAATCTGCTGGAAGCCGCCCTGTTGGCACGAACCGGCAACCCGGTCTCGGCACGGCGGCGGGCGAACGCGGTGCTCGCGCGCGCAAGATCGGACGGCACGTCACGCGCCGCGCGCGAAATTCTCAAACGGCTCGACGCCGCACCGCAGGCCGCGAAACCGGAGTGATCATTTGCCGCGGTCTGGCGCCGCGGACTCCCAGCCGACTTCCTGGACCAGGACCCCTTCGGCCAGTGGACCCTCCTGTCCCACGAGAACGACGACGTGATCTCCCGCCCCCGGCGGGTTCTCGGGCCGCGAGGGCAACCGCACGGTGAAGGGGCCGGGCTGGTCGAGCGGAACGCGCCGGCGCGGGCCCCACGCCACCTCGACAGACAACACCGCCGGGAGCACGGCGTCGGCGAGCACCTCGCCCTGGACCACGAGTTCCCCGGCACGGTCGGGCAGCACGAACAAGCCCCGCCGTCCGAGTTCCCAGCCACCCGCAGCACC
Organism: Myxococcota bacterium; assembly: GCA_036336695.1. GTDB lineage: Bacteria > Myxococcota_A > UBA9160 > UBA9160 > SMWR01. The sequence goes on from JAYZFQ010000133.1 coordinate 9,616, forward strand.
GTGCTTCGGCGATCGCCAGCCGATCCAACCGTCGCCCACGAAATCGGGATGCGCGTGGGCGCGAAAATCCAGCCGCTCCGGTCCCGCTTCGCCGCCCGGGTGCCGATCGACGGGCCCCGACCGCGCGTTGGACGACGGCGCGCCCGGTTCGCCGGCGAGCCAGGCACTGACCAGCTCCGCCGCCAGGGCATGCCCGGCGGGCGCCAGGTGACCGTCCCGCTCGAAGACCTCGGTGCCGGCTTCCGCCGCCGCACGCAGGGGTTCCTGCAGCATTCGGGCGTCCATGCCTTCCGCCGCGAAGAAGCGACCGAGGCGCTCCTCGGGAAGGTTCCAGTCCAGCAGCGCGCCGAGCGGCCTCCCCAGCGCCCGGCGAACTGACGCATCCAGCGCCACCCCTTTCGCAGTCGTGTGCACCTGGTCCGCCATGGGAATCACCAGCACGAGCAAACGCGCGCCGAGTGCTTCGGCTTCGTCTCGAACCGCGCGGAGAAGCGCGAAGGTATCCCCCCAGGCCGCCTGCCACGGGGAGCCCGGTGCCGGGCGCCGGAAGAGCTCGAGGTGCTCCCGGGGCGCCGCGCCCCGGCCCAGGCGCTCGGCCACTCCCGCGGGCGAGGGCCAGGGCTGCAACCAGTCGATCCGCTGCTCGCCCGCACGGGCGAGCAAGTTGCGTTCGGCCACCGCCAAAAGCCGCGAATGGCGCCGGAGCCACGCCCGCCACGGATGCGTCCAACGAACCCCCATGCGTCCCGAATCCGCAATCAGGTAGGGGCGAACGTAGTCCCCGACGCTCACGCGGGAGGACCCGGCGAGCCCCAGCGCGTTGTTGATCAGATCGTTGCCGGGATAGAGGGCGAGCACGACGACATCGGGACGCAAACGCGGAGCGAGGCGCCGCAGCAGGAGCAGTTCCTGGGCTGTTCCGTAGTCGGACGCGGAGAGATTCGCGACCTCGGCCGGAATTCCGCGCTCTGCGAGCGCGACTGCGGTACGCGCCGTCATCAGGTCCGCGTCGCGGCGGTCGAGGGTAAAGAGAAACGAATCGCCGAGAAACACCACGCGGAGTTCCCCGGGCTCAGCCGAGTCACGGAGTTCGTCGAGCGAGGCCAACGTGCCCGAGCCGCGGAGTCCATCGGAGGAGAGCTCGACCGTGTACTCCCCCCGCGCATCGCTCCGCGTGCCGCGAAAATCGGAAACGCCGCGAAAGCCGAGTTCCGGATCGAGTTGGAGCGGTTCATTGTGGTAGCGAGGCGGCGCGAACCAGACACGGGCCAGGATCTCGCCAATCCCCAGCACGAGCAACAAGGCACCACACCCCAACGCCAGGCGGCGGAACATCACGGGGACCCGGCCCCGGTGTAGGCATCGAGCGCCGCCGCAACCCCTTCGCGGATCTGGGCAGTGTCTTGGAAGAACTCCGACTGA
>JAYZFQ010000134.1:0-11805 GCA_036336695.1 Myxococcota bacterium
ATGCCGCCGAACGGCACCATCGCCGTTCGCGCCGCCGCCGGTTCGGCAGACCCCTTCGCCGTTTGGCTCCCCACCCTGATCGCGACCACGTGTTCAACGCTCGCCGCGGTCGGCGTGTTCTACCTGCTGCGAGACCGTAAACGCTACGCGGTGCGGCCCCTGGAGAACCCGCCCGAAGACGCGCCGGAAGAGGACTTCGCGCTCCCCGAAACCGCCGACGTACTCGGTGCGGCCCGCAGGCCGATGGAACTCTGGCGCAAGCTCGTGCTCGGCGCGGTCGTCGCCGCGCTCGGCCTCGGCATCGCTCTCGGGTTTTTCGATGCCCTGGAACGCAGCAGCCCCGGGGCCGCCACCCGCGAAATGCTGCGCGCCTGGCTCTTCCCGCTCCTGGTGAGCGCGCTGCTCCTGATCGGGTTCGCCGGGCGCGTGCGCGTCTACGAGTCCGCAATCACCGGCGCCCGGGAAGGCCTCTCGGTCGTGGTGCGCATCATCCCCTACCTCGTCCTGATCCTGGTCGCGGTCGGCATGTTCCGGGCCTCGGGCGCCCTCGACCTGCTGATCCAGGTGGTGGATCCGGTGACGCGCCTCATCGGCATCCCCGGCGAGGTCCTGCCCATGGCGCTCCTCCGACCGCTTTCGGGCAGCGGCGCCTTTGCCGTGATGTCGGAGATCCTCGCCCAGTACGGTCCCGACTCCTTCGTGGGCCTGCTCGCGAGCACGCTCCAGGGTTCGACCGAGACCACCTTCTACGTCCTCACGCTCTACGCCGGTGCGGCCGGCGTCCGCGACGTGCGCTTTGCGTTGATCGCATGCCTCAGCGGCGACTTCGCGGGCCTGCTCGGCGCGACAGCCGCCTGTCATCTCTTCTTCGGGTGATGGCGGACTCCGCCGCGTTGCTCGAGGAACGGCTCCGCACCCTGGTGACCGACACCCTCGGACAACACGTGGCGCAGATTGACTGGCTACCGGGCCAGCTGGGCACGCGTCGCTTCGCGCGCATCCGGCTCGAAGGCGGAGCCCCGCCCAGCGTCGTCGCACGCATCGACACCACTGAAGATCCGGCCGGCCGGCCGCCGGGCGTGGCACCGGAACCGGCCCTGGAACCCATCCGCTACCTCCTGGAATCCCACGGACTCCCAGTACCCCGGCGCTTCGGACTGGACGCGGCGGAGGGAATCGCGCTCCTCGAAGACGTCGGAGATGTCTCCTTGCGGGAGGCCGCGGGCAGCGCGACCCGAGCCGAGCGGCACGCGCTGTACACCGAAGCCTGCGACCTCGTGCCCCGGCTCCAGCGCATCGGTCCCACCGACGTGCCTGCCTTCCAGCGTCGACTCGACTCGGAACTGTTCGGCTACAAGGCCGGCCTCTTCGCCCGCTACGGTCTCGCGCTGCGCGGAAGCGCTGCTACCGATGCCGAGACCCGGACCATCCAGGCGGCGTTCGCGAAGATCTCCGCGCAAGTCGCCGGGGCGCCTCATCGCCTGGCCCACCGCGATTTCCAGAGCGCGAACCTGCACGTCGTTCCCGGAGGAAGACCGGGGAGCCGTCTCGCGATGATCGACCTCCAGGGCGCCTTCCTCGCTCCACCGGAATACGACCTCGTCTGCTTGTTGCGGGATTCCTATGTCGAACTCGAGGCCGAGGAAGTACAGGAACAGCTCGATCGCATCCGCCCCGAACTCCCGGACGCCCCGGAACCCGAAGGCTTCGCCGCCCGCTTCGATCTCCTCACCCTGACACGGAAGGGCAAGGATCTCGCACGCTTCGTTCAGGCGGCGCGGGAACGGGGCGACGCGCGCTTCCTCCAGTACGCTCCCGCGAGCGTTCGGGCACTTCGCCAGGCCGCCTTCCGTGCCGCAGACCGGGACCCGGACTTCGCGGCACTCGCAGACATCGTGACTTCCCTCCCGGAAACCACCGAGGCCCTCCCATGCGGGGAATGATCGTGGCCGCCGGGCTCGGCACGCGCATGCGCCCGCTCACGGACTGGAAACCCAAGCCGGCCTGCCCCGTGCGGGGCATTCCGCTCATCGCGTACCAGTTGGAACTGCTCGCCCGCCACGGCGTCACCGAAGTCATCGTGAACACGCACCACCTGCCGAACGTGCTCGTCGCCGCAGCAGAGCGCTACTGCCCTACCGGCGTCCGGGTCACCTTCTCCCATGAGCCCGAACTGCTCGATACGGGCGGAGGCATCCGCCGTGCCGCCGCCTTCCTGCGGGAAAGCGACCCCTGTCTCATCGTGGGGGGCGACATGCTCCTCGACGCAGACCTCACGGCGCTCTGCGACTCCCACCGGGAAACCGGTGCCGCGGTCACCCTGCTCCTCCGGCGAGATCCGCGCGCAGCCGAATTCGGCACGATCGGCATCGACGCAGAGGGCTGCCTGCGTCGCATCGGACCGCGCTTCGACCTCGGCGACGTGCACGATGCCGGGGTGTACGTCTGGGCCAACGTCGTCTCGGCGCGGGCCTTCGAAACCCTGCCCGACCGGGAGGCCTTCGGACACCTCGACCACTGGCTCGCCCCCCGGCTCCGGGCCGGTGCCCGGGATATCCGGGCAAAAGTGACGAACATCACAGCTGGCGCCTGGGAACCCGTGGGAACCTTGGCCGAGTACCTCCGGGCAAACCTCGCGCCGACCCGGCTGTCCTACCTGGACGCAGATGCCCGGGCGCAGGCCGAGGGAACCCGGTTCGAAGCTGCGGCGGTGATCGGCGCCGGCGCAACACTAGGAAAGGGGGCCACCCTGGAGCGCGCGGTAGTCTGGGAGAACGAACGAGTGCCGGAGGGCCTGCGAGCAAGCGACGGCGTCTTTGCAGGTGGCGCCTTCCACCCCTGCGACACCCCGGCGGGAGGCCGCACGTGAGCGAAGTCGTCTTCGTAGGGACCAGCGACGCCTTCGGTGCCGGTGGGCGCCGGCAGTCCGCCGTCCTGGTCCGCGCAGCCAACGGCGGCGTACTCCTCGACTGCGGCATGACGACGAGCACTGGCCTCTCCGAGTTGGGAATCGACCGGGACGAGATCGATGCGATCGCCATCTCGCACTTCCACGGCGACCACTACGGGGGCATCGCCACGCTTCTCCTCGCCGCTCTCTACGAGGATCGCCGCACCAAACCCCTCGTGATCGCGGGACCCACGGGCATCGAGGCGCGTGTGCGCGGGCTGGCCGCCGCCCTCTGCTACGAGGTCGAGGATCGGGAGTGGAGCTTCCCGATCCATTACCGGGAATTCCAGGCCGGACAATCCATCCCGGCCGGTCCCGCCCAGCTCAGCGCCTTCGCTGCCGTTCACCAGGAACACACCTGCCCCCATTGCCTGGTCCTCGATACGGGCTCCGGCCGCGTCGCCTACTCAGGCGATACGGGCTGGTTCCCCGAACTGCCCGCACGGGTCGGAGAAGCCGACCTCTTCGTGTGCGAGTGCACCTACCACTCGACGTCCTTCGACTTCCACATCAACCACGAAACGTTGGCCAAGCACCGGGAAGAGTTTCGCTGCGGGCGCGTGATCCTGACCCACCTCGGCAGCGAAATGACCGACCGCCGCGGTCAGGCGGTCTTCGAAACGGCCGACGACGGGAGCGTCTTCAAGGTCTAGGCGAAGCCCCGGGGCAGACCTCGCCGAGCACCGCCGCGCGAGAAGCCCCGGTGCATTGCGGCAGGTGGTTGGGCAGGCCCAGCAACGCATTGCGCCCCATCAACGCGAAGGCCATCGCCTCGGCGGCATCGGCCGGAACCCCGAGCGCGTCGAAGGGTTCCACCGCGGAGGCAGGGAACGCCCCTGTCAGCCCACCGAGAAAGGCGTGGTTGCGCGCGCCGCCCCCGCCCACGAGCACGCGCCCCACCCCCGCGACACCGCCGAGCCAGTGATCGGCCGCGCGACGGATCGCTTCCACGGAAGCAGCCACGAGGGTGGCAAGGAGATCGTCGAGAGATCGTCCGGACTCGGACGCTTCGGCCGCCAGCGCTTCGGCCTCGGCCGCGCCGTAGCGCTCCCGCCCGGTCGATTTGGGCGGATCTCGCCTCAGGAACGCGTCGTCCAGGAGCCGCTCCAGGAGCGCCGCGTCGACCGCCCCCCGTTGCGCCCGCGCGCCGTCCGTATCGATGCGCTCCTGCCCCGCGGTCATCGCACGCACCGCGCCATCGATGAGCGAATTTGCGGGGCCGACATCGAAGGCCCGGACCGCCCCCGCGTCCCCTCCGGCGGGAAGCCACGTGACGTTCGCGATGCCACCGAGATTGAGGACCAGCCGCGACTCGCGCGCGTCGGCGAACGCCGCGAAATGGAAGAAAGGCGCAAGGGGAGCTCCCTCTCCGCCCGCGGCGATGTCGCGGGTGCGGAAATCGGCGACGGTGGTGCAACCCGTTCGCTCGGCAATCACGGAGGGATCTCCGATCTGCAGCGTGGCCCGGAGTTCCGGGTGGTGGGCCACGGTCTGACCGTGGGAGGCGACCGCGTCCACCGCATCGAGGGGCACGCCCGCGGCGTCGGCCACTTCCCGCGCGGCCTGGGCAAAGCGCTCGCCGAGGGCGACGTCGAGGGCGGCGAGTTCGCCCAGGGCGTCCCCGGCCGGCACCCGTCCCGCCGCCAGGTGATGAATTCGCACCTGGAGTTCTTGGGGAAACGGCGACTCCCGGTAGGCCACCAGCCGGAACGGACGCGGTGCCGTGCCCTCGGGCCATTCCACCAGCGCCGCATCGACCCCGTCCGCCGACGTCCCGGACATGAGTCCGATCACCCGCACGGAGCGAGGTTAGGATCCCGCTCCGCGCACCGCGACACGTTGACACGGGCGGCAGCCACCCGAATACTCCGGCGACCCGGGAATCCGAGCCGTGGTGAAAAAGACTCGGCCAAGCCATCGGGCAAACGGAGTTCTATCCATGAACGATTCCTCGCGCACCCAGGGCGGCCTGATCTGCGTAGCTGTGGTGATTCTCGGCGCGTGGTTCCTGCTCGGCCTGCTCGGAGAAAGCTACTGGGCCCTCGCGATTCCCGTCGCGGTCGTGGTGTTCTTCGCGCTCGGCCTGTGCTTCTGGGTCGGGTACACGATCGCAACGATCCAGGTGGAGCCCTTCGAAGAGGACAGCGCCGCCGACCCCGAAACGCCCGAACCCGGCGAAACCCCCTCGGCCTGAACGCCGCCATGCGGATCGCCCTCCTCACCTACCGCGGGAATATGTATTGCGGCGGCCAGGGCATCTACGCCGCCTACCTGGCCCGGGAATGGAAACGCGCCGGCCACGACGTGCACGTGATCGCCGGGCCGCCCCTGCCCGAGCTCGATCCCGGGATCCCGCTTCACGTCATCCCCAACGCGAACGTCTTCGGCCAGGACCACCCCGACTGGCTTCCGAAACAAGACCCGTTCTCGTTGCTGAAGCCGCTCTCGCTTTGGGAACTCGGCGTGTCTCGCTTCGGCGTGTTTCCGGAAATGCAGACCTTTGGTCTGCGTCTCCTCATGCGCTGGCGGCAACTCCACCAGCAACACAAGTTCGACGTGGTCTTCGACAACCAGTGCCTCTCCTGGGGGCTCCTGGGCATCCGCGCAACGGGCGTCCCCGTCGTCTCGGTGATCCACCACCCCCTCCACATCGACCGCGAGGCCGACTACGCCATCGACCCGAGCCTGGTCAAGAAACTGAAGCGCACGCTCTACTTCCCGCTCTTCATGCAACAGGTGGTGGCGCCGAGACTCGACAAGATCGTGACGGTGAGCGAGGCGTCTCGCCACGAGATCCGCCGCTACTTCGGGATCCCGGAGAAGGAGGTCGCGGTCGTCTACAACGGCACCGATGCCGAGTTCTTCCGCCCGACCCCCGGCGTCCGAAAAGAGGCCGATCTCCTGTTCGTCGGGCGCACCGAAGACCGGAAGAAGGGACTCGGAACCCTGCTCGAGGCCCTGGCGCTGCTGCCGGAAGAGATCACCCTCCGGATCGTGGACGGTCGCATTCCGGACGATGGCCTGGTGATGCGCTTCTTGCGCCGACACCGCATCGAACACCGGGTCCAACTCGTGCGCCGCCTGCTCACCCCCGAGGAACTCGTCCGCGAGTACTCGACGGCACGGGTGGCTGTCGTGCCCTCCTTCTTCGAGGGGTTCGGTTTTCCGGCCAGCGAAGCCATGGCGTGCGGGCTCCCGGTCATCGCGAACGCGGCGGGTGCTCTCCCCGAGGTCGTGGGAACCGATGGCCACGCCGGCCTGCTGGTTCCCCCGCGAGACGCCCGGGCCATGGCCCAGGCGATCGAAGCCCTCCTGGCAGACCCCGAACGCACCGCCTCCATGGGACGGGCCGCCCGGCGCCGGATCCAGCACGTCTTCCAGTGGCGCGATGCGGCTCAGGGCCTGGTCGACGTGTTCGAAGAGACGCTGCGCGCTGCGCAAGGCCGTCCGCGCGCAGCCTAGGCGCGAGCAACTCGAGGAGGCACAGGGTGCTGCTCACGGTCGATCTCGAGCGGCTGCGGGTGCGTCCGGGAGAACGTCTCCTCGACGCCGGCTGCGGCGAGGGACGCCACTGCTTCGGCGCACTCGAACGCGGCGCCCGGGTCGTGGGCGTCGACCTCGACCGAGAGCCCCTTCGCTTTGCCGCCAAGCCCCTGAGAAACCGTGCGCGCGAACTCGGGTCCCTGGGAGAGATGATTCACGGCAATACCTTTACCCTGCCGTTCCGTTCCGAGACCTTCGACAAGGTGATCTGTTCCGAGGTGATGGAGCACGTCCATGATTACCGGGCCGCCGCCCGCGAACTTTCCCGGGTGACGAAACCGGGAGGCCTCGTCGCGGTGACGATTCCCACGGCAACCAGCGAAAACCTCTACCTGCGCGCCGGCGACGACTACTTCGAGTCTCCGGGCGGCCACATCCGGATCTTCCGACCCCGCGCCCTCGCGCGCGGACTCGCCCAGGCCGGCCTCGCCACCGTCGGCGTCGGCTTCGCCCACGCCCTTCACACGCCCTACTGGGTGCTGCGCTCGATCGCCGGGCTGCCGCGGGCGGACGAGAGCCGGCTGGTTCAGCTCTACCGCCTCTTCCTGATTCGCGCGACCGCTTCGCCGGCCATGCAGCGTTTGGAAAGCGTGCTGAACTACTGCTTCCCGAAAAGCCTCATCCTGTACGCCGAAAAGCCCCACCGAAGGGGAGTCCCGGCCTGATGCGGGTCTTGTTCGTCGCCTACCGCGGCAACATGCGCTGCGGCGGCCAGGGCATCTACCTCTGGAACCTCGCCCGCGAATTGGCGCACCTCGGCCACGAGATCACGGTGCTGGTCGGGCCCCCGTACCCCGACCCCATGCCCTTCGCCGCCCAGGTCGAGCAGCTCCCGAACCAGCAGTTCTGGGCCGGCTGGTTCTCTCGCGACCCCTCGGTGTTGCTGCCCGCGGGCGCCCCGCTCCGAGTGTTCGAACCACTGAATTTCTATGAACTCGCCGCCAGTCGCCTTGGCTTCCTGCCGGAGCCCTTCGCCTTCAGCGTCCGCGCTCTCCGCACAGTCGCCGGGTGGCTTCGCGCCGGCCGGCGTTTCGACGTGGTCCACGACGTCCAGTGTCTCGGCTGGGGCGTCCTGGGTCTGCGGCGACTCGGACTGCCCGCGGTCACGACCATCCACCACCCCCTGACCGTGGACCGCCGTGCCTCGTTCGTGCGCGATGAGAGTTTTCGCGACGCCATCGGAAGCATGACGTTCTACCCCATCGGCATGCAGGCTTTCGTGGCGCGCCGATTGGCCCGCGTGCTGACCTCCTCCCGCGCCAGCGCCACCGAGATCTCCCGGGACTTCGGCGTCCGCCCCGAGCGGCTCCGCATGGTGGCCAACGGCGTGGACACGGAGTTCTACCGCCCGGACCCGTCGGTACAGCGCAACCCCAACGAGATCCTCTGCATCGGGCGGGCCTCGGACCCGAACAAGGGTCTTCCCACGCTCATCGAGGCACTCGCGCAACTCCCCGACCACGTCCGTCTTACCCTCGTCGACGACGACCATCCCGACAACGTCGCCCGCACACGCGCCCGCGCCCTGGGCTGCGCCGACCGGGTCGATCTCGTCGGCCGCGTCTCGAACCAGGAACTCGTCGCGCACTACCGGCGCGCGGCGCTGGTGGTCGTGCCGTCGCGCTACGAGGGCTTCGGCCTCCCCGCGGCAGAGGCCATGGCCTGCGCGACGCCGGTGGTCGCCACGCGCGCCGGGGCCCTGCCGGAGGTCGTGGAAACCGGCGGCGGCGGGATCCTGGTCGAACGGGACCAGCCCGAGGCGCTGGCGAAGGGCATCGCGCACCTCCTGGATCAACCCGAGGCCCGGGCGCGCCTCGGCGAAGCTGGACGGCGGGGAGTCTGCCAGGCCTACGCCTGGCCGAGCGTGGCGCGAGCTACCGCCGAGGTCTACGCCGAAGCTGCCGCCGAGCGGCGTGGCGGGCCGGCGAGAACGAGCACATCGGCGAGTGCCGGGAGCCGACCGGCCACCCCATCGAACGCCTGAAGCACCGCGTCCGCAGCAAAGCCCGGCAGTCGCTCCACGACGCGGCTCCATCCGGGCACACCCCACGCCAGGGAAATTCCCTCGACGCACTCGAGTTCGACGACCTCGCCCATCTGCTCGCGCATCAGACCGAGCTGGTAGCGCGTGAAGTGGTCGTGGGGCACATCGTAGTGACGCCGTCCCCGGGGAAGCTCGCGCCGGAGCCAGGCCGCCCGGAAACCGTCCCACGCCCGGGACAACCGGCACGCAGCCGACTCGAAGTTGGCGATGGCCACGACGACGCGGCCATCCGCGCGCGTGACCCGCGCCATTTCGGCAAGCGCCGCGCGCGGACGGTCGAAGTGGTCCAGCGAGCCTTTGCACATCACCGCATCGAAAGACCCATCGGCGAACGGCAGCGCATCGCCCCAGCCGCGAACGAATGTGGGGGCGGGTGCGGCGCCGGGCGCCGCCGCGAGCCGTGCGAGCTGAGACATCCGCTGGGACGGCTCGAGACCTACGACCCAGGACCCGGCCGCCGCCAACTGCGCCGCGTCCTGGCCCAGCCCGGTGGCCACGTCCAGGATCCGGCGGCCGGGACCGGGCCGTGCCCGACCGAGCGTGGCTTCGGTCATCCGGCCGAAGAGGTACTCGCTATCCCGGGAGGTTCCGGTCGGGATCACATCCCGCATATCCCGATCGAGATCCACCACGCGCACGGCGCCGGAGGATAGTGCAGGCCGTGCGCAGCGCGAAGCGTGCGGGCGGAGCGGTTCGGACCCGCGCTAGACTCCCTCTCGGATGGTCGACAGCCCCACGCCGCAGGGTGCACTCCAGCGGATCGCGGGATTCCGGTTCATCTATATCGGGATCTTCGTCTATGTCTTTCTGTCGCTCGCCACGATCGAAGGCACCGAGGCGCTGCTCGACACCCACTTCGCCCGCGTCACCGAGTCGGCAGCCCGGCTGAGTCCCGATGCGGGACCCGTGATTCCGGTCATCCAGGAGCGGGTCGCCGAAACCATCGGCAACTCGGTCTGGACGCGGTATCTCGGAGTTCGAGTCAACGCCATCGTCCTCGGCGCGGACGGACGAACGCCGATCTACCTGGGTGGGCGGACCCTCCCCCCGCCACCCCTCGCCAGCACCGAGCACTCGTTCGCCGCTGCCATGCGGTTGTTGCCCGCGATCGTTTCGGTCGAAGTCTCCGTTCCCATCGACTCCCTCCTCGCCGGCTGCATCTGGGTGGCGTTTGGCGCCATTCTCGTACCGGTGCTCTTCCGCCAGCAGGGTCGCCTGGCGCGGGAGGAGCAGCAGCTGTTCGACACAGCCGTCACCGCGCGGGACGATGCCGCCGCTCGTGCCCGTTCGATCCAGACGGAGTTGGAAAAGATTCGCGGGCGGCTCGATCATCTGGAGCCCGCGGAGCGGGCCCATTTGGAGGAGATCTCCGGCCTCCAAGCAGAACGCGCGTCGCTCCAGACACGCCTCGCGGAACTGGCGGCGCGCGAAGAAGCCGTGCGGCGCAACGCCAGCGCGGGCTCAGACCTCCAGAGCGAGCGCGAAGCCCTCGAAGACCTGCTCGAAGACGCCGTCCGCGACCTCGAGGTCAAGGAGTCCGAAATCTCGGAGCTCCACGAACGGCTGCGCGTCGCGTCGAAGGGCGGGGGCCGGAGCCGCGCCCGCACCGCCGAACAACTCGCGAAGCGCATCCGCACGCTCTACCCGAACCTGGAGATGGATGACCGCGCGGTCCAGGATCTCGCCAGGCTCGGCGATGAATCTCTGCGCCTCCGCGCCGAGGAGAGCCTCAAAAAACTCGACGGCGATCCCGACTCGGCTGCCGTGCGCCGCAAGGTCGGGGGTCTGCCGAACCATCTCTCGATCTTCGAACTGGGTTTCGCGGGAAAGGGACGGATCTACTACGCCCGCGGCAAGGCACGCCCCTACCGGGTCCTCGCCATCGGAGGCAAGGCCTCGCAGAAGAGCGACCTCGACTACCTCAGTCGGCTCCGCCTGGCGTAACGCCGAGCGCACGCCGCAGGGTCGCCTTCAAGCGGGCATCGTCCCAGGGTTTGGTGACCAGGGCGCACACGCCGGCGTCCTCGAGTTCTGCCCGCGGAATCTCTTCGGTCCAGCCCGTGATGATCATCCGCACGGCATCCGGCCGTCGCCGACTTGCCTCCTCGAGAAAGGCCACGCCGCTCATACCGGGCATCTTGTGGTCGGAAAGGATGGCATCGACCGGGCGCTCGCCGAGGATTCGAAGCGCCTCGGTGACGGTTTCCGCCGTCAAGATCTCGTAGCCCTCCCGGCGCAACACCCTTCTCAGGGCGGAAAGAATCCGCGCTTCGTCGTCAACAATCAGTAGCGACGGCGCATCATCCACCGGGCAGTCCGTCCACGGGGAGCGTCAGGCGGAAGGTCGCGCCCTCGCCGGGAACGCTCTCCACGTCGAGCAGGCCGCCGTGGCGCTGCACGATGTTGTACGCCGTCGAAAGACCGAGACCCGTTCCCTCGCCCACCTTCTTCGTGGTGAAGAAGGGGTCGAAAATCCGATCGACATCGTCGTCCCTGATTCCGACGCCGCTGTCCGTTACGGAAACCACGACCTGGTCCCCCCGGTGAACCGTTCGCAGCAGGATCGTCCCCGTCCCAGGATCGGTTTCGAGCTTCGCCTCGATGGCCTGGAAGGCGTTCACCAGGAGGTTCATGAAGACCTGCTTGAGTTGCATGGGAAAACACCGGACTCCCGGAATGTCGGCGTACTCCCGCTCGAGCACGACGACGTGCTTCATCATGGGCCACACGATGTTCGCCGTGGAGTCCAGGCACTGGTTCAGGTCTGCGACCACGCGCTCCCCGGTGTCCTGGTGCGAGAAGTCCCGCAGGTCCTGCACGATGTGGCGGATCCGCTCCGAACCTTCCTGGGATTCCCGGATCGCCTTGGCCAGATCGGAGAGCAGGAAGTCGACGTCCGCCTCGTCCGAAACCGCCCCGAGGCAAGTTGCCGCCTCCGCGATCTCCGTGGGGTCTCCCGCCGCAGCGGCTTTGCGCAGCACGTCGACCGCATCGGAGACCCGGCGCAGATCCGCGACGTATTCCGCCATCTGAAACAGATTCGCGTGAATGAACCCCATCGGGTTGTTGATCTCGTGGGCCACGCCCGCCGCGAGCTGGCCGATCGCGGCCATCTTCTCGGTCTGCAGCACCTGCTGCTGCAGCTGACGAATGCCGGAAAGATCCTGAAAGCTCACGCTCGCGCCGCTGCGCTCCGCACCGTCCAAAGACACAGGGGCGATCGAAACCGCCACCGGGAGCCGCACGCCGCCGGGATGCGTTACCGAAC
>JAYZFQ010000135.1:0-16458 GCA_036336695.1 Myxococcota bacterium
TCTTCGAGGCGGAACTCGCGCGTGATCTTGCCGTGTTGCTCGGCGCTCTCGATGGAGTCGGCGAGTCTTGAGCGTCTACCTGGCGGATCCGGTCCTGGGAAGTGTCGACCACGGCTTCGGGACGCGGGGCGCGCCGGTGCCCGCTGGCTGCGTTCGCCCACACCAGGTGCACGGCGCCACGGTGGTCGACGCGGAGGCCTGTCGGGGGGTTGCCGTGCCGCCGGATGCCGACGCGGTAATTTCCACCGTCCCGGGCCTGCCCGTCGCCGTCGTCACCGCCGACTGCGTTCCCGTCCTGCTCGCCGCCCCGGGCGCGGTCGCGGCGGTGCACGCGGGCTGGCGCGGGGTCGCTGCCGGGATCGTGACGGCGGCGGTCGACGCGCTGCGGCGCGCAGCCGGCTGTGGTGCCGTGGCCGTGCGCGCAGCCATCGGACCCCACATCGGCTCGTGCTGTTACGAAGTGGATGATCCCGTGCTCGAGCGCCTGGAGCGGCGCCACGCGCGTTCTCTTCCGGGGGCCGTCCAGCCCACGCGCCCCGGCCACGGGCGCCTCGACCTCGGCTGCCTGGTGCGCGCCGAGCTGACCGGGGTGGGTCTCGACGCAGCGTTCGTGGGTACCGGCGCGGCCGGTTGCACTTCCTGTGCGCCGGAGCGTTTCGAAAGCCATCGCCGGGACGGTCCCCGCGCGGGCCGCCTGCTGCACTACGTCGCCGCCCCGGCTCAGGGTTGACACCCGGTGGGGACCCCCTACCGTTCAAGGCGTCCCCATTTCTGATCCATTTCCAATTTTTCATTCAACTTCCGGGTCCCGAGATCCGAATCGGATAGTTGGAACCACTTCTCTCCTCCCGCTTGCCGGCCGGTGAGCTTAGCGACACGCACCCTTTTCCCGAACTGCACCGCAACCACCCGTAGATCACATGAAAGAGACCATCCTGTGAGCAGCCAACGCGTCAGCGACTCCTCTTCGTCCCAAGGTGGGCAGGGACGCCGGGGCCGGGGCCGTGGCCGGGGCCGCCGAGGCGGCAACGGCTCCCGCGATCCGCGCGGGTCCTGGGCCTCCGAGCTTCCGGACGACGACCTCCGCGACGAGGACATGATCGACGACGGCGTCGACGAAGGCGACCGGATGTACGTCTCGGAGATCAAGGCGAAGGCGATGCCGGAGCTGGCCGAGCTTGCCAATTCCCTGGAGGTGGAAAACGCCGCGGGCCTGCGCAAGCAGGACCTGATCTTCCAGATCCTCAAGGCCCAGACGGCGAACCAGGGCAAGATCTACGCGGAAGGCGTGCTCGAGACCCTGCCGGACGGCTTCGGGTTCCTGCGCGCGCCCGACCAGAACTACCTCGCGGGTCCGGACGACGTCTACGTCTCGCCGTCCCAGATTCGGCGCTTCAGTCTGCGCACCGGAGACAGTGTCAAGGGACAGATTCGCCCCCCCAAGGAGGGCGAACGGTACTTCGCGCTGCTGAAGGTCAATTCGATCAACCACGAGCCGCCCGAAGCCGCGCGGCACAAGATCCTGTTCGACAACCTCACGCCGCTCTACCCGATGGAGAAGTTCGACCTGGAGTCTCAAACGGGCGGAATGACGACCCGCGTGATCGACTTGATCGCGCCGGTCGGCAAGGGTCAGCGCGCGCTCATCACATCGCCGCCGAAGGCTGGCAAGACCATGATCCTCAAGGACATGGCCAATGCCATCGCAGAGAACCACCCCGAGGCGGTGCTGATCGTGTTGCTCATCGACGAGCGCCCGGAAGAAGTCACGGACATGCAGCGGAACGTGAAAGCCGAGGTGATCTCCTCGACCTTCGACGAGCCCGCGACACGTCACGTCCAGGTCGCGGACATGGTGATCGAGAAGGCGAAGCGGCTCGTCGAGCACAAACGAGACGTCGTGATTTTGCTCGATTCCATCACGCGCCTGGCACGGGCCCACAACACGGTGGTCCCGCACTCCGGAAAGATCCTCTCGGGAGGCGTCGACTCGAACGCGCTCCAGAAGCCGAAGCGGTTCTTCGGAGCGGCGCGCAACGTGGAGGAGGGGGGCAGTCTCACCATCGTCGGGACTGCCCTGATCGACACGGGCTCGCGAATGGACGAGGTGATCTTCGAAGAATTCAAGGGGACGGGCAACAGCGAGATCGTGCTCGACCGGAAGCTCGCCGATCGTCGCACCTACCCCGCGATCGATATCAACCGTTCGGCCACACGGCGCGAGGAACTCCTGCTGCCGGATGCGGCACTCAACCGCATGTACATCTTGCGGAAGGTGCTGCAGCCCCTCTCGCCGGTCGACTCGATGGAGTTCCTCCTCGGGAAGATCAAGGTGACCGACAGCAACGCCGAGTTCCTCGAGTCGATGAACTCCTGACCTCGGCTCGAATCGCGAGCCGTCATGTCGGATCTGCTGGACAAGATCGGGATCTTCGAAGCCCGCCTCGCGGAGCTCGAAACGAAGCTCGCCGACCCGGCGCTTGCGAAAGATCGCCGCGTCTTCGCACAACTCGGCCAGGAACTGGCGGCGGTGCGTCCCGTGGTGGAGGCGGGGGAACGGTATCGCGGGACGCTCGAGGGCCTCGAAGAGGCGCGGAGCATGTTGGACGATCCCGACCCCGAGGTGAAGGAACTCGCGCGGGCCGAACTCGACTCCCTGGAAGCGCGCAAGGAAGAACTCGAACAGGAGTTGCGGCTCCTCCTGGTGCCCCGGGACCCGAACGACGACAAGAACGTGGTGCTCGAAATTCGCGCGGGGACCGGTGGCGACGAGGCCGCGCTGTTCGCGGCGGATCTCCTGCGCATGTATTCGCGTTACGCCGAAAAGCAGGGCTGGAAGGTCGAGTCCCTTTCGGCGTCCGATACCGGTTCCGGGGGGCTGAAGGAGGTGATCGTCAGCGTGAGCGGCGGCCGCGTCTTCAGTCGCTTGAAGCACGAACGCGGCGTGCACCGAGTGCAGCGCGTGCCGGCGACCGAGTCCCAGGGGCGCATCCACACTTCGACGGCCACCGTTGCCGTGCTTCCCGAGGCGGAAGAGGTGGACGTCAACATCGAGCCCAAGGACCTCCGGATCGACGTCTACCGCTCGTCCGGCCCGGGAGGGCAGAGTGTCAACACCACGGACTCCGCCGTGCGCATCACTCACGAGCCGAGCGGGCTCGTGGTGCAGTGCCAGGACGAAAAGAGCCAGCACAAGAACAAGGCGCGCGCGATGAAGATCTTGCGCTCGCGCATTCTGGAACACGAGCAGGAAAAGCAGGCTGCCGAGCGCGCCGATGCGCGCCGGGGCCAGGTCGGAAGCGGAGAGCGGAGCGAGAAGATTCGCACCTACAACTTTCCCCAGTCGCGGATCACCGATCACCGCGCCAACGTGACGCTCCATCGCCTCGATGCCGTGGTCCAAGGAGAACTCGACGAATTGCTCGACGCCGTCCATGTCCACATGGCGGCGGAGGCGGAAAAAGAGGCCCTGGGAACGTGAGTACGACGCCCCAGACGACGGGAGCCGTTGGCGGTTCTCCGACGCACAAGACGTGGACCGTCCTCGGCCTGTTGCGGTGGACGACCGACTACTTCGCAGCGAAGCAGATCGAGACAGCACGGCTCGATGCCGAGTGTCTGCTCGCCCACGCGCTCGGGGTCGATCGGCTGCGTCTCTACCTCGAATTCGACAAGCCGGTGACCGAGGGCGAGCGCGCGGATTTTCGGGAGCTGGTCCGGCGCCGCGGCGCGGATCGCGTCCCCGTTGCCTACCTGACGGGTGTCCGGGAATTCTGGTCGCTTCCCATTCGTGTATCGCCCGACGTCCTGGTGCCGAGGCCGGAGACGGAAATCCTGGTGGAGGCCGGGCTCGGCCTGCTTCCCGACGTGGAGGGGCCGGTGCGGGTGCTCGAGATCGGAACCGGTAGCGGGGCGGTGTCCCTCGCCCTGGCGACGGAGCGGCCGGGTGCGGAGATCACGGCGACCGACGTTTCGCCGGCGTCCCTGGAGATTGCCCGGAGCAACGCGGAGACACTCGGAGTGGCGGAGCGGATCCATTTCGCCGAGGGCGACTGCTATGTCCCCGTGGCGGGACAACGCTTCGATCTCATCGTTTCGAACCCGCCCTACGTGGCGGATGCCGGCGGCGTCGCATTGCCCCCGGAGTTGGCCCACGAGCCGCCGACCGCCCTGTTCGGGGGTGCCGACGGCCTGGCGGTGCTCGAGCCCCTGGTGCGCCAGGCGGCTGGCCACCTGGAGGCGGGCGGTGGCCTGGCCTTGGAATGCGACCCGGGCCAGGCGGATCGTGTCGCGGGGTGGTGTACCGAAGCAGGGTTCCATAGCGTCACGAAGCAGCGCGACCTGGCCGGTCGCGAGCGGGTCGTGGTCGCAAGGGGGGGCGGCTGATGGATCGAATCGTGGTCCGGGGTGGCGAGCGTCTGGCCGGCGAAGTCGCCGTCTCCGGTTCGAAGAATTCGTCGCTGGCGCTCATGGCGTCGGCGCTGCTCGCCGAGGGCGAGACGCGGTTTTCCAACGTCCCGCGCCTGCGCGATGTCCACGCCATGCTCGAGCTCCTGCGCGCCCTCGGTGCCCGGGCCGACTGGACCGGGGACGACAGCGTCGCGATCGACGGCGGGAGCGTCTCGAATCCCGAAGCCCCCTACGACCTCGTGCGCAAGATGCGCGCGTCGTTCATGGTCCTGGGTCCGCTCCTCGCGCGCTTCGGGACGGCCCGGGTCTCCGAGCCCGGTGGCTGCGCCATCGGTGTGCGTCCGATCGACCAACACCTGAAGGGACTGCGCGCCCTGGGTGCCAAGGTGCGCCTCGATCACGGGTACGTCGAGGCCACGACGGCCGGTCTCCGGGGCTCTCGGGTGAGTTTCGACGTGAACACGGTCAACGGGACCCAGAACGTGATGATGGCGGCGGCCCTGGCGCCTGGCGAGACCGTGCTCGAGAACGCGGCACGGGAGCCCGAGGTCCTGGAACTCGCCTCGGTCTTGAACCGCATGGGAGCCCAGGTGCGCGGGGCCGGGGGCGACCGCATCTCGGTGCTGGGCGTGAAGTCGCTCCGCGGCATCGATCACCGGGTTTCCGGGGATCGCATCGAAGCCGGTACGTTGCTCTGCGCTGCACTGGCGACAGGCGGGGACATCCTGGTCCGGGGCGTCGATACCGCGTCCCTGGAGTCGACCCTCGACAAGATCGCCGAAACGGGTGCCGAGATTTCGGTGCAGCCCGAGGAGGTCCGGGTGCGATCCCCCGAGCGCTTGGCGGGCGTCCAGGTGGTGACCGCGCCGTTTCCCGGCTATCCGACGGATATGCAGGCACAGCTCATGGCGCTGGTGGCGACAGCCGAGGGCTCTTCCGTGATCACCGAGCGGGTATTCGAAAACCGCTTCATGCACGTTCCCGAGCTTCAGCGCATGGGAGCGGATATTTCGCTCTCGGGCCGGGCGGCCCACGTCCGCGGCGTCCCGCGCCTGGGGGCCGCGCCCGTCATGGCGACCGACCTGCGTGCCTCGGCGGGCCTGATCGTGGCCGCCCTCGGTGCCGAGGGGGAAACCGTCGTTCACCGCGTCTACCACATCGACCGCGGCTACGAGCGCATCGAAGAAAAGTTGCGTGGGCTCGGCGCCGCGATACGTCGCGAGGGTTGAAGATGACCGCAAGATCCACCGCAAAGGGGATTCTCCCGGTGCTGCAGAGCGGAGATCGGGGCTTCGAAGCAGCATTCCGCCGCCTGGCGGATCGCCGCCGCGACGAAACGGCGGACGTGGAGAAGAGCGCCCGAAAGATCGTCCAGCGCGTCCGGGAAGACGGGGACGAGGCAGTGCTCTCGTTCGTCCGCAAGTTCGACGGGGCAAAACTCGACGTCCTGGAAGTCACGCGCGAAGAGTGGGACGATGCCGCCGACCGGGTCGACCCGGCGGATCGCGCTGCGTTGGGCAAGGCCGCCATGCGGGTGCGCGAGTTCCATCGGCGGCGGATTCCTTCCAGCTGGGAGATGCGCGAAGAAGGTGGCGGCACGTTCGGTCATCGGGTGCGGCCGCTCGAGCGGGTGGGGGTGTACGTGCCGGGTGGGAAGGCGCTCTACCCGTCGACGGTGATCATGAACGCCGTGCCGGCGTCCTGTGTCGAGGTTCCGGAAATCGTGATGGCGACCCCGGCGGGGTCCGATGGCCAGATCGCGCCGGAGGTGCTGATGGCGGCCCGGGTCGCCGGGGTGCACCGCGTGTTCAAAATAGGCGGGGCCCACGCGGTCGCAGCGCTCGCCTACGGGACCGAGAGCGTGCCCCGTGTCGACAAGATCGTGGGGCCTGGCAACGACTGGGTCACGGCAGCGAAGCGGCTGGTTTTCGGCGATGTGGCGATCGACAGCGAGGCGGGGCCGAGCGAGGTCGTGGTCATTGCCGACAAGTCGGCGACCCCGGCCTGGGTCGCGTCGGACCTGATCTCCCAGGCGGAGCACGAGGAACGGGCGAGCGCCATCCTTCTGACGCCCCTCAAGAGCATGGCGACGCGGGTCCAGGAACAGCTCGCGAAGCAGATCAAGGGGCTCGAGCGCAGCAAGATCATCCGCAAGGCCTTCTCGGGGCGGAGTGCGATCGTCGTCTGCAAGGACCTGGCGGAGTGCGTTGCCCTGGCGAATCGCCACGCGCCCGAACACCTGGTGCTGGCGGTCGCCTCTCCGGACACGCTGGTCAAGGACGTCGAGAATGCCGGCGCCGTCTTCCTGGGCCACTATTCTCCCGTGGCGGTCGGAGACTACCTGGCCGGGCCGAATCACGTGCTTCCGACCGGAGGGACGGCGCGTTTCTTCTCGCCGCTCGGGGTGGAAGATTTCCTGAAGCGAACCAGCGTGGTCCGCCTGGAGGCGCCCAAGTTGCGAGAACTCGGCGCGGACGTGGTCCGGTTGGCGGAACTCGAGGGCTTCACCGGCCACGCGAAGTCGGTGGAACTCCGGCTGCAGAAGATTCGGAAGGCGCGTCGCGAACGCGAGGCGGCGCGTGCCGAAGCGGAGATCGAGGTTTGAGCGAGAGCGACGGCAAGCGTTCGGCGCGCGTCGAGCGCAAGACGAAGGAGACGGACGTCCGCGTCGAGATCGATCTCGACGGATCGGGCGCCTATGAAATTTCGACGGGGGTTGCCTTCTTCGACCACATGCTGGAGTCGTTTGCCAAGCACGGCCTCTTCGATCTCAAGATCGCGTCGCAGGGCGACCTGGACGTGGATACCCACCACACGGTGGAGGACGTGGGAATCACCCTGGGCCAGGCCTTGCGCCAGGCCCTGGGGGATGCGGTGGGGATTCGCCGGTACGGCACCCAGGTCTTGCCCATGTCGGAGGCGAAGGTCGAGGTGTCGGTCGATGTGTCGAACCGGCCGTACCTCGTGTACCGCGTCGAGCTCGAAAACGACCGGATCGGCGAGTTCGACGCCACCCTCGCCGAGGATTTTCTGTACGCGTTCTGCCAGAACGCTGGACTCGACCTCCACGTCGAACTCCGGTACGGACGGAACCCGCACCACGTGGTGGAGGCCGTCTTCAAGGGCACGGCGCGGGCACTGCGTGTTGCCGTCGACCGGGATCCACGGGTGAAGGGGCTGCCCACCGTGAAGGGCGCGCTCTAGGAGTCCCGGCGCTAGCATCCGCCGCATGGCTGCGACCCCGGACGTAGCGGTGGTCGACTACGGCGCCGGCAATGTTCGAAGCGTTGCCAAGGCGCTCGAGCGGTCGGGTTCGCGTGTTCGCGTGACGGGCGAACCGGCGGCGGTTCGCGCCGCGGACGCGGTGGTGCTGCCGGGGGCCGGGGCCTTTGCCGATGCCATGGCGAGCCTGGCAGCCCGCGGTCTCGACGCGGCGGTCCGGGAATCGGTGGCTGCGGGGACCCCCTACCTGGGGCTATGCGTGGGCCTCCAGCTGCTCTTCGAGGAGAGCGACGAGCACGGTCCCGCGGCCGGGCTCGGCTTGCTGCGCGGCCGGGTCGAGCGTTTTCCCGACCGCGACGCCGACGGCGCCCTGCTCCGGGTGCCCCACATGGGATGGAATGAGGTCTCCTTCGAAGCGCGCCACCCGGTGCTCGACGGTCTGCCGGAGCGCGACGTCTTCTACTTCGTCCACGGGTATCGCGCCGTTCCGGTGGAGGGCCGCGATACGGTGGGTCGTTCGGAGTACGGGGGAGACTTCGCCGCAGCCGTGGCTCGCGACAACGTGTTCGCCGTGCAATTCCACCCGGAGAAGAGCCAGGACTCGGGGCGGCGCCTGCTGGATCGGTTCGTCACGTGGGTGTCGGCATGCGCGTGATTTGTATCGGTGCCGTTCTCGTGCTCCTGGTCGCCGGTTGTTCCCAGGTGAGTCCGCCCGTGGTGAAGCAGCAGACCGTTTCGTCGTCGGCCGGTTCGCTGCGCAAGGTCGCCGTCGTGCCGTTCACGACGCGTGCCGGGCTCGTTCCTCCCGACGCCGGTCACGGGATGACGGCCGACGCCATCGGCGACCTCGTCGCCAACTACATGGCCGAGGCGCTCACCGGACACGGGATTCCCGTCGTCTTTCCCAACGACCTCGCGCTGGCATTTCTCAGCCAGGAGCGTCCCGTGCCGCGCCGCGATCCCGCCGCCGCCGCCGAGCTGGCGGCGAGTCGCTTCGGCGCGACGTCGGTGGTGATGGGCCAGGTGCTGCGTTGGCGGCACCGCCAGGGCGAGGCCTACGGCACGGACAAGCCGGCGAGCGTCGCCTTCGAAATGACTCTCTACCAGGCGCCGGTACCGCGGCGGCTCTGGAACTCGCGCTTCGATCACACCCAGCGCACGCTCCTGGCCGACCCGCTCACGGCGCGCAAGTACCCGGGCGGGGGAACGCGCTTCCTGACCGCTTCCGAGCTGGCGCGCTGGGCCGTGGGCCAGTCCGCGACTTCTCTCGTGGAGGGTCAATGGCGCCCGGCGCGGTGACCGCGCCCGTCCCCTTCGAAGTAATTCCGGCGATCGACCTGCTGGGGGGGCGATGCGTTCGCCTTGCCCAGGGGCGCTACGACGAGGCGACCGTCTACGGGGAGGATCCGGCCGCGGTGGCCGAGCGTTTCGCCGGGCATCCCATCGCGCGGCTGCACGTGGTCGACCTCGACGGGGCCAAGGCGGGGCGGCCGGTCAACGCCGAAGCGGTGCGGAGCATCGTCTCCCGGGCCGGCGGGGTTCCGGTGCAACTCGGCGGGGGAGTGCGCAGCCTCGATGCCGTGGCCGAAGCGCTGGACTGGGGACTCGACCGGGTGATCCTGGGAACCGTCGCCCTGCGCGATCCCGAACTCGTGCGCCGGGCCTCCCAGCGTCACCCGGGACGCATCGTCGTCGGCATCGACGCGAAGGATGGCCGCGTTGCCGTGGAGGGCTGGCTCGAGACGAGCGAGACCCGGGCGGTCGAGCTGGCGCCGCGTTTCGAAGCGGCCGGCGTGGCGGCGATCGTCTACACGGACATCGGCCGCGACGGGATGCTCACCGGCCCCAACCTGGAGGCGACTGCCGAATTGGCGGAAGCGGTGTCGATTCCGGTGATCGTTTCCGGCGGCGTTGCTTCCGAGGACGACCTGGTGCGTGCCGCAGCCCTGGTCGATCGCGGCATTGCGGGGGCGATCGTCGGCCGCGCCCTGTACACGGGGGCGGTGGATCTCGCGGCGGCTTTGGAGCGCGTGGCGTGCTGCTGAAGCGGATCATCCCGTGTCTCGACGTCGACCAGGGTCGGGTCGTGAAGGGGGTCCAGTACGTGGACCACGTCGATGCGGGAGACCCGGTAGAAGTCGCGCAGATGTACGACGAACAGCAGGCCGACGAGATCACGTTTCTCGACATCACGGCGAGCCACGAGGAACGGCGGACCTTGTTCGACGTGGTGGCACGCACGGCGGAAAGCGTCTTCATGCCGCTCACGGTCGGGGGCGGCGTGCGCACGCTCCAGGACGTGCGCGACCTGCTCAACGCCGGGGCCGACAAGGTCTCGATCATGACGGCGGCGGTGAAGGATCCGGACATCGTCGGGGAAGCGGCGGTCAAGATCGGCAGCGCGAACCTGGTCGTCGCCCTCGATGCGCGGAGTATCGAGGGAGAGGTGCTCGTTCCCAGTGAGCGTGCCGAGGGCGCGCGCTTGCCCGCGGCGGAGGTGGCGCCGGTGGTGCCCGGGGAATCGCGCTGGGAGATCTGCACGCACGGGGGCCGGCAGCCCACCGGTGTGGATGCGGTCGCCTGGGCACGTCACGTCGCCGAGGCCGGTGCAGGCGAGATTCTCCTCACCAGCATGGACCGGGACGGAACGAAGCGTGGCTACGACCTGGCGCTGCTGCGGGCGGTGGCCGATGCGGTCGCCGTTCCCGTGATCGCGTCGGGCGGCGGGGGCAGCGCCGAGGACCTGGCGACGGCGCTTTCCGATGGGCCGGAAGGCGGGCACTGCCAGGCGGCCCTGGCAGCCTCGATCTTCCATTTCGGTGAAACCACGGTCCTCGAGGTCAAGCGGCGGTTGCTGGAACTCGGGGTGTCGGTTCGTCCCCCCACCTAGAGGCGCTTTCCGGCTTTGTTGGTTCCCTAGGGGGAACTGCGCTAACGTCTCTGACCGCAGGCGAAACCCCCCGGAAACGCCTGGATACAAAGGGTTTTCCCTTTGTCGACCGCTGACCCGGGGGGTGCAGGGTGCGCCACGGGGAGCTGGTTCCACAAACGTTCGCGCCGGGGATCGAAACCAGGTTTGACGACCTGGCGCGCACGCCTCCAGGAGCTTGGATGGCCGTCATCAAGATTCGCGACAACGAGCCCTTCGAAATCGCGATGAAACGCTTCAAGAAACAATGCGAGAAGGCGGGCATTCTCAGTGAGCTCAAACGCCGTGAGTACTACGACAAGCCGAGCGTGCGGAAGAAGAAGAAAGCCGCCGCCGCTCGCAAGCGCGCCCTGAAGAAGCAGAGACGGATGACGCGGTAGGTAGGGCTGGGGCGGAGGGGCACGCGGTTGGGACGCATCCCTGACGAGATCATCGAAACGATCCGCGATCGCGTGGATATCGTGGACCTGATCGGGCGACACGTCAGCCTCAAGCACGCTGGCCGCAATCACAAGGGTCTCTGCCCCTTTCACGACGAGAAGACCCCCTCGTTCGTGGTGACCCCCGACCGGGGCACCTTCAAGTGTTTCGGGTGTGGCGAAGGCGGCAACGCCTTCGGCTTCCTGATGCGCGTCGAGAACCTCACCTTCCCCGAGGCGGTGCGCCAACTCGCCGCCGAATACGGGATCGCGGTTCCCGAGGCCCGGGGCGAGAGCGGCGAAACCCAGCGCTTGTACGAGGCGAACGCCGTGGCCCACGAGTGCTACCGGGCCGCGCTGCGCGCCGACAACAGCCCCGGGACCCGTTACCTCGCCGGCCGCGGGATCGACGCGGCAACCATCACCCGCTTCGAGATCGGCTACGCCCCCGACCGCTGGGACACCGTAGCCAACGCCCTCGAAGCGGAGCGGATTCCGGTGAGCGTCGGCGAGCGCGCTGGGCTGTTGAAGCTGGGACGTTCCGGGGGCCACTACGACCTGTTGCGCGGGCGGGTCACCTTCCCGATTCGCGACGTGCGGGGCCGGGTGGTGGGGTTCGGCGGCCGGGTGCTCGACCCGGACCAGGAGCCCAAGTACCTGAACAGTCCCGAGAGTCCGGTCTTCCAGAAGCGGCGCAGCTTCTTCGGGTTTCCTGCGGCGCTCGAGCCGATGCGCCGCGAAGGCCGCGCCGTGGTGGTCGAGGGCTATTTCGATTTGGTTGCGTTGCACCGGGCGGGCGTCGACGGCGCCGTGGCCACCTGCGGAACGGCGCTCACCGAAGACCACGCCCGCGAACTGCGCCGGCGCACCAAGAAGGTGGTGCTGCTCTTCGACGGCGACGAGGCCGGACAGAAAGCGATGGAACGGGGCCTCGAAGTGCTGCTTCCCGCCGGGCTGCGCATCCACGCTGCCGTGCTGCCGCCCGGCGAAGACCCCGATGACTTCCTGGCGCGCGCGGGGGCCGAGGCGCTCGTCGCCCTGATCGACGAGGCCCCCGACGCCCTCGAGGTCGCGATCCGGCGCGCCGTGGCGCGCGGCTGCGCCTCTCCGGCGGACAAGGCCGACGCCGTGGCGTCCCTGGCCCCGCTGCTCACCCGCGTCGCTTCGCCCGTGGAGCGCGGGGCGTGGGAAGACCGCCTGGCTCTGTCGGTCGGCGCGAACCCCGAAGACGTGCGTGCCGCCGTGCGGGCCCAGGCGCGGGGCGAAGATCCCGCCGAGGCCGTGCCGATCGCGCCCCGCTTCGAGGCCAGCGAGGTGCGCAAGCTCAAGCAGCTCGCCCACAGTCTCGTCGAGCACCCCCACCTCGGTCTGACGGTCGAGGCGGATTCGCTGCTCGACGCGGCCGGACACCCCGTGGTGGACCTGATCCGCCGGCTCCTCGACGCTGCCGGGAGCGAGCGCCGGGTGGAGATCGACGAAATCTCCGAGGGCCTGTCGGAAGAGGCCCGGGCGATCCTCTACACCCTGGCCGCCGACGACCATCCGCCCGAGGAAGCGGTCGCGATGCGCACGGTGGCCGACACGAACCGGTGGCTCGCAGGCCGGCGGGAACGCGAGCGACAGACCGAATTGACCGAGCGGCTGCGGCGTGGAGACGCCGACGCTCTGGAAATCCTCCGGGCGAAGCACGAGGCCTCCCGCGTGCCACCAGAGAGGACCCACTGATTCGGTAGGCCCGTGGCCTGCCGGAGTTCGAGACGAGAAACCCCATTTCGAGAGGAATCCCCCCATGGCTCCCCCCGGAATCTCCGCGACCTCCTCCTCTGCACGACGCAAGAAGTCCCAGGCGAAACTCGTCAAGCCTGCGGCCGAAGAAAAGGCCAAGGAGGGGCCGCCCCTCCGGCGTCCCCTGCGCAAGCCCGCCAGCGCGCGTGCGGACCTCGAGGGGTCCACCAACGATCCGGTGCGCGTCTACTTACGTGAAATGGGCCAGGTCTCGCTGCTGACGCGAGAGGGCGAAGTCGAGATCGCGAAGCGCATCGAAGCGGGGGTGCACGATTGCCAGCAGGCGGCCGTGGGCTCGGCCTGGGGCGTCCAGCAGCTGCTCGCGATTTCCGAGGAACTCAAGAAGAACGACATTGAGCTCAAGACCGTTCTCGACGGGCTGGACGACCCGGAAGCGGAGTCGACGCCCGAAGAGCGGCGGCGGGATTTCTTCCAGAAGATCTCCAAGGTGCGCCGCACCTCGGGCGAGGTCTCGAAGAAGCAGGCCTCGATCGCGAACCGGCGGACCAGCGACGAGACCCGGGAGCGCCTGCGCGGCGAGATCGACGTGCTCTACGCGGACATGCTGGCCGGGCTCCGGGAGACGGGTTTCGCGAAGGCGCGGTTCCGGAGCCTGATCGAGCAGTTCGAAGACCTGACCGGCGAAGCCCGCGTCTTCGATTCCCGGGCGCGCCAGGCCGTGCGCGGTTTCGGAGTGAAACCTGCCGAGTTCAGCGAGCTGGCCCTGCGCTCACGGCGTCGCAGCCGCAAGGGCCAGGAGGCCCTGGAGCAGCTCGGCGGGGACGCGGAACGGGTGGCTGCCGCCGAGAAGCGGCTCGCCGCGGTCCGGAAGGAGACGGCGCGCTTCGAGGCCGAGCACCGCATGAGCTGCGTCGAGTTCAAGGCGGCGCGCGCGCGGCTGCTGGAAGCGACCGATCGGGCGCACCACGCGAAGAGCGAACTCGTCGAGGCCAACCTGCGGCTCGTGGTCTCCATTGCCAAGAAGTACGCGAATCGCGGCCTGCAGTTCCTGGACCTGATCCAGGAGGGCAACATCGGCCTGATGAAGGCCGTCGACAAGTTCGAATACCAGCGCGGCTACAAGTTCTCGACCTACGCGACCTGGTGGATCCGCCAGGCCATTACGCGCGCGATCGCGGACCAGGCGCGCACGATCCGGATCCCGGTGCACATGATCGAAACGATCAACAAGCTGGTGCGCGCCACGCGCCACCTGGTGCAGGTCCTGGGCCGCGAGCCGCGCCCCGAGGAACTCGCGGAGAAGATGGAATACCCCGTCGAGAAGGTCCGCATGGTGCTCAAGATCGCGAAGGAACCCATCAGCCTCGAAGCGCCGGTCGGCGAAGAGGAGAGTTCGTCGCTGGGCGATTTCATCGAGGACAAGAACGCCCTCAACCCCCAGGAAGCGACCCTGGACAAGAACCTCGCCGAGAACACCCGGCGGGTGCTCTCCACCCTGTCGCCCCGGGAAGAGCAGGTGCTCAAGATGCGCTTCGGCATCGGCAAGAGCGGGAACCACACCCTCGAGGAAGTGGGCCAGGACTTCGCCGTGACCCGGGAGCGCATCCGCCAGATCGAGGCGAAGGCGCTGCGCAAGCTGCGTCACCCGAGCCGCAGCCGGCTGCTCAAGAACTTCGTCGAGTAACGGCGCCCTGGAAGCCGCCCGCGGCGCCTACTCCAGGTCCGCGGGGGTCACCTTGGCGATCCACGTCTCGAAGTCCCCGGTGTAGCCGACCGCTTCCTGGCGGCTGGCTACCCGCTGCCGGAGCGCCGCGAGGGCCGCGTCGTCGATGGGCGGTTGGCGCCGGATCTCCGCCGCAATGCCCGCGGCCTGCTCGCGCGCGGCTTCCTGCCCCGCGTCGGCGATGGCTTCCTCGCCGGCGTGGCCCGCTTCGCCGAGGCCGAGGAAGGCCTCGATCATCACCGCGGACAGCGCCTTCGCGTGCTTCCGCGACGCGATGATGTTGCCCTTGCCGGTGGCGACGTTCCCCGTCGCGAAGACGGTGGGGAACTCGGCGAGCCGGCCCAGGTCCCAGTCGACGAAGTCGAAGAGGTCGCCCTTCATCGGGATGCCCTCGATGGCCAGGGGGATGCTGCCGATCGAGCTGATCACCCGGGGGCCGCGCCGCTCGAAGGTCTCGTCGGTGGGGACCGGGCGCCCGTTTTCCATGCGGGTGCGCCGGAAGCGCAGGCCGACGAGCTGGCCGTCTTCGACGATCAGGCCGTCGGGCATGCAGAGCGGCTCGATGCCGAAGCGGTACTTGGTCATGGCCTTGTCGAGCAGCTTGCGGCGGCTCGCGCGCACCTTTTCCGTCCGGCGCTCGTCGGCGCCGTCGGGAATCTCGGCCAGGGGCATGTCCTCGATGTCGCGGCGGTAGTAGATGGTGCAGCCCGTGAGTCCGAGATCTTCGAAGGCCAGGTCGTGGCGCTCGAGAATCTTGGGGATGCCCTTCACCTCGAGTTCGAGCATCGGCTCGTCGATGCCGCGCTCGGCGAGTTTTGCCCGGGCCGTCTCGAGCATCAAAATCTTGGCCACGTCGATCGACGCCAGGCCGCCGCCCACGACGAGGGTTTCGTCGTGGACGTCGAAGGTCTGGCCCGCGTAGTCGGCCTCGTTCATGTGGTTGAACCAGATCACGAAGGGGTTCTGGTAGACGAGGCCCTTGTCGATGTAGTCGTCGGCGCCGTCCAGGGGAAGCGAGCGGTCCCGCCAGGCCCCGTTGGCGAGGACCACGCCGCTGAAGCCCCACTCGTTTACCAGGGCGTCGAAGGAGACATCACGCCCGACCTCGGTGAGGGGCACGAAGTGGACGCCCGGCTTCGAGAGGTGCCCGGTGATCGCGCCGTATTCCTTGCGGCGCAGGGCCACGTGCCAGCGCGGGAGTCCGTCTTCGATCTTCCCGTAGGGGCGGGGGTTCTGTTCGAAGACGACCACTTCGGCGCCGCCGTCGGCGAGCGCTCCAGCGATTTCGGCGCCGGCGACCGCGCCGCCGATCACCGCCACACAATGAGAGGGTTTGGATTGGGTCATGGCGCGGCCAAGCATAGACGGATCGCGGCGCGAAGCGATCCCCCTCTGCGGCCCAATCCGCAACTCCCGCGCCCGCCGCAGCTTTTTCGGTCGCTGC
Source organism: Myxococcota bacterium (assembly GCA_036336695.1). Taxonomy (GTDB): domain Bacteria; phylum Myxococcota_A; class UBA9160; order UBA9160; family SMWR01. The sequence continues at coordinate 15,894 of JAYZFQ010000135.1, forward strand.
GGGTCTGCCGGAGCCCTGGGAAGGACGATTCCCCCGCGATCCGCCGACGGGCGCGGAAGTTTCCGTTCGGTGTGCCCCCGCTGGTAAGCTGTGCCGTTCACTCATTGGAAGAGCCGGGCGCGCGCCGCGGCGACGGGAGCAACCGACCATGAAGGAATTCCGGAACCGGGTGGCCGTAGTCACCGGCGGGGCGAGCGGCATCGGCAAGGCCCTGGCCAAGGCCTTTCTCGGCGAGGGCATGAAGGTGGTGATCGCCGACGTCGAAGAGCCGGCCCTCAAGGCCGCGACCGAAGAACTGGGCGGCGAGGTCACCGGGATCGTGTGCGACGTCTCGGATCCGGCGTCGGTCAAATCCCTGGCAGACCAGGTCTTCGACACCCACGGTGCCTGCCACATCCTGTGCAACAACGCCGGCGTGAGCGTTGCGAACCTCGACGCCTGGCAGACCGAACCCAGCGACTGGCAGTGGGTCCACGGCGTGAACGTCCACGGCGTGATGCACGGCATCCAGGCGTTCGTGCCCCGGATGATCGAATCCGGCGAAGAGGGCTATGTGCTCAACACC
>JAYZFQ010000136.1:0-22304 GCA_036336695.1 Myxococcota bacterium
GTCGAAGTGGGGGGGGCGGCTTGCCGCCAGCCCTACTCGGCTTCCGTGCTCAATATTTCCGCGATGAGCTTCGGCGCGCTCAGCGCGAACGCCATCCGCGCCCTGAACACCGCGGCGCGGCTCGGGGGCTTCGCGCACAACACCGGCGAGGGCGGTTTCAGTCGTTACCACCGGGAGCCGGGTGGCGACGTCGTCTGGCAGATTGGCACGGGTTATTTCGGTTGCCGCAATGACGCGGGCGGGTTCGACGTCGAAATGTTCGCGGAGCAGGCGAGCATCGACCAGGTCAAGATGATCGAGTTGAAGATCTCCCAGGGGGCCAAGCCGGGCCACGGCGGCATTCTGCCGGGTGCCAAGGTCACGAAGGAGATCGCCGAAGCGCGGAAGGTGCCGGAGGCGCAGGACTGTTTCTCCCCGCCCGGGCATTCGGCGTTCGGAACGCCGATCGAACTGATGGAGTTCCTGGCGACTCTGCGCGAGCGGTCGGGGGGCAAGCCGGTCGGTTTCAAGATCTGCATCGGAGACCCGCGCGAACTCTTCGCCATCTGCAAGGCCATGCTCGAGACCGAAATCACGCCGGACTTCATCACCATCGACGGTGCCGAAGGGGGGACGGGTGCGGCACCCCAGGTGTTTTCGGATCACATCGGCTTTCCGCTTCGCGAGGGGCTGCTGTTGGTCCAGAACGCCCTCGTCGGGGTTGGGCTGCGCGATTCCATGAAGCTCGCAACGAGCGGGATGCGCATGGCGGACTACGAGATCGCCACGGCGATGGCGCTCGGGGCCGACTGGTGCAACGTCGCGCGTGGGTTCATGTTCTCGATCGGCTGCATTCAATCCCAGAGCTGTCATACCAACCGCTGTCCCGTCGGCGTGGCAACCCAAGACGCGCGACTCCAGCGGGCGCTCGTGGTCGATGAAAAGGCCCAGCGCGCCTACCACTTCCACAAGAACACGGTCGAGGGTCTCGCCGAGATGACGGCGGCGTGTGGACTCGACCACCCGAACGAATTCGAGCCGCGCCATCTCTTCGAGCGCATCAACGCGCACCAGGTGCGCCGATTCGACCAGATCTACGATTTCATCGAGCCCGGCCAGATTCTCGAAGGGCGCCTTCCCGAGTTTCTCAAGAATTCCTGGGAGACCGCTCGCGCTGAGACGTTCGAATAGCGCGGAACGCAGCCGCCTTCAGTGCTGCGCGCTGGCCCGAGCGCGCAGTCGACGCATGCCCCACACCGCCAGGCTGACTGCGATGATCGCTGCGAAGAGCAGCAACTCGTAACGCTGGATCTTTCCGATCAAGGCGTTGGCGGCCCCGCCGATGGCCCATCCCAGCGCGGCGACGCCGATGGCCCAGAAAGCCGCACTCACGAGATCGAGCAGGAAGAAGCGGGTGCCGGAGAGGTTCCCCATGCCCCAGAGCGCCGGGAGCACACTGCGCATGCCGATCAGGAAGCGATAGAGGAGCACGAGTCCGGTCTGGTTCCGCCGCATCAGGCGATGGGCCCGCTCGACACGCTTCCGCAGGGCCGGACGCTTCTCGAGCATCGCGCTGCCCCGCCGCCGACCGAGGTGGAAGATCACCTGGGTACCCGACAGGGTCCCGACGAACGCCGCCAGGACGACCCACGGGAGCGCGAGGTAGCCGCGGTGGGCTGCGACGCCGCCGAGGATCAGGACGGTTTCTCCTTCGAGAAACGTGCCGATGACTACGGCGGCGTAGCCATAGGTTTCCAGGATTTGTTCGAGCAGGCCGCCTCCTCGGGCGCCACGCTACGGGCGTAGGGCAGGCTCTCTCCGCCGCCCGGTCAGCCCCCTTCCGAAACGCTCTGTGCCAGGGTCACGACGAGATAGAAGAGGGTGATGATGCAGACGATGACGACTGCGATGCGCAAGGGATTGCTCAAGTTCTGACCTCCCACGATCCGACGGGTGCCCAAGGCTAACACGTTGGCGCCCGTGTCGAGGCGTGGCGCCGGCGGTCGTGTGTGCTCGCGTCGCTGCACTTCACTACCCTGGATTTTCCATGTCGTGTGCTTCGTTTGCCCCTGTCCGCAATGCCTGGGACCCGAGGGCCGTCGCGGCGGCGCGGTAACCGAGCGGCATGTGGCGTACCCCGTGCCTCCTGATCGGCCTGGTCCTGCTGCTGGGGGTCGGCTGCGGTTCCCGCGAAGGGGCTGACAGGCCGGGACGGATCATTCTCATCAGCATGGACACCGTGCGGGCCGACGCGGTGAGTGGCGTCGGGTCCGACGACGCCACCCCTGAGATCGCTGCGATCGCGGGCCAGGGAGTGACCTTCCGGCGCTTCTTCGCGGCTTCGAACTACACGCTTCCCTCCCACATGACGCTCTTCACCGGTCTCGATCCCGAAGAGCACGGGGTGTACCGCGGGGTCGCCAGCCTGGCCCCGGAGGTGCAAACCCTGGCCGAGGTGTTCCGCCAGGCCGGCTACCGAACCCAGGCCTTCCACGAAGGCGGCTACGTGGCGCCTCGCTTCGGTTTCGACCGTGGCTTCGACGAATACCGGGGCTTCGCGCCCCTGGAGATGGTCCGAGAACAGACGGATCGCGTGATGGAATGGGTGCGCCAGGCTGCAGGGGAGCCCTATTTCCTGTTTCTCCACACCTACCACGCCCACGCGCCCTACGGCGGATACGCGCGCTACCGCGACCAGTCGCCGGATCGCGGACTGCTCTCGCCGCCGCACATCGAGGAACTGCGCGCCCTGGACGTCGAGGCCGCCGAGCGGGCTGGGCTGCCGCGTACGCTCCGCGCTGCCTGCACGCTCTACAACCTGCTTGCGGAAAGCTGGCGCGACCCGCTGTCCTGCGGCGATGAGAGTTACACGGCCTACGCCGACTCGCCGCACCTCGCCGCGGATCGCGCGGCGATGCTAGCGGGGTATCGGGACCGGATTCGAGAGATCGATGCCTTCGTGGGAACGCTTCGGGAGACGCTCAATAGTCTCGGGGAGTGGGAGGACACCTTGCTGGTCCTCACTTCGGATCACGGCGAAGCCTTCTTCGAGTACGACGGACACCTCCACGATTACCTGCCGTGGGAAGAGGTGCTCTGGGTGCCGCTGGTCATTTCCTACCCGGAGCTTCTCGGGACCGTGGCGGGCCGGGAAGTCCAGGGGCTGGCGGGGCACGCGGACCTGATGCGCACGGTGCTCGCCCTGGCCCGGGTCGAGGCCCCGGCGCAGGGTTCCGGGACCGACCTCGCGCCGGTGATCCTCGGAGAAGCGGAACTTCCGGAGGATCGGGAACTCTTCCCCGTGGTCCTGCGCGCCGCCCACATGCCCCAGGAGCCCCTGCGGCGTGTCGCGCTCCGCGAGCCGCTTCAGTATGTGGAGGGGCACCCCGAGTTCGGAGATGCTGCCGGTTTGCTTTTCGACCTGGCGGCGCGCGATGGTCGCAACCGGCGGGCGGATCGCCCGGGCGACGTCGAGGCGCTGCGCGCCGCCATTGCCCGGCACCGGTCCGGGCTCGAGCCGGTAGCGCCCCACGACTTCCGCACGGGGAAGCCGTGGGTCGAGGACGACGTGCCGGTGGGCGAGGAACTGAGCGACGACCAGCGCGAGCAGCTGCGTGGGCTCGGCTACCTGCGCTAGCCGGAACCCGACTGGAGAAACTCGAAGGGGCGCGGTCCCGCGCGCAGGCAGCGCAGCAGCTGGGGATCGCGCCAGTCCCACAGGCGCGAGTGATCGTGGTCGACCGGGGTCGGCTCGTCGTGCCAACCGCACGGCGTCGTGAACGCTCCGATCACCTGAACGGCGAAGCTGAACGCGACGCAGACGGCGAAAACCGTGCGAAGCGCAGGGCGCAACGCAATTTGCGGCCAGAGCCACGCGAGCGTGAGAGCGAAGGCGGGGAGCGCCTCGCAGAGATAGCGCGGTCCGAAGCCTGAGCCGCCCCACCAGAACTCGTACTGGGCCAGCACGACAACGAGCAAGGTGATTCCCAGGGCGAGATAGGGTCCGAGGGGGAAGTCTTTTGCGCGCACGGACATGGCGAGGCCCGCCAGCGCGAAGGCGGTCCACGGCGTGTAGACGAGCAAGCCCTTGTTTGGGCTCAGCAACACGTCGAGCAGTCCCTGGCCCAGGGGATGCGCGAACGCGTTGCCCTGGTTCAGCCCGCGCCAGGCGTGCCAATCGCTCTGGAAGATGGCGTTGTAGCCGCCGCTGAGATCGCCGAAGGTCGAGAGGTTGTACCAAGCCTGCCAGGCGGCCACGAAGACGAGTGGCACGACGAAGGCGGGCACGCGTCGCGTGTGGCGCACCAGGACGAAGAGTCCCAGGAACGCGCTCGGAACGACGTTCAGGCTGCGGCACAGGATCGCGAGCCCGAGCGCGGCTCCCGCACCCATTGCGGTGGGCGCCCCACCTCCCCGCTCGAGTCGCAGCAACAGCAGCAATGCAGCCGAAAAGCACAGCATGCCGGGGCCTTGTTGCCAGAGGGCCTGGCTGCCGACCGTCCAGGCGTTGCTTGCGACGCCATAGGTGATGGCGCCGACGAGTCCGGCCCGAAGTCCGGCGATCTGGGTGCCAGCCAACAGGAGGAGCCCCGCCGAGAGAGCCACCATGAACGACGCCGCGAGTTTGGCCACGAGGCGGTAGTGCCAGAGTTCTTCGAGCCAGCCGAACCACACCGGCAGCGCGTAGAAAGGCACCGCGAGCACAGCCGCTCCGACCGGATAGCTGCTCACGAGGTGCCCGTCGCTTTCCTGCACCGTCCCGAAGGCGTGCACCGCCCGTCCGTAGTAGTCCCGGCTGAGCAGTTCTCGAAACTCGTCGAGGTCGGCGTCTCCTTCGGTCAGGAAACTTGCTGGAAGCAGTGTTGCGGGCAGGGGATCGAGGATCCCGATTTCCCGGAAGTTCAGGTTGTAGAGGACGAAGAGAGACGCGACTAGCAGGACGCAGTAGCGACGGGCGCGGGCTGAATCTTTCGGCGGTGCGTCGATCATCTGCGTCGCGTTCCTATGGTATCCTAGGCTGGAGATGGTGTCCCCGACTGCACCGATCTCGTGGCAAGCGCCGCCGTCTTGCGGCGTCGTTGCCGGTGCAGGAGTTCGGCACACCGCGTCGGCCCCGTATTTTCGGGCTGCGGCAGAGTGACAGACGCCGCGCGAAGCCCCGAGGCCTCTGGCCATTGGGCGATCCTGCGCGTCGACCATTGGTTCAAGAACGTCTTCGCCCTCCCCGGCGTCGTTCTCGCCCTGACCTTGGTCCCCGAGGCGAGCCGCGATGGGCTGCTCGTCCGGCTCTTGCTCGGGGCGGCTTCCCTGTGCCTCGTCGCGTCGAGCAACTATGTGCTCAACGAACTGCTCGACGCGCCCTACGACCGCCTGCATCCCGTCAAATCGGCGCGGCCCGTCCCCTCCGGCCGGGTGTACGTGCCGCTGGCGTGGTTCCAGTGGCTCGCGGTCGGGGCGCTCGGCCTCTGGCTCGGCATGCTCGTCTCGGCGCCCTTCGCGGCCACGGTGGCGGCGCTATGGGCGATGGGCTGCGTGTACAACGTGCGTCCGCTGCGGAGCAAGGATCTTCCGTACCTGGACGTGCTCACGGAATCCCTGAACAATCCGCTGCGGCTTCTGGCGGGCTGGTATGCCGTGGACCCGGGCATGTTCCCGCCCGCATCGCTCCAGTTGAGTTACTGGATGGTGGGCGCCTATTTCATGGCGATCAAGCGTTACGCAGAATATCGCTTCATCGGGGATCCCAGCCGCGCTGCCGCCTATCGGCCTTCGTTCGTTTACTACAGCGAGGCGCGTCTGCTCACGTCGATCATGTTCTACGCGGCTTCGGCCATGCTCTTCTTCGGCATTTTCATCGCGCGTCACCGGATCGAGATGATTGTCACCTTCCCCCTCGTCGCACTGGTGATGGCCCTCTACTTCAACACCGGTCTCAAGCCGAATAGTGCAGCGCAGCATCCGGAGCGGCTCTACCGCGAGCGCGGACTCATGGCCGCGATCCTGGTCTGTTCGCTCGCGATGGCTGTCTGCCTGGTCGTCGAAATGCCGACCCTGGACCGGATCATCGATCTCGTTCCGCGCTCGAGCTACAGGCCGTAGCCGTGGCGGACCCCAGTCTTCGAGCCTCGGACCGTCGGGTCACGGCGACGGACGCGGGGCTCGGGCCGGTGGGCTGGGTGTGCCTGTTGCTGGGTGCGACTGCACTCGTCAATGCGGTCTGGATGCTCGTGGCGCCGTTGAGCTGGTACCTGGATCTGCCGGCTGCGGTGCCCGACACGGGTTCGTTCAACGCCCACTTCGTTCGGGACATCGGGTGCGCCTTCCTGGCCGTCGGGTGCGCTCTCGTCTGGGCGGCGTTCTCGGCCCGTTATCGCCTGCCGCTGGTCGGCGTCGCGGCGACCTTCTTCGTTGCCCACGCACTGCTGCACGTCTACGACACGGCACGCGGGGCGCTCGGGTCCTCCCACTGGCGGTTGGATTTCGTCGGCGTTTATGTTCCGGCCCTGGTGGCCTTGGCGTTGACGTGCTTCTTGCTGCGGCGGGAGGTTCGCTGAGCCAGACGTTGAGCCGGCGCAAAGGAGATCGCGATGCCGAGGATCGAAGGTGTGAACGACGCCGAGGCGGGGCTGATTCAGCGCGGCGTTTTTCGGGAATCCAGGCGCCGAGTCGGTGCGGTCATCGAGCCTCTGCGTCTGATGGCCCACAGCAGTGCCGTGATGTGGGCAGCAGGACTCTTCGAAACGGTTTTCAAACGCGCGCGATCCGTCGATCCGCGCCTCAAGGACCTGGCCGCGCTGAAGGCAGCGTCCATGACAGGCTGTGTCTTCTGACTGGACATCGGCTCTGCCGTGGGCAGAGACAACGGACTCGAAGACGCCATGATCCTGGCAGTACCGACCCATCGCGAGAGTCCGCTCTTCAGCGAACTGGAGCGGCGGGTTCTCGACTATGCCGAGGCCCTCAGTGCTACGCCCACTGCCGTGACGGATGCGCAGGTCGAAGGGTTGCTCGAATCGCTCGACCGGGAACAACTCGTCGAACTCACCGCTTGCGTGGCGTGGGAGAACTTTCGGTCGCGTTTCAACCGGGGCTTCGCGGTGGAGGCGCAGGGCTTCTCGACCGGGGCCTGCTGTCCGATCGCACCTCCGCCCACCCTGCCCGACCGAACGCAGGAGTGAGATGCCTCCATTTGTCGGCCTTAGCCGGCCCCGGGGGCTTCGAGGTCGAAGGTGTCGACCAGCCAGGCCCACCAGGCGCCCTGCTCGACGCCGGGTCCGAGGCGTCGACGGGCCGCGCGCTGGGCAGCGGCGGGCCGTCCCGCCAGCGCCAGGGCGTAGACTTCCAGGTAGGCGTCGTCGGGTCCGTCGGCGCGCGCGAAGTGCCGCGCGGCGTCGGCGAACTGGCGTCGGGCCAGGGCCCGCGCTCCGAGCAGGTGCGCGTGGGGGCGGGCCGAACCTCCGCGTTCGAGCAGGCGATCTACGACACGGAGCGAGCCGCGCTCGACGCCGACCTGCCAGAGCGGCAGTGTTTCCAGGTCGGTTTCCGTGAGCACCTGGTGGAGTTCCCGGAAACGGGCGGTGCGATTGCCGCGCGGTGCGGTGAGTCCGCCGCGGGAACGGGTGAGCATGCGCTGGAGGTCGAAGTAGGCGAGGGTGCGTTCCCGGAGGTCCGCGGGCCAGGCGTCCGCGACGAAGGTGCTGGTGGCGAAGCGCTCCCGTGCGCGCTGCGTGTCCATCCAGCGCGCATGGGCGTCGTGGGCGTCCGAGCGCGCGCGCCCCTCCTGGAGGCGTTTCGGAAAATCGTCCTCCAGCGGTGGCGTTGCGCCCACGATTTCCCGCAACTGGTCCGCGTCGGCGAGAAACATCGTGCCCAGCTGTTCGGGTTTCTCGACTCCGAGCGCTCGCAGTTCCCTGCCGACGCGTTCGTCGCGCCACTGGCGCGTGAAGGCAGCCCCATCGCGTGACCAGTTCGCATCGCGAGAGCCCACCAGCATCCAGTTGAGCCGCGCCGTGGTCCACAGGGAGCAGTCGGGAAAGACTTCGCAATAGGCGGCGATGATCGAGCGCGTTTCCTCGGGCGAAAGGCTGTGGACGGGGAGCCAGTAGGTGTTGATGCCGCCCGGGGTGAGCCGATCGTGGACGAGCTGGAAGTATTCCCGCGTGTAGAGGTTGACGACGCCGGCGTGTCGCGGGGGCGGCGGCTCGCTGGTGATCAGATCGTAGTGCTGCGGCGTGGTCTGGAGGAAGAAGCGTCCGTCTTCGACGTGGACCCGGACGCGCGGATCCCGCAGCGGGTGTTCCGCGGCATCGGGGTAGGCGACATTGCTCGCCTCCAGCACGTCCTCGGAGATATCGACGACGTCGATGCGTTCGAGGCCCGCCGTGTCGGTCAGGGCTTTCGCGGTGCCGCCGATGCCGTAGCTGATGAGCAGGGCGCTGCGTGCTTCGGGCTGCAAGGCCATGGGCCAGTAGACGAAGAGTTTCATGTAGCGCTGTGCCCAGACGCGGTCGGTCGCCATGCCGAAGCCGTCGGTGACGAGCCGGTGGAAGAGCGGCTCTCCGAGGACCGAGGTCCGCAGGTAGAGCACGGTTTCCGTGCGGCCCTCGCGCGCCAGGGCGATCTCCATTCCGGGGGCGTTGCCGAAGCGCCGGGCCACGGCGCTGAAGTGATGGTTGCGCATGGCGCCGTCGGGGAAGGCGTAGAGCGCGAAGGCAAACGCGACCCCGGCGGCCGCGAGGGGCCAGCGCGGCCCGGGGTGAACCGCTGCCCGGCGTGCGCCCAGGAGGAACACGCCGACGCCACCGTAGAGCGTCGCGAGCACCTGAAGGGAACGTTCCATCCCAAGGGCGGGCAGCAGGACGAACCCCCCGGCGAGGGCGCCCAGGGCTCCGCCCACGGTATTGGCCAGGGTGAGGAGCCCCGCTGCGCGGGTGTCGGGCGCGAGCCAGCGCTCGAGTGCGGCGCCGGTGAGGGGGAAGAGCACCCCCGAAAGCAGGGCCACGGGAAACATCAGCACGGCGCCGAGCCACACGATTTCCAGGGACCTTTCGACGGCGGGCGCTCCGGCGGGGTCGATCAGCATCCCGAAGGCGATGTAGCTGCCCACCGCGGCGCAGCCGGCGAGCAGGGCAATTCCCGGTACATGTTGGAAGGCCTGGGGGCGTCGCCGCAGCCAGAGCCCGCCGGCGAAGCCCCCGAGCGCGATGCCGGCAAGCACGATGGCGAGCATCAGGGCAAAGCTCAGTCCTGCGCTGTAGACGAAGAGCGAGAGCAGGCGGAACCAGACGACTTCGAGTGCGAGCAGGATGCTGCCGGCGAGCAGGGCCGCGGCCAGCAAGGGAAGTGCGCGTCGAAGTCCGGCGACGGGAGCCCGCGGCTCGGCGCGGGGCGTGGCCGCGTGGCCGACGCGCGCAGCCAGCGCCAGTGCCCCGGCCGCCGCAGCGAGGTTCAGGCCGGCGGCGACCCAGGCCGTGCCCCGGACCCCGAACCAGGCGATCAAGGCGGCTTCGCCTGCAACGGCGCCCAGGACGGCGCCGGCGGTGTTCCACCCGTAAAGCCGCCCGAGCACCGCCCCGAAGTTGGTGTCCCGTGCGCGGAGGGCTTTCACCAGGAGCGGGAGCGTTGCGCCCATGGCGGTTGCCGGAATCAGCAGCAGGGTGAAGCCCACGACGAGGCGCAGGGGATTCAGGATCCACGGCTGGTCGAGGAAGGGCCGCCACAGGGGCGCGAGTCCACCGGCGAGTTCCGGGAGGAGGAAGACGAGCGCGACGCCTGTTGCCGCGATGACCGCTTCGAGCAGCGCGTACAGGCGCACCGGTTGCAGGATCCGGTTCCCGAAGCGTGCGGCGAGGCCGTTGCCGAGGGCGAGGCCCGCCATGAAGCTCGACAAGACCAGGCTGGACGCCCAGATGCCGTTGCCGAAGGCGAGGCCCGCCTGCCGGAACCACAGGGTTTCGAAGAGCAGGCCGGCAGCGCCCGAGAGCAGGAAGACGGCGCAGAGCCCCCAGGTCGTCACGGAGTCAGCCTATCCGTTCCGGCGGTGTCTGCCCTCCCCGTCGGCCCTCGGGCGCGCGCCGTCCGCGGCTCCGTCTGGACCCCGGCTTGTGCCGACCCTCCTGCGCTTGCGCCGGTACCCCAGGCCCCAGAGGCCGAGGCCGACCAGGCCCGCGCTGCCGGGCTCGGGCACGGTGATGATGATGTGGGACAGGCGGTAGCCGTAGAGTTCGTAGCCGCCGAGGTCCGAGATGCTGCGGGCGTTCACCTGTACGTAGTAGGTGCCGGTGGCGGGGAGGGTGAGATCGAGGAGGATCGCGTCGAGGGATTCCATTTCCCGGGTGTTGAATGCGGTGCTTCCGAAGTAGGGGATTTCGTTCCCGGCGGAGTCGAGGATCCGGAGTTCCGAGTTGATCGTGTCGCCGAGCCGGTGGGCGATGATTCGGGACACCACCTCGAAGTTCATCAGGTCGCCGGCATTCCCGCTGAAGGAGTAGAGATCGGTTTCTCCCCCGACCTCGATGGCACCGGTGACCACCACCGCATCGACGAGGAGGTCCCGTCCGGCGTTCTGGCCCAGCAGGATCGTGTTCGGCACGTCCAAGGGGGCCAGGGCGATCGCCTGGGCGGTCGCGAGTGTGCCGTGGGGGGGGAGCTGCTCGTTCACGACGGTTCCCCGCTCGTTGAAGGCCAGCCGCACTGCCGAGCGCTCGCTGAGGAACGTGTCGCTCGCGGCGTCGAAGAGCGTCGAGCCGTGGACTCCGGGGGTGGCCATCGTGTGGTCGGGGGTTTCGTGGGCATCGGTGGGGCCCGGGTAGAACGGGGAGAACACGCCGGCGCCCGGCTGAGGGCTCATGCCCGAACCGATGGGACCCATGGCGTCGACATGGCGGAGTCCGAGCAGATGTCCGAACTCGTGGGCGCCGACCGTGCTGGCAAGAGCGACGAAATTCTCGCTCGTCGCGGGTGGTTCGAGGCCGCCGCCGAGCAGGGCGTTGATGTTGACCCGTGCGACGTCGTTGGGATTCGTGTTCCGAAAATCGACCGCCGACGTCAGGCCGCCGATGATGCCGTCGGCGTTGAAGGTCACGGTCGAATAGTCGCCGGCCTGGGGCTGGTCCAGGGTGACGGCGATGTCGAAGGCCTGGTAGTCGGCCGCAATGCGGTCGCGGATCGCCGCCTGTTCGGCGGTCGTGTAGACGTGCTCCCCGGCATCGAAATCCGACGTGAAGTCGAGCCACACGATCTGGGCCCCAGAGGCCCCGCTTGCAAACGCAAGGGCGAGAAGCCAGCCGATTCCGAGGGCCGCACCCTTTCGGACGCCGGGGCGTAGAGGCGTCCTGCCGCGACGCGACACACCCATACAGCGTTGGGGCACAGCAGGCACAGCACGCCCTCTCTGAGACAAGCCACGCCAGCGGCTTGCGACACCTCTCCAGTTGCATTTTGGATGCAACTCGAATGCCTAATAAAAAAGTGTTTTATTTCCAGTAGTTTGTGGGGAAATCGACACGATAGTAGCATTTCTGATACCTATTAAGTTCTAAAAAACTACCTATAAACTGCCTTAAGTTGCATTTCGCAATTCATGGGCGACCGCAATTTGACGCCCCGGGACTCGGTCGAGACCTGGAGGGGACGTCGTGCGGGAGACGTCGGCGGCGGGCTGGGCGGGTGGTCTAGTTGCCGTAGAGCCCGCCGATGGCGGCGACGGGCAATTGGACGAGGTCGAAGGGGACGGTGAACAGGTAGAGCGGCCAGCGCGCGGCCGGGGGGAGTCCGGTTTCCGGCAGGCCCCGGGTGAGGGGCATCAGGCGGTCCGTGCCATAGGACCAGCGTCGTTGGGCGTTCCAGTCTTCGATGGCCAGGTGGTCGTCGAAGGCCTCGGGTCGGACGCGATCCGACACGGGTGTGAACTCGCCGGTCGTGGCCTGGGGCACCGGCACCGGTTCACTTGCGGGGCCGTCATCGGCCAGGGCGGTGGTTGCCACGGCCAGGAGCGCGAGGCTCGACACGGCGGCGATCCGCTTGGCTGCCTGCATGGGGGTCTCCTCGCGCCCCAGCATACCCGCGTCCGGCGATCTCGGCCGACGACGCGGGGGGGCGTGTCCCGGCCCGGTGTTAGACTCGGTCGCCATGCGGGAGCGGCGGTCCTCCGGCCCGCCCGTGGGTCGCGAGCGGGCGACGGGTCACGCGCGTTTCGCGCGCACGGCGGACGCCGTGCTTCTCGCCGGCTTCGTGGTCGCCGCCCTGGCGGGCCTGGCCCTGCTCGTCGCGTACGGATACGGCCGGGACCAGGGCATCTACGCCGTGGTGGCCCGCGCCGTCGCGGGGGGCGGCGCGCCCTATCTCGACGCCTGGGACTTCAAGCCTCCGGCGATCTTCGGCGTCTACGCGCTTGCCCGCGCGTTGTTCGGGCCGGGGATCCTTGCCGTACGAGTGGTCGAAGCGGCGGCATACGTGTCGCTCTTCCCCGCGTTTGCGCTGCTGGCCCGGCGCGCGCTGGGCGACGCCCGGCCCGGCGTGCTCGCCGCTGCGGTCGCGGTCTTTGGCCAGGTCCAGCTGGAATACTGGGACACCGCCCAGCCCGAAAACTTCGGCGGTGTGACCGTGGTCTGGGCCCTCGTCTTGGCGGTCCGTGCCGAGGCGGTCTTCGGACCCTCCCGGCGCTGGTGCCAGTTCGGCGCCGGGGCGCTCTACGCACTGGCGGGCCTGTTCAAGCCGCACCTGGGTGCGGGGATCCTGGTCAGCGCGATGTTCGCCCTCCACGGCGCCAGGCGGGCCGGTGCGTCCGGGGGAGCGCCCCTGCTCGCCTACGCTGCGGGCGGCGCGATCGTGGTGGCCGCGGCCTTCCTCTGGCTCCTCGCGGCCGGTGCGTGGCCCGCGACCCTGGAGACGTTCTTCCGCTTCCTGCCCGCCTATCACGCGCTCCGCTTCGAGTGGAGCGCGTTTCCCGCCGATGCGCTCTGGACGCTCGGCAAGGTCTTGTTCGGGTTCACGGCATTCGTGCCCGCCGGCATCGCCCTGCTCGTCTTGTTGCCGCCCCTGGCAACGCGGGAGCGCGCCGTGGCCTGGCACGTGGCGGGGGTCGCGCTGGTGCAACTGGCCGGGGTCGCCAGCCAGGCCCGGTTCTACCCGTACCACTTTGCCGCGAGCCTGCTGCTGCTTTCGCTGTTGGCGGGCTGGGGGCTCTGGAAGGGCTGGCTGCGCGCGCGGCAGGCGCCGCTCGGCATCGCCCTCGCGTTCGTCCTCGCGTTCGTCCTGGCCTGGAAGGCGCCGTCGATTCCCACCTACGGGGGTTTCACGTACTGGGAACGGGTGTTGATGCGCGTCGGTCTCTATGCCGGCAGCGTCGACCCGCGCGTCGAGAACCTGTTGCATACCGCGGGAGACGTCCACTACGGCGCGAACCGGCGCGCGGCCCAGTGGATCGCGACGCGGACACCGCCCGACGCGTCCCTGTACGTGTGGGGCTTCGAGCCGATGCTCTACGCCATGGCCGATCGTCGTCCCGCGAGCCGGTGGATCTACAACGTGCCCCAGCGCCTCGACTGGGAGCACCGCGACCGCGCACGCGCGGAACTGATCGGTGAACTCGAACGGTCGCCGCCCGACGCAATCGTGGTGGTGAAGGGGGACGTGCGCGAGGGGGTGACCGGAAGCCGGCGCGACAGCCGGTCGGAACTCGAGACGTTTCCCGAACTCGGGCGCCTGCTGGACGAGGCCTACGAGCCGGTGTGGACGGGGCAGGACCTGACGATTCTCCTGCCGCGCCCGAGCGACTGATTCGCGTTGGCTCCGGCTGCTACGCTCACGCCCCAATGGAGTGGATGACGGTACTTCTCTGGGTCCTGGTCGTGCTCTTGGTCGTCGTGGGTGTCGGCGGGACCGCATTGCCGGTACTGCCCGGAGCGCTGCTCGTGTTCGGCGGGCTGCTCCTCGGCGCATGGATCGACGACTTCCAGAAAGTCGGCGCCTGGTCGCTCACCATCATCGGCGTGCTTGCGGCGCTGACCTACGTGGTGGACTTCGCTGCCAGTGCCCTCGGTGCCAAACGGGTGGGCGCGAGCCGGCGAGCGGTGCTCGGCGCGGTGATCGGCGGCATCGTCGGACTGTTCTTCGGCATTCTCGGTGTGCTCGTCGGACCGTTCGCCGGTGCGGTGATCGGGGAATACACGGTCCAGCGAAACCTCTCCCAGGCGGGTCGCGTCGGCGTGGGGACCTGGATCGGCATGGCCCTCGGGCTCGCGGCAAAGCTCACCCTGGTTTTCGCCATGATCACGACATTCCTCATCGCCTTGCGCGCTTGAGGTAGACTCCTCCGGCCGCCCTTTGGAGGATCAGATGGCCGCCCCCGACTTCAACATCATCCATCCCGACGATTACGCTGCTCACGGCTATCCCCATGAAATCTGGACGCGCTTGCGGCGCGAGGACCCGGTGCACTGGTGGGATCGCACCGACGGAGTTCCGTTCTGGGCGATCACGAAGCACGCGGACATCGTGTCGATCGGAAAGCAGCCGGAGAAGTTCCTGAACGGGCCGCGTTTGGTGATCGAACACATGCCCCAGGCGGCCGACCGGGAGGAATTCCCGCCCACGTTGATTCAGCTGGATCCCCCGAAGCACGGGATCTATCGACAGCTCGTCTCGAAGCGCTTCACCCCCCGGTATCTCAAGCGCATGCACGCGGATATCGAGCGCATCGGTGGGGAGATCGTCGACAAGCTGGTCGAGCGGAGCGACGAGGGAGAGTGCGATTTCGTGCGCGAGGTGTCCGCGCCGCTGCCGATCGCCGTCATTGCCTGGATGCTCGGTGTGCCCGAGTCGGACTGGGAGCTGCTTTTCGACTGGACGAATCGCACCATCGGAGCCGGGGACCCGGAGTACCAGGAAGAGGGAAAGACGACCCAGGAAACCGCGCGGCAGGCGATGGTCGAGCTGTTTACCTACTTCACCAAGCTGGTGGAGGAGAAGAAGAAGAACCCTTCCGACGACCTGGTCACGATCTTCGCGAACGCCGAGGTCGACGGAGAGCCGCTCCCGTTCATGGACGTGCTCGCGTGGTGCCTCATCATCGTCGTCGCCGGAAACGAGACGACGCGCAATGGCACCACCGGCGGGATGCTCGCCTTCGTCGAGAACCAGGACCAGTTGCGCAAGCTCCAGGCCGACATGTCCCTGCTGCCCTCTGCAGTCGAGGAGGTCGTGCGCTGGACGAGTCCGATCATCCATTTCGCGCGCACCGCCACGGAAGACGTGGAGATCCGCGGTCGGAAGATCAAGAAGGACGACACGCTCGCGCTGTTCTACCCGTCAGCGAACCGGGACGAGGAGGTCTTCGCCGACCCCTGGGACTTCCGGATCGACCGGCGCCCGAACCCGCATCTCGGTTTCGGAATCGGCGAGCACTTCTGCCTCGGTTCCCACGTGGCGAAGCTCGAACTGCAGATTGCCTACAAGCATCTGCTCCCTCGGATCGAGGAGATCGAACTCGCGGGTCCGATCGACCGGCTGCACTCGGGTCTCGTCGGCGGCGTCAAGCGCCTGCCGATCCGCTACCGGCTCAAGCCGGCCTGACGGGCGCGCGTTACCCGAGGTCCGGCAAGCCCAGGTCGAGGTTCGAGTGGCGGATGCCGCCGTCGACCTCGATCACCCGACCCGTCACGTAGTCCGCGGCGTCGGACGCCAGGAACACGGCGGCAGCGGCGATGTCCTCCACCGCGCCGAGACGGCCGAGCGGCGTCCGCGCCACCATCTTTGCCTCGAGTTCCGCGTCGAGCACGCCGCGCAGGGCCGAGGTTTCAGTGGCGCCCGGGGCGATGCAGTTGACCCGGATCTTCGGCGCCAGGTCGTTGGCCAGGTTGGCCGTCATGTGGATGAGGGCGGCCTTGGCGGTGCCGTAGGCGACGAAGCCCCGGTCGTGGAACTGGCCGGCCGCCGACGCAATGTTGATCATGTTGCCCCCGCCGCCCTTCAGCATGACGGGAACGGCCAGCTGCGACAGGTTGAACGCGGTGGTGACGTTCCATTGGAAGGTGCCGTTGAAGGCCGCCTCGCTCACGTCGAGAAACGGTCCCGGCGGGCTCCCGCCGGCGTTGTTGACGACGACGTCGATGCGGCCGAAGGCATCGCTGGCCCGGTCGACCAGGGCTTCCATGCCGGCGCGCTCGCTCAGGTCCGCGGCGACGATTTCTGCCCGCCGTCCCTGGGCCGCCACGTCCGCGGCGACTTCGGCGAGCTGTGATTCGGTGCGCGCCCCGATAACCACGTCGGCGCCTACCTCTGCGAAGGCGCGCGCGATGCCGGCGCCGATTCCGCGCCCGCCGCCGCTGATCAGCGCCACTTTGCCGTCCATCCGGAATCTGTCGAGAATCATCGGTCTTCCTCCTGTTCGGGGAGCTTCCCGCGCATTACGTCGGGGCCGAGTGTCGGCTCGATGAACGGCCCGAAATCCGGTCCCCGCCGCAAGTGGTGCCCCCCGTCCACGTCGATGCACGTGCCGGTGATCCAGCGCGATTCGGGCCCCACCAGGAAGCGTGCCAGGTCGCCCACGTCTTCCGGTTTCCCGACGTCGGCGAGGGGCGTGTTCTCGACGTAGCTCGCGTAGGTGGCGCTGTCGCGCGGGATGCCTTCCATGATCTCGGTGGCGATGAAGCCCGGGGCGATTGCGTTGAAGCGGACCTGGCTCGCGCCGAACTCGTCGGCGGCGTTGCGCATCATCGCCTCGATGCCCGCTTTGCCGGCGCAGTAGGCGCCGAAATACGGGTGCGTCAGGTGTCCGGCGATCGAGGACATGCCGACGAACGAGCCCCCGCCGGCCGCGACCATGGGCGGGACGGTGTGCTTGATGCAGAGCATGGTCCCCAGCACGTT
Organism: Myxococcota bacterium; assembly: GCA_036336695.1. Lineage (GTDB taxonomy): Bacteria > Myxococcota_A > UBA9160 > UBA9160 > SMWR01. Next base: position 16,849 of record JAYZFQ010000136.1, read on the forward strand.
GAGATGGAGCACGCGCAGGAACTCGGCGGTGTCCTGGACCTGGTAGGGTCCGAGCCCGCCGCCTCCCCCGGCATTCGCGACGCACCCCTGGAGGCTTCCGGTGGGCTCGAGGGCCTTCGCCACGGCGGCGCGCACCTGTTCTTCCTCGGTGACGTCGGCGACGACGATCTGCACGCTGCCCCCGCAACCGGCTTGCTCTTCGATGCGCTTGGCCGCGTCTTCGAGCTTGGCAGCGGTGCGGCCGCAGATGGTCACGGCCGCGCCGTCCGCCGCGAGGGCCGCCGCGCATGCGCGTCCGATTCCGGTGCCACCGCCGGTGACCAGGACGGCGGTTCCTTCGAGTCCGCCCGGCGGGCGGTGGATTTCCGGCATGCTGGGACTCTCCTTCGCGGTGGGTGAGGGCCGGTTCTACCCGTTCCGTCCATCGCGGTGCAAGCCGCGCGAAACGGTGAGAATCCGCGCGTTGCCGCGGATGGACGGCGCTCCCTCAAGTAGCTGTTTTCAATTGAGTTTCTAGATCGCTCGGGATCCGATGGTGAATCCGAGTATATTCGTGCAGCCCGTTGTACCTCACCCTGACCCCGCGCCGTTCCCAGGTGGCGCGCTTTCCCCCACCCGATACGGGCCGTTTTGCCGGAGGACGAGGCATTGGCGTTCCGAGACCAGGAAAACGATCACCTCCCGACGCCCAACGGCTGGTTCGCTGTCGAGTGGAGTCGCGAACTCCACGAAGGCGATGTGAAGCCGCTGGCGTACTTCGGCCAGGAACTGGTGCTGTTCCGCACCCGCGCCGGCGAAGCCCGGGTGCTCGATCCCTTCTGTCCCCACCTGGGGGCGCACCTCGGGCACGGGGGGCGCGTGATGGGCGAGACGCTTCGTTGCCCCTTCCACGGCTGGCAGTACGACGGGGCCACTGGCCAGTGCACGAAGATCCCGTACTGCGAGCGCATCCCGGTCCAGGCCCGCGTGCGCGCCTGGGACGTCCAGGAAAAGAACGGAATGATCTTCGTGTGGCATCACACCGAGGGAAAGCCGCCCGAGTGGGATTTTCCGGAGATGCCCGAGATCGGGCACGCCGATTGGTCGGAGCCCCGCACGTTTCAACTCGAACTCGAAGCCCACGTGCAGGAGACCCACGAGAACAACAACGACCCGGTTCATTTCCAGTTCGTTCACGGGATGGTGCAGGAACAGGAGAACGAACTCCGCTACTCGGCGGACGGCCGTCACTACCAGATGGTGACGAAGAGCGAGCAGGAGACTCCCTTTGGAACCTTCGAGATGTCGCTCGTGCGCGATTCCTGGGGCCTGGGTCTTACGTCGGTTCGCTCGGTCGGCATCCCCGACGCCGGACTCCTGATGTATTCGTCGACCACACCCATCGACGACGCGCGCGTCATGTCCCGGTGGTTGTTGACCTGCACCAACAACCTGGTGGACCTGGCGGGTGAGGAGTTCATGAACGGCCTCACCCAGGGAGTGACCCAGGATTTTCCGATCTGGCAGAACAAGGTCTACCGGTCGAACCCCGTGCTCTGCGAGGGGGACGAATACCTGGGCGACTTCCGGAAATGGGTGCGCCAGTTCTACACCGACCCGGCTTGAGGGTCGCCGAGGAACCCGAGGGGAACCGAATGGATCGCTATCTCGTCGTCTCTTCCGACGGTCATGCGGGGCCGCAGCCCGAGGTGTATCGCGACTACCTCGATCCCCAGTACCGGGAGGCCTTCGACGCGGCCCTGCCGCTTCAACTCGAGATCACGGCGCAGATGGAGAAGATCTTCCTCGTCGACGAGATCAACGCGGACTGGCGACTGGGCCGTGAAGCCGCGCTGACGGGCGCCTGGGACTCGGAAGAGCGCAACAAGGTGCTCGACGGCGATGGGATCGCCGCGGAAGTGCTCTTCCCGGACGGCATCACCGAGCGCAACGCTCCGCCCTTCGGCGCGGGGTTCTCCATGCCGACGGACAACGTCGTGCCGGAACTCCAGTGGGCCGGGGCGCGGTCCCACAACCGCTGGCTGGCGGAATTCGTCCAGATGGCCCCCGAGCGACGCATCGGTCTCGCCTGCGTTCCGGTGTTCTGGGACATCGACGAGGCGGTGCGGGAAATCGAATGGGCGCGGGCCAACGGGTTGCGGGGAATCATCCTGCCGCCCATGTGGGGCGCCCAGGCTCCCTATCACCATCCGCGCTACGACCCGGTGTGGGCGGCCTGCCAGGACACCGGGACGGTCATCCACTTTCACTCCGGTCCGGCGCCGACCAACGATTACTTCGGCGCGGTGCCGCCGACGGAAAACCTGCCGGGGGCCGTCGGGATCTACGTGACCGAGGTCGCGTTCTACCTGGTTCGGCCGCTGACGTTCATGCTCTGGGGGGGTGTCTTCGAACGCTTCCCCAAGCTCAAGGTGGCGATGACCGAAGGCACCGCGGTCTGGGTGCCCGAGTACCTGCAACTTCTGGAGCAGCGCTACTCCGAAACCCATTACTCCCAGAAGCTCGGGGACTACCGGAGCCATCTCTCGATGTCGCCGGTGGACTACTTCCGCCGCAACGTGCGGGTGGGTGCGTCCTGCATGCCCCGGCGAGAGGCCGAGTTGCGCCACGAGATCGGGATCGAAAGCATCATGTGGGGCAGCGATTACCCGCACCCCGAGGGCGCCTGGCCCTACACCCGCCAGCAAATGGCCGATACGTTTCACGACCTGCCGGATGGGGAGATTACCGCGATGCTGGGCGGGAACGCCGCCGCGTTCTACGAACTCGACACGGAAAAACTCGCCCCCATCGTTGCCCGCGTCGGACCCGAGAAGCGGGAATTCCGCCGGGAAGCGTCCGGCTGACCCGCGACTCCGCTGTCCCTGGGGCGTCCGCTTCGTTTAGGATGGACCCGGGAGGACGGCGCGATGAACATCCAGACTGTCACCGGCGAGATCACACCGGACGGCCTCGGTCGGACGCTCATGCACGAGCATCTTCTGATCGGTTACCCCGGCTGGGAGTCGGACACGATCAATCCCGGCGGAACGGACGAGGAGAACTTCTCGATCTGCGTGGACCGGATCGAGGAGATGAAGGACCTGGGTTTCACCTCGATGCTCGATCCCTGTCCGAACGACCTGGGCCGCGACGTGGAGTTCATCGCCAAGGTCGCCCAGAAGACCGGCTTCCAGATCATCTGTGCCACGGGTCTCTACAAGCAGGCCGAGGGCGGGGTTCCCTACTGGCACTTCCGCTCCAACTTCGGTCCGACCGTCGACGCCATGGCCGAGCTCTTCATCCGGGAACTCACCGAGGGCGTGGGCAGCACGGGGGTGCGCGCCGGCATCATCAAGGTCGCCACCGGCCCGGGGGAGATGACCGATTACGAGCGCGGCATCTTCGAGGCTGCGGCGAAGGCGTCGGTCGAGACCGGGGCCCCCATCACGACCCATACGGACCAGGGCACCGTGGGGGACCTCCAGCAGCGCGTGCTCGTCGCGGGCGGCGTTCCCGCGCACCGCATCGTGATCGGTCACTCCTGCGGCACCTCGGACCACGACTACCACCTCGGCATTGCCCGGGGAGGTTCCTACCTGGGTTTCGATCGTTTCGGTCTGGACATCATCCACCCCGACGCCGAGCGCGTCGATGCCTTGGTGAAGCTGCTTCGCGCGGGCGCGGGGGACCGGGTCGTGGTCTCCCACGATTCGGTCTGGTGCTGGCGCGGTCAGCCCTTCCCCCCCGCGGCGGCGGCGGGGATCGCCGACGTCTGGAATCCCTCTCACTTCAGTCGGCGCATCGTGCCGAAGCTCGAGGCAGCGGGGATCAGCGGCGAACAGATCGATGCCCTGGTCGTCGACAACCCGCGTCGCTTCTTCGCCGGCGAGAAGCTCGCGGCGCTCGCCTGACATGGGCAGGCACTGCTTCGTCTTCCTGGCCTGCTTGGCGGCCTGCACGGCAGCCGCCGAGCCCCGGCCCTACCCCGTGACCGAGAAGCGCGAAGCCTGCGCGGCCTACGAGCCGCTCCGGCGTCCGTTCTTCGGGGACACCCACGTCCACACGGCGTTTTCCTTCGACGCGAATACCCAGGACACGCGCATCACGCCCGACGAGGCGTACCGGTTTGCCAAGGGCGAGGCCCACGGCATCCAGCCCTACGACGCCGAGGGCAAGGCGACGCGCAGCGCTCAGCTGCGTCGTCCCCTCGATTTCACGGCCCTCACGGATCACGCCGAACTGCTCGGCGAAGTGCGCATCTGCACCCACCCGGGCCTGCCCGGGAGCGAGTCGGACCTGTGCTGGGTCTACCAACAGCAACCCATTGCAGCCCTCCTGGCCCTGGCGTACCGGGCGATGGTGGACCGGGAGCGCTTTCACTTCTGCGGGGAAGACGGCTCCCGGTGTCTCGAACAGAGCGCCGTGGTGTGGCAGGAAATTCAGGACGCCGCCGAGGCGGCCTACGACCGGACCGCGGCCTGCAGCTTCACGAGCTTCGTCGGCTACGAGTTCACCGGCTCGACGGGCGCCAACCTGCATCGCAACGTCATCTTCCGGAACGCCCAGGTCCCCGACCAGCCGCCGAGCTGGGTGGAGATGGGCTCGGCGTTCCGGCTCTGGGAGACATTGCAGCGCGAGTGTGTCGAAGCGCTCCCCGGGTGCGACGTGCTCACGATTCCTCACAACTCGAACCTGAGCGGTCCGGGACTCATGTTCGAGACGGCCAGGCTCCAGAGTCAGGACGACGCCGGGAAGCCGGTGACGCCCGAGGAGGCGCGGATGCGCCAACGCTGGGAGCCGCTCGCCGAGATCATGCAGCACAAGGGCGACTCCGAGTGCTTGCTGGGAGGGGACACCACCGACGAGGCCTGCGGGTTCCAGAAGCGTCCCTCCAGCACGTTTCAGGGCGTGGGGGCCTTCAAGCGTCCCAACGCGCCCGCTCCCGACGGCCGCGGCATGGTCCGCGACGCGCTGAAGAAGGGTCTCGTGCTCGAAACGAAGCTGGGCGTGAACCCCCTGAAGTACGGCCTTATCGCCAGCACGGACACGCACCTCGGTACGCCGGGACTCGTCCAGGAAGACGAGGGGAAGGGTCACGGGGGTGCAGGGTCTCGTACCCGGCAGGGCCTGCCCGACGACCTCGAGTTCAATCCCGGCGGCCTGGCGGTGCTGTGGGCCGAGGAGAACACCCGCGATGCACTCTTTGCCGCGATGCAGCGTCGCGAGGCCTACGGCACCAGCGGGACCCGGCCCGTCGTGCGTTTCTTCGGGGGCTGGGAGTTTGCGGAGGAACTCTGCGACGACGCGGACTTCGTCGAGCGCGGGTACGCGGGCGGCGTCCCCATGGGCGGGGACCTGCCGAAGGCGCCCGACGGGGGCGTGGCGCCCGTTGGGGGGGGGGCGGGCCCGGGCCCCGGGACAGCCCCCGGGACCCGGGCCCGGCGCCCACCGGGGCCCGGGGGGTTGGGGCGGGG
>JAYZFQ010000137.1:0-6656 GCA_036336695.1 Myxococcota bacterium
GAAAGCCGCGAAGCCGTGCTCCGGAGCGTGTGCGCCCTACGCTTCACCGAATCGCACGTCAGCCCCGACACACCACGAAGAGGCTCCCCACACCGACATCCGCGGGCGAACGCTCAGGGAAAGGCGGGCGAGACAGCTGGCTGGCCCTGGACCGCGATGGTTTTGTTTGTGCAGCCGGTGAGTTCGCATGTTCGGAGCGGGCCGCCCGGGGGGTTCGGGAGCGGCGCCGGCCCGAGCAAGGGCGGGCTGGCCACCGGGGGGGTCGGACCGATGTGTGCGATCGGAGCGATCACCGGTCCCGGGTCGCAGGAGCCTGCCAGCGCCGGGAGCTGGGGGCTGTCCGCGTCGTTGGCCGCCACGCGAAGGGGGGCTGTACCCGCCGTCGCGCAGTTCCCCGCGTCCACCGAAGTTCCACCCACGCTTACCGCGCCGCCGTGAGCGCAGATCTGGCCGCTTGCGCCGGACACCCGCGCTTCCGCATCGCTGCGCCGGATTTCGGCCCGGGAGCCGAGAACCTCCAAACCGCCCGGTGTCCCCGTTTCGCGGGCATCGATCATCCGAACGGTTCCCGTTTCGAGGACCACGTCCGGCACACCCTCGGCAGTCAGGGCCAGCTTGGCCCGACTGTTCTCGCCGATTTGGGTGAGGAAGCCGCCATTCAGGATCCCGAGGCTCCCACCCGCACCGGTAGTAACGAGATCCCCGACACAGAGCTCGTCGCCGCAGGCCAGGGCGCGTGCAGGCGACCGGGTCGCCGTGACTTCGCCAGTAAGCGCAGCAACACGACCCGCTGGCGTGCACCCCGCGAATCGCGTCGGGTCGGCCTCAACGGAAGCCGGGAGAACGGAGCCGGCAAGCGCCGCTCCCGCGAAGACGAGCTGGAGGCGAAACAGCTGGGCCATGGTGCGATGCTCCGTTTTCCTTCCGAAAGAGGCCTAGTCGCCGAACGCAATCGTGATGTAGCCGCCGGCAACGTGACGTTCGTAGTTGAACACGCTCGTGTTCGAATCGTTGTTCCAGTAGGTCCAATCGAGGGAGGCGATCACGTTCTTGAAGATCGGCCGCTCGAGCCCGGCACGGATCCGATAGAGGTTGTCGCGACGGTCTTTGGTATTGGCGCCGGGGACGGGGAACGAGGAGGGGTGGTCATACCGGTCGTGCTGGAAGGCAAACGAGATCTCCCCCGCAAACTCGGCGGGCAACTGTTGGATCACACCGACCCAACCGCCTATACCCCAGAAATCCCACTCCCCGCCCTTGGCGGCATAGACGCGCCCGAGCGGGCCCCCTTCGAGGGTCGTCGTGTCCGTCACGTCGTAACTGTGGTCGTAGCCGAACCACAAGTCGTTGCCGTCCCGGTTCCTGAAGGACGTATCGGGCGGCGGAATCGGGTAGAGGAAATCGTTGTACGCGTAGCGGAGCCAGAAATCCCCGGAGCCCGCATCTCCCCAGTCGTGGAGGTAGGCCGCCCGAAAGCCGTAGAAGCGGAGGTAATCTTCGTAATCGTAATAGATCGTTCCGAACATCGGCTGGATCCGGAAGAATGAATCCTGCCCGAGGCGCCGCTCGACCCAGAAACTGGCGTTGACGTAGGCCTGGTCGAACTCGGTCTCCCGGAAGTAGGCATTCCCGTAGTAGTTGGCCAGGACGCCGGCGCTCCACCGCTCGTCGCGATAGAGCTCAAGGCCCGTTTCCGCGGACCAATCGCCACGGCCGTCGGAGCGTCCCGAAATGATTTCGGGATTCGTCACGTCGGTGCCGACCAACGCCACGTTGCTGTCGTAGGAAAGGCCTGCCTGGAGCACGAGCCAGCGCCGCAGTGCATAGGAAGCCGGTCCCGACGGCGCGCTGGAAAGCGCCGCCTCGGCCTGCCGATCCCACTCGCTCCCGGGGGCGAGGCGGCTCACCCGACGCAGCGCCGCTTCCGCTTCAGCCGTCCGACCCATGCTCTGGTGCGCGAGGCCCGCGTAGTAGGACGCCATCGGCTCCATGTTCGCCGTGTCGATGCGGGAGGCGCGGTTGAAACGCTCCGTCGCCTCGTCCGTGCGGGCAAGGTCGAGGAGCGTCAGTCCGCGATAGAGCGCGACTTCGGCGTTGTCGGGTGCCAACTGCTCCGCGCGGGCAAGGGTGGCCTCGGCGGCATCGGAGTCGCCCAGGTGGTACTGGGTCATGCCGAGATAGAGCGCGGCCTCCGGAGAGTCCGGATCGAGGCGCACCGCCGTCTCGAGCGGTTCGAGTGCTGCCGCGTAGCGCTTTCCGTGCAGCAGGCACTTTCCCTGCAGCAAAGCGGCGGGTGCGTCATCGGGGGAAAGACGGCGCGCCTGCTCCAAGAGGGGCAGCGCCGCATCGCAACGTCCCGCGGAAGCGAGCTGTGCGGCCTGGGCGCGCACGACCCGTCCCTCGTCCGCCGCTCCCGCGACCCCCGACGCAAGCGCGACGAGGCAAAAGACCGCAACACCGGGAGCTTTCAACGCGAACGAAACCTGCGGAGCGAGAGTGCAGCCAGCCCAGCGGCAAGGAGCAGGCCAGCCCCGGGCTCGGGAATCGGCGTGAAACCCCGGGCCACGCCGAACCTGGGGAGCTGGTACAGCCCCGAGCTGGCCGGAGCCTGGGGGAGTGGCTCCGTCACGACATAGTTCACGTCGAATGGGTCGGAAAATGCGCCGTCGACTTCGACCCCCGTGAGTCGGACCGCCGGGTAGTAATAGTTCGTAGTCGATTCGACAGGAATGATGACCCAGTTCAGAGCGTCGATGGTGAGCCCCACATTTTCGGGATCGAACGAGATGAATACTCCGTTCTTCTCGAAGGGCACGCTCTCGCCGAAGAGCAGGTAGCTCGTACCGTCGAGGGGGCTGCCGGAGACGTTCTGCACTCTCCATGATTCCAGGGCCCTGTTGTCGGTCCCGGTGGGCGGGACCGGGGAGAAGGAGAGCACCTCCGAAGTCGTGACCGAGTAGAAGCCGCTCCCGCTACTCAGCTCAGTAGGCAGAAGCCAGGGAACGCCGGCCGTGTCACGCGCCGTGATTGCGTCCGCCTCGGACATGCCGAAGTTGCCTGGACCGTTGAAGAAGACGTCGATCTGAGCCGCATCTGCCGCCACGGCCCAACTCGCGAGCAGGAGCAGCTGGACAAGGCTCCGATGCAACCAGCGTGAAAGACGGTGTTCAGGTCGGCAGCGCATCCATCTCTTCTCTCGGGGACGCCCCGGAGAGGGACGTCCCCCGTTCACGCGAGAAAACCCCGCGTCTCATGAGAGAAGTGGTCAGCCGTCGGCCGATATGTCACGCGAGTGCCGTAGAAATGCACCCAGGCTGCCCGCGTCCTGCCGCTCGGGGAGGCCCCGTCTGAGCCCCAGGACCCGCCTATAATGCGCCCGGCGCAGCGAACCCCGCGGAGGCCAAGCCATGAAACTGGACATCTTGTACGAGGTGGACGCACCGAAGCCCTGGGGGGCGCCTCATCCCGACGGCCAGCGTGCCCGGGAGCAGCGGGCCTACCACGAGGCCATCGAACAGATCCGCCTCGCCGACTCCCTCGGGTTTCACACGGTCTGGGCGGTCGAGCACCACTTCCGCGAGGGGCGGTCCCACTGCCCGGCGCCCGAGGTGCTCCTGGGCGCGCTTTCCCAGGTGACGGAACAGATCCAGCTGGGATTCGGCGTGACCCTGCTTCCCTTCGGTTTCACGCACCCGGCTCGGGTCGCCGAAAAGGTGGCCACCGTGGACATCCTCTCCCGGGGCCGCGTGCAGTGGGGCACCGGACGCTCGACCCCCATGGAGCAGACGGCCTTCCAGGTCGATCGCGAGCGCTCCCGGGACCAGTGGCGCGAGGCGATCGAAATCGTCTGCGGCATGTGGCGGGAGGAGCGCTTCTCGTGGGACTCGCCGAGCTTCCAGTTCCCGGAACGTGTCGTGACGCCCAAGCCCTACCAGGACCCGCACCCACCGTGCTGGATGGCCGCCACCTCGGAGGGCTCCTCCACGGTAGCGGGGGAGAACGGCCTGGGACTCCTCAGCTTCTCCATCATGCAACCCCTCGAACAGATGGCGAAGCAAATCGAGGCCTACCGGGCCGCCCAGCGGCGGGTCAAGCCCTTGACCGACGTCACGACGAACAAGGTCGCGGCCTACACCCTCGTGCACTGTGCAGACACGTTGCAGCAGGCAGAAGAAAACGAGATCTGGAAGTCGGTCGCCTGGTGGTACCAGCACCTCGCACAGTTCACGATCGACTGGGAACTGGTTCACCTGACCCAGGAAGAGCAGGACAAGATCTTCCCGCTGATGAAACCGCTCCTCGAGGGCGACATTCCCATCGAACACTTCCACGCAGCGGACATGATCGTCGTGGGCGATGCGGAGCGCTGCTTCGAGAAGATGTGTCACTACGCGGATCTGGGCGTCGATGAACTCATCTGCTACGTCCAGTTCGGTTACCACTCCCACGAGTCTGTGATGCGCACGATCGAACTCATCGGCAAGGAAGTCCTGCCCGAGATCGAGCGTTACACCCCGAAGCCCCAGGCGGAATCCGCCGGGGGGAGCGCCTAGGCACGCCACGTGGCCGAAACCCTCCTGCGACCGGTCCAGCCGGAACCGTTCCTCCAAGGCTGCGCGTGGCCGGCGGGTTCCGGCGTCTCCTACCCGCGGTGCGATCCCGGCCCCGGGGGCCTCCGGCTGCCCGAGGACACGCGCCGCGCCGCCGCACTCCCGGTGGGCGTCCGGTTCCGCTTCGTCGGGGAACCCGAGTCCCTGAAAGTCGAATACCGGACCGAGACGGCGGACCTCGGCTACCGGGGTCCCGGTGCGGGCACGCGCTTCGTCCTGTTCCGGGGCGAGCGCCGCGTCGACGCCGCACCCGCCGAACTCGGCCGAGCGGCCGCGACCCTCCGGGTGGGGCCGGGGGCAGCCCCCGCGACCCTCTACCTGCCCGAGGGAATGCGACCCACCGTCCTGTCCCTCCGCCCGACGGGCGGGACGATCCGACCGGCGCCACGCCAGCCCCGCTGGCTGTGTTATGGAGATTCGATCGCGGAAGGCTGGTGCGCTTCGGAACCCGCGGCCGCCTGGCCGCACCAGGTCGCACGCGCCTGCGACCTGGACGTCGTGAACCTGGGGTACGCCGGCGCGGCGCGCGGGGAGATCCCGTCTGCCCAGGAGATCGCTTCACTCCCGGCGGACCTCATCACCGTGGCCCACGGGACCAACTGCTGGACGCGAACTCCGGCCAGCGCCGCCCTCTTCGGCGCATCCCTGGCCGCCTTCCTGGAAACGATCCGGGGAGGGCACCCCGACACACCCATCGTCGCGATCAGCCCGATCCTCCGCAGTGATGCCGAGACCGTCCCGAACGCCCTCGGCGCCCGGTTGTCGGATCTGCGCGAGGTCTTCGAAGCCACCGTACGGGAGCGCCAGGACCGGGGGGACACGCAACTACACCTGGTGCCGGGGCGAGACCTCATCGGGGCCGTGCGTCTCCCGGACGGGATCCATCCGGACGACGCCGGTCACACCGAAATGGCGCGGCAACTCGGCCCGGTCCATGCGGCCGCCCTGTCCGGGGAGGCACCGCAGTGCGCACCCGAAACTTCCGACAGCTGCGGCGCGGCCCAGTGAGCGACCCGCCCATCGAGTTCCTGGCCCACCAGGACACCCCGATCGGCACCCTGATCCTCCGCCGCTGGCCGCACCCCACAGCCACCGACACCTGGGTGACGGAGATCACCGTCGACCACGAGTTCCTGATGAGCAGTCATGTCACCGTGTCCGAACGTGCGCTGTCTCGGATCGCCCTGGAAATGCACACCGGACCCGAACTACGGGTGCTCGTGGGCGGCCTCGGTCTCGGGTACACCGCGTGGGAGGCACTGCAGTCGCCCCGGGTCTCCCACGTCGATGTCGTGGAATTCGTACCTGCGGTGGTGGACTGGATGCGCGCGGGGCTGGTCCCGCTTTCCGAAACCCTGGCGGCAGAGCCCCGCCTCGAGATCACGACCGGCGACGTCTTCGCTCAGCTGGCCCGTCCTCCCGAAGCTTCGGATCCCCACTACGACGCGATTCTGATCGACGTGGACCACTCGCCCGAAGAACACCTCGATCTCCGGCGGAACCGCCCCTTCTACACCGAGGCCGGACTGCGCAGTGCACGACAGCACCTCGCGCCGAACGGAGTGCTCGGTGTGTGGTCCTACGCCGAGAGTTCGCCCTTCGCCCACGCGTTGCGCCGGGTGTTCCGAGACGTGCGCGTCACTCCCGTGACCTTCGCGAACGACCTGCTCGACGAGGAAAAGACCGACTGGCTCTTCTTCGCGCGCGATTGAGTGGGCGTCCGCGATCGAAACCGTTCAACGGCCGCGCCGGACCGCGCGGTCGGCGCATGCGGTCAACGCTTCCAACTGCTCGTCCAATGCGCGACGGCAAGCCTCCAGGCCTGTGCCCCGGGCGCCGGGCGGCACCGCCAGCGGCTCACCGTACTGGCAGACCACGCGGGCGAAGGGCAGGGGGACGAGCATGCCGTCCCAACTGGGAACCCGCAGGCGGGGCCGTGCCGCCAACGCAAGCGGTACGATCGGCACTTCGGCAAGGGACGCCACCTGGACCACTCCGGGTTTCGATACGCGCGCCGGTCCCAGGGGACCGTCCGTGAGAATGGCC
>JAYZFQ010000138.1:0-15288 GCA_036336695.1 Myxococcota bacterium
TCACCTTGCCGGTCAACTCCGCGGCGGGAAGCATTCCCTCCACGGGATAGTAACCGCCCCCGGCGGCCAGGACGACGTCGCCGATGCCGTTGCGTTTCCCCGTGAATGCCGAGGCACCCTGGGGCACACCGTCGATCACGACCACGTCGCCATCCACGAAGACGTAGGGGACGGTCAGTTTCGCGAATAACATATCCCATTCGACTTTGACCGACGTAGGCAGATACCAGGCGTCACTGTCGGCGTCCGTGCCAAAGTCGCCCGTGGTGAAGTCGAAACCGGTCGCCGCGGTAATCCGGAAAAACTTTGCGGGATCCGCGGAGTGAGGCGTGTCCCCCAGGAGGACATCCTCCGGGACGCCCTCCTGCGCCGCAGCGGGTGCCGGAAACACCCCGTGGTACCCCAGCAACAGGAATGCGGCTCCCCACAGGATCCGCGCCATACGCCTCGCGACCATCGGTATCCCCCCCAAGGATCGGGTCTTTTTCACCCCGTTATTAGAACGGCAAACATAGGTTCTCGAGCCGGTTCGAACAAACGACCCATTTCCCCATGCGAATAAAAACGCTTTCAAAAACAATGATTTGAATAAGTGACCTGCGCCCGCAGGCCTCAGCCGCCCAGGTCGCTCAGCAGGTCACGCGCATCGCGGAGATCGGGCGTATCGAGGGAGGCCGAAAACGCCTCGACCGTTGCGAGCAGGCGAGCCTGGGCGTCTTCGCGTCGTCCCGTCCCGCTCCAGAGCCGGGCCAGGTCGGTCATCGCCTGGAGCTCGAAGGCCCGGGCTTCCTGAGCGGCCGCCACCTGGATCGCCGCTTCGAAAGCGCGTTCTGCCTCGGCATCGCGCCCGCCAAGCCAAACCAGGAGATTTCCGTGCAAGCGGTGCAGGTGCGACTGGTACACCCGCTCCTGGGTCGGCGCCGCGCCGTTCAGCAGCGGCTCCAGGCGGGACAGGGCCTCGGACACGTTGCCGGCCCTTGCCGTCGCCTCAACGAAACGCGCCGCGCCATAGCGCGAGAGCACGTCGAGCCCGAGCTTGCTGGAAGACGCGTAGCGATTCCGCATTCCCGCCATGCCCTCGGCGAATCGGCCGGAATCGACCAGTGCCCAGCTGTGGACGACGGTCGCGGCCTCACGCAGAGCGCGCATCCCATTTCCGCGGGCGACTTCGATCGCCGACTCGCTCATCGCCAGCGCGCCCTTGGCATCCCGCGCATAGTGCTTCAACCAGGCGCCGCAGGTGAGAGCGAAAGCGAGATGACTGGGCTGACCCGAATTTCGCGCCAGGTCGATCGCCGCGTCCATTTGACTCGAAGCCTCTTCTGGACGACCCAGCATCCACAGCGTCCAGGCGAGGTAGCACGACGCCTCGACGGGGCCCGCTCCGGCCAACGCGCCGGCCTGCCGCGGGTCCGTCAGGTCGATTGCGGCAACGGCACGCGCGAGATGGTCGCGCGCCTCGGAGAGCTTCCCGAGGAAATAGAGCGGCAATCCCGTGGCAAGCCGTGCCTCGAAAACCGTCTCCGGAGCCTCGTCTTCGGCCGACGCGAGCCAACCCCGCCCCTTTTCGACCGCCGGTTCCAGTTCACCGTTTGCGACCTCGTTGAGATGAAGTCCCAACAACGCCGGACTGCAGTGAACGCCGCCACCCGTGCGAACGTCCAGGTGATGCGCATCCAGGTAGACCTGGCGTAGCTGACCGCTCCCGATTCCGTGCTCCATCGCCACTGCCGGGGCCAACGCAAGCTGCAGCCGCCGTTCCTGTTCGAGCCGGTCGGAACGGTCTGGCATCTCACGCAACAACTGGAGTGCCCGGGAAACGAGGCGCATGATCTCCCGACCGGCGATCTGCTCTGCCGCTTTCTCCGCTGCTTTCTCGAGCCAGTGCACCGCGCGCTCTACCGCCCCCCCGGCCTCACAATGGATCGCGAGCTGGCCCGCAACCTCGTCGGTTTTTCCGGAGAAACCGGACTCGAGACGTACGGCGATGGCTTCGTGCAAGCGCCTGCGACGAGAAGGAGACACCCGCTGCTGGAGCACTTCGCGGTAGACGGTCTGGACGAACACGTAGCGCGCCCCGATGGACCCATCGGGCCAGACGACCTCTCCGCTCGCCCGGATGAGCCGGCCGCTGCGCGCCAGATCGTCGCAGAGTTCCTCGACTTCCTCGATCTCCATCCCGGATGCCGCCGCGACCGACTGGGTCGGAAACTCCATCCCGGCCAGGCTCGCCGCTTCCAGAATCGAACGCTCGCGTGCGTCGAGCTGCGCGAGCTGAAGTTCCACCATGTGCTGAACACTTCCAGGCACATCGAGCCAACGTTCGCCGCGCCGCCGACCGACCGACTTCGGGTCGACACCGAGCTTCCAGACACCACCGGATTCCTCGACGAAGCCCTCGTCTACCAGATATTCACTCACCGCGAGGACGAAGAACGGGTTCCCGTCCGTCTGGGAAAATATGATCGGCGCAAACAACTGCGCGACATCAGGATCTCCGAAGCGGTGCTTCAAGAATTCTTCGACCGCCGCGCCATCGAAACGTTCCAAGGAAAGAACCGAACAAACCTGCTTTCTTACCAGGTCCTCTTTCAAGCGCGAAACCGGGTGGTGGGCCGGCATCGCATCCTCCGATTGAATCGTGCCGACGAGCAACAGTCGCGCGGGCTCTCGCCGCTGCGCCATGACTCGAAGCAGATCCAGCGTCGCCTCATCGCACCACTGGAGATCCTCGATAACGAGCACGACCGTCGTCGCGCGTGCCAGGCCCTCGATCAGCGCGCAGAATTCCCGACGGGTCCGCTCGATATTTTCATTCGCCAACCCGTCGGCAACGGCCGAAGACGACCCCTGGACAAGCCACGGCAATTCTCGCGCCCAGGTCGGCGCAAACGACTGCAAGGCCTCGGTCACCGTCTCCCGCAAAGGTCCACGGCACCAGTCCGCAATGACCTCGAGCAGCGGGTGGTAACGCTCCGCCTGTTCGCGCTGTTCGATGCACTGACCCCTCCCGATCAGGGTCCGGTCGTCGTTTTGCGGCGAAATTTCTTTGAGGGTCGCATCGACGAGCGCTGTCTTGCCGATCCCGGGTTCGCCGGTGACCAACGCCATCTGCCGACGCCCCCGTGTAGTCGCATCGACCAGGGTTCGCAGCAACTCGCTTTCCGATTCCCGGGCCACGAGAACCCGTTTTACTTCCTGCGGATCTTCCACGACCTCCGGCGGAGCGGCACTATCGGCACCGATGAACCGGTAGCCCTGCCCTCGAACGGTCTCGATGAACCGCGGGGCTTTCGTGTCGTCTCCCAGGGCGCGCCGGAGTTCTCGAACAGAAATTCGAGGCATGTCGTCCGTGACGGCGATGTCCTTCCAGACGGCATCCAGGAGATCCCGCTTGGTGACCAGCTCGCCACGGTGCTGCGCGAGATAGGCCAGTACGGCAAATGTCTTGGGCCGCAGCGGGATCGGCCGGTCTCCCTTCAGCAGCCGGGCCTGGCGCAGGTGCAGGCGAAAGGGGGCGAAGTGGATCGCGTCGGTCATCTCTCAACCCTCATCCCGCGGCTCGGCACTGCGCCCCGGGCGCGCGGCGCACTTTCCCATGGGAAGCGCTGGGCACACGGGCCGCGGCAGACCGGCTCCTGGGGAATTCGTCCATGGACTACCGATTCGGCGTATGCCCGCCACCGCTTGAGCCGCCGAGACGCCGCCTGCTGGGAGGCGAACTGCCCCTCGCCCGCGCGGCGGGTTCGGCGCGCCTGCACACGTTTGAGGTCTTCTCGATTACGCGTGCGGTTCTGGTGTGTTGAAGCGCTCGGCTGCGTATCGACCCGGCACGGAGACGAGCCTGCGAAACCGAGCCTGGCGGAACGAGGCCGGCGTCGACCCTCCAACGCCTCGCGTATCGCCAAATTACCGAGGGTTCCCCGGGCAAATTCCCGGCGCCCTACCGGACGAAACCTCCCGATTTTCCGATGTTTTTGATGGATGAATCCCATTCAGCATGCGTGCTGCGGGACCCCGGGAGAGCCTGTTGCCGAACTCGCAGAAACCCCGACGCCTGCTCCAACGCTTGCTCGGACGCCGCGCCACTCAGGCTGCAGCCTATGCGGTCGTGTTGGTTTTCGCGGCCAACACGGCCCTGGGAAAAAGTGCCCTCGATGAGTTCATCGCGCAGTTGAACGCCCTTCTCGCAACGGAAGGCCCGTACCCCGGGCAGGTGGCCGATCCGCTCCCCAGCGCAGAAGCGGCGGAAGCGCTCTCCGAAGCCGCGCGACAACTCTCCGATGGACAAACCCACAGCCCCGATGTGGAGCATCTCAGCCACCATTCCTTCGAGACGGAAGCGCTGAACACGGACCACACAGTGGCCCACGTGAACCTCCACACAGACCACCTGCAAGACAACGGCAAGGTCGACGTTCCGACCGGCGCCCCGCCTAGTTTCCTCTACGGCGCCGAGCCGTTTACCCAGAGCATGCTGCGCTTCGAAGAGTTCGGACGCCCCGCAATGGGCCCCGAATCTCTTTCGAGTCCCGGAATGCCCTTGCCGAAACCCATCAGCGCGCAGGGCTACCCGGACGGAACGGAACTCGACGCGTTCCTGACCCAGCACACAACGAAAACCACGGCGTACCCGAGCCCCTACCCGACCGAGTGGGCCAACGATCCCGACTACAAGGGCACACACGAAAACCCGTGGCGCGACGAGATCGAGGCCTTCCTCGGTCGCCGGCTGGTGACGCCTCCCGCGGAGGGAAGGCCCCCCGGAGAAGAATGGTCCCACCAGCGCTGGACGGAATTCTTTCCGGAGGTCTACATCGACACCGCGCAGACGGGTGCTCGCACGAACACAGGGCTCCGAGATCCGCACCAGATGCATGGGTACGAGAGCGGGGAATTCGGAAGTGGTCCCGACGGGATCTCGGGAACGGCAGACGACGGACTCTATCACGCGGTTCATGCGGCCGAAGGGGAGGAGTCGACTCTACTCGGATCGAACCGGGGCCTTCCCGTTCGTTTCCACCCCAACATGCCGGTGCAGCAGCCCGATTCTCTGTGGACTTTCGACGGCACCCTGCCCCCGAAACTGCTGATGGCGCGTTACGGAGAGCCGATTCTCCTGCGGCACTACAACACGCTTCCCATCGATCCGTCGGCAAACATGGGATTCGGGGCCCACACGATCTCTACCCACGAACACAACGGCCACAACCCGGCCGAGAGCGACGGCTACACCCAATCGTTCTTCTTTCCGGGCCAGTTCTACGACTACCACTGGCCGATGGTTCTCGCCGGTCACGACAGCATCAACACGGACGCTTCCGACCCGCGAGCCGCAGCGCCGGACGGAAATGGCGGCACCTACCAGATTCGCGGGGACTGGCGTGAAACCATGAGTACTCACTGGTTTCACGATCACATGCTCGATTTCACCGCCCAGAACGTCTACAAGGGCAACGCCGCGATGATGAACTACTACAGTGCGCTGGATCGGGGCAACGAGGCACTGGACGACGGCATCAACCTGCGGCTCCCGAGCGGCTCGACGCTCGACTGGGGGAACCGCGACTACGACATCAACCTGTTCATCAAGGGCATCGCCTGGGATCCCAACGGCCAGCTGTGGTTCAACATCTTCAACACGGATGGAATGCTGGGCGATCGCATGGTCACGAACTGGCTGTGGAACCCGTACCTGGACGTCCGGGCCCGGCGTTACCGCTTCCGCATCCTCAATGCCTCGGTGGCGCGCTACTTCAAGCTGGCCCTGGTCGAACAGGTCGCAGGGTCCGGAGGCGAACTCGCCGGACCTCGCGGCTCCGGGATTTCATACAACCGGGTGCCCTTCTACATGGTCGCCAACGACGGAAACATCCTCGAGCATGCGGTGTATTTCGACGGAAACAAAGCGGTCGGAGGCCTGCGCAACCGCAAGGGAATCCTGCCGACCCAGGCGATCGCGGAACGCTACGACATCGTGGTCGACTTCGCGCAGTTCGAACCGGGCACGAGGCTCTACTTCGTGAACCTACTCGAGCACCGGAACGGGAGACGGCCCCACACCGAAATCCCGCTCCAAGACGTGCTGGACGGTACCTACGCTCCCCGGGTCAAGGGGGGAAGAAACCGCACGGACACGACCGTCACCCGATTCCTCGAGTTCCGTGTTCAGCCCTGCACGAAGAGCGACGGGAGTCCAGCCGAGAGCTGCGCCTCCGGCGGCGACGCGATCCACGCCCAGCAGGACCGCAGCATGGATCCCGCCGATTTCATTGAAGGCAAGCAGAAGATGATCGAGCTTCCGGGATTCACGGAAGAGGAACTCGCGAATGCCGTGCACCGCACCTTCGAGTTCGGGCGCTCTTCCGGTACCGACAGCGCGCCCTGGACCATCAAGACCGATGGGGGTGCCGGTTACAACATGGACCCGCGGCGCGTTTCAGCGGCAGCGAAAGCCGGGCAGACCGAAATCTGGCACCTCAAGACGAGCGGGGGCTGGAGCCATCCCATCCACATTCACTTCGAGGAGGGCCAGATCCTGCGCCGAGACGGAAAAGCACCTCCCGAGTGGGAGAAATGGAGTCGCAAAGACACGTATCGTATCGGCCGCATGGCGGATAGCGGGGCAACCGTCGACGTCGCGATCCGGTTCCGGGAATTCCTTGGTAGCTACATGGAGCATTGTCACAATACGCAGCACGAAGACCACGCGATGCTCCTGCGTTGGGACAACGAAGCGCCCGGGCAGGTCCGCGTGATGCCCGCCCCGATGCCCACCTGGGACGGAGTCGGCTACGTGCCGGCCTATGCGCTGCCCACGTTCCGCTCCGGAGACCTCTCCGCCAAGAGAACCTGGGACGCGGCGACCGCGAACCCGGCGGGCGTGCCGGTGGCTGCGGCACCGGAAGCACCCGCACCGGAAACTCCCCCGACCCCGGCAAACGCACCCGCACCGGAAACTCCCCCGGCCCCGGCAAACGCACCCGCACCGGAAGTTCCCCCGACCCCGGTAAGACCCGTCGCACCGCAGGCCCCCGAGGCCTCGATAAGACGCATCGCACCGCAGGCCCCCCAGGCCCCGGTAAGACCCGTCGCACCGCAGGCTCCCGAGGCCTCGGTAGGACCCGTCGCACCGCAGGCCCCCCAGGCCCCGGAAAGCGCCGCGGCACCGTCGGAACCGGCGCCGCAAGCGCCGGAAAGCACACCCGGTCCGCCCGAGCCGGCGGAAGCAGCACCGCAAGCACCGTCGGTGACGGCACCGATTCTGGAGCCGGCGGAACCCGCTCCTGCGCACCCGGTCTTCCGGGTTTCCGAGGCGGACAAGCGCGGGCGCATTCGCGTGCGCGGAACGGTTCTCGCCGGCGAGGAGGTCCTCTCGGATGCCCCGCGCGTCCGGTGCCGCACCAGTTCGCGTGGCCGGTACCGCTGCAGCGGACGGGGCCTGGTTCCCGGCCAGGTCGTCGAGTTCTTCCTCCAGTGAGTGAGCTCGCCGTAACAATGCGCGGCCGATGCTGGCAGCGGGTCGCGGGTCTCCTCTGCACCCTCTTGCTGGCGGGAGCGGCGTCCACACAGGCCAGCGTCGGTGCCAGCGGCACCGCGGGGTCGCGTTGGGGCGCGAACTACTTTCCCAACGTAAAACTCGTCACCCACGAGGGCCAGGAAGTCCGGTTCTTCGACGATCTCGTGAAGGGAAAGATCGTCGTGATCAACTTCATCTATACGACCTGCACCGAGGTCTGCCCCCTCGACACGGCGAGCCTCCGGAATGTCCAGGAAATCCTGGGCGATCGGGTGGGCCGCGACGTGTTCATGTATTCGATCAGCATCGACCCGGACCGCGACACGCCCGAGGCTCTCGCGAAATACGCCCAGCGCTACCGGGTGGGACCCGGGTGGACGTTCCTGACCGGAGCCAAGGCAGATACCCTCCTGCTCCGCAAGAAGCTGGGACTCTACATCGAGGGATTGGAGGACGAACTCGACCACAACATGAGTTTCGTCATCGGGAACCAGCGGACCGGCCGATGGCTGAAGCGCTCCCCCATGGACAACCCGCATTTCATCGCACAGCAGATCGCCGGCTGGGCGGACAACTGGAGAACGCCCGGTGGCATCCAGAAAAACGCGTACGCCGACGCGCCGCTGCTCGAACCGCCGTCGATGGGCGAAAACCTCTTCCGAACCCGCTGCATCAGCTGTCACAGCATCGGGAACCCCGCTTCGATCCGCACCGTGGGCCACAACCCGGCGATCCCCATGGCGCAGCATCGGGCCGGACCCGACCTCCTGCACATCACCCAGAAACGGGACCACCGCTGGCTTGCCCGCTGGCTCGCGAGCCCGGAGGCCCTGATCGCCGAGCGGGACCCCATCGCCCTCGAACTCTATGCGAAGTACGACGGACTCGTAATGCCCAATCTCCAGCTGAACGATGTCGAGGTGAATGCGCTCATCGAATACATGAGCGCCGAAAGTCGCCGGGTTCAAGAATCTCTGGATGCCATGCCCAACGGGAAACACGACTCATCCGGCCACCATCAGCACCACCACCACGACCACTGACAACGGATTGTTTCGCCTACGGGTCGCCAAACGGCCAGAGCCCTTGTTCATAATTTTTGATGCATAGCACCCAGAGGGGGTTTAACATCGAAACCATGGGCGGACGTTGGCTCTTTTGTTCCCAGATGCCCAGACCCGGTCGAGTCCCCTGGGCCCTCCTCGCCGTGGCCTGCATTGCCGGGCCGCCGCCGGCCATGGCCGTGGAACCCATCACCTGCGACACCGGCATCTCGGCGGCGAGCATCCGGTTCTTCGACGGCCACGACCACCTGCCCGAAATCGCCAATGCAGCGGAAGGCGAAGCGGAACTGGACGCGCTCGCGCTGGAGGGGGTGCCCCTCGGGATGCTGGCCCTCGCTACCCCGAATTCGGTGGCAAACGCCGCGGCCTTGGAGATGCAGTCCGTGAGCGCCTACCCCGTGTTCGCGTTCGCGCGGGCGCCTACGGTCCTGGTGGGCGGCGTGAAAACCCTGGACGAAAGCAGCCTGAACGCGGTCCGCGGCCAACTCGACGCCGGCGCAACTGGAATTGGTGAGATCACCCTCCGCCACAGCGGGCCACCGGCGCTCGCCGCGGACATTCCGGCGAACCACCCGGTTGCCATGGCGATCTACGCCGAAGCTGCCGCACGAAACGTACCGGTATCGATCCACTTCGAACTGCGGGACAAGTCGGCGCCCGGCGTGGACATCCCGGCACGCATCGAGGAATTCAGAGCCGCGCTCGGCGGCAATCCGGACACCCGCTTCCTCTGGGCCCACATGGGAGACTCGGGACCGGAAACCGTCGGCGCCCTGCTGGCGGAGTTCGAGAACCTCTACGCGGACATCTCGACGCGCAACCCCTACTTCGTCCGGGGTTGGCCCATGGCACTCCAGTCGCTGGGAACCGGCTCGGACGGAATGGGCGGACTCAAGCCGGCATGGAAGAACGTTTTCGAGGCACACGCCGACCGCATCGTTTTCGGACTCGACCTGGCTTCGGAAGACCGCAAGGACCAGGTCTCCGACGTCATGGCCTTCTACCGCGCGATGCTCGGCGAAGTTTCCGCCGCGACGGCGGAACGGATCGCCTGCAAGAATGCCCGCGCGCTTCTCACCACCCCGGCCCTGCCGAGCGCCCGGGCGATCGGCGTCGCGGTGCTCGTCTTGGCCCTGCTGGCCGTGGGATACGGATACTTGCAGCGCACGCTGCGCAACTCCTGAAATTCGGGCAAGGCCGCAGGACCCGGCCGGTGAACCGTGGACAGAGCGCGCGCCACGGAGAGAACCCCGTGACGCGCGCTCGCCATGGCGCGGCAGATATTGACTAGTGAACCGGCCGCGGTCCACCGACGGTTTCGGCCGCACCGCCGGCCTTGAGCTCGGTATCGAGGCGGCGAACTTCTTCCGACACCTCGACCACGGCCGCACCCTCCGGAATCTCGATGGACTCCAGGAGGGGCAGAACCGGCGGCTCCATAGCGGCAATGACCGGCACGGGGCACCCGCTGCAGGAGACCTTGTTCAGGTACTTCTCGAAGACCGCTTCCCGGTGGGGACTGAAGACATCCTCGAGAGCCGGCGAAATCCGGAAGTGCTCGCTTCCGTCGTTGGTATCCGTGAGCGCCTCGCTCACTTGGACGAAACCAAGCGACCGGGGCCACTTGATTCCGCCCAGATCGCTCTCGGGCAGATTGTTGCTCAGCTGGTGACAGCCCGCGCAGGAAAGCGCCATCGAACGGCGGACCAGGTGCTCCGGTGTGAGCCGGACCCCGAGCAGCTGGAGACGCTGTTCGAGGGCAGCCTCGAAGCGACCGCCCGGAACGAAGTGCTCGGTGTAGTCGTTTTCATCGCCCTGGGAGTTGCTCTGGCCCGCATTGAAACGATCCGGCACTTCCGCAAAGAACCCGTTCACATCGGCCTTCGACAGGTTCTTGACCTGCGTGAGGTAGTGGCGCTGGAACTTCGCGGCACGAGGACTCCCCGTCGTGTCGTCGAAGAGTTCTCCGAACGGATTCGTCTTCACCGTCACCGGGACGAACTGGAAGGCGCACGATCCGGTCGCACCATCACAGAGCTGCGCGAGTTTGAACTCCCGAAGCTGCCAGCGCCGGAGTTCGGAACCCGACATGAACTGGTTGGTCCGAACCTGGCCGGTACCGGGGCCGAAGTGCCGCGCGTGGATCACGGGCGGGATGCCGCGACTCGGGAAGCCCTCCAGGTAGAAACGCCGCAGCGCGTCGGCACGGAGCGCGGGGTCGTCGACCCGGGACAGCCCCGTCCAGAACTTGGCGATCCCCCGGCAACCCGCCAGGCCACAACCCGGGCTGGGATTGGGCAACACGGCCTCAAAGATCACGAGATTGCGGTGGAGGGGGTTCGTGGCGCCCGAATGCCGGGCAAAGATCACCCGATACTCGCCGCAGTTCGCACCGTCGGTCGGGGCCAGATCGAACCGGTTCACGAGGGCGATCGGCTCGTAGAAACTCCCGGTGTCGGGAGTGAACGGATCGACGTTGATCTCGGTCCCCTCGTTCCGGGGGCACTGGATCGGAAACCGGTTGATCGTGGCCTCGCCCTGGGCGTTGACGGCGTCATCGCAGTTGGCGCCGAGACCGAGACCCGGACCCTGGTTCTGGGTGTCCCACCACTGGGCCCAGAGAAGGTCGGGCGTGAGGTTCGGATCGCCGCTGTCTGCCACGAGCTTGGTCATCACATCCTCGAGGGAGATCGCAGACTGGACGACGTCGAGCTCGGTCACGAACAGGGAACGGCGTGGGTCCACGTCCGGGGCGGTATCCAGACAGATGGGCCGCGTGGGCGAAATCGGGCCGAAGACCTGGGAAAATGCCGGGCCAGCGCCCATCAACCCGGCAAGCAGTACGGCAAGAAATGCACGAATCGACATGGTGAATACTCCTGGGTTTCGCGGTGCGCGGTGCACCTGCGAGTGGGAAAGTTACCCACACCATCAGCGTAGGTGGGTATTTTTCCCACGTCAAGGGAATCCTGGAGTATTCCGGCAGGTCCGACGCAGGCCGCTCCGGCAACTCGGCCCCCAACCCCCTCCGGCTCTTCAAGGCCCTAGGGCCGAGATCGGACGAGATACGCCGAAAAAAAAGAGGGGCACGCCCGACCCGAAAGGCCGGGGACGTGCCCCCGTGGGACCGACCGTGCTGCCCCTCGGCGGTCGCTCAGACCCCTCCCCGGTCCCGGCCTTCCGAGCGCGACTCACCCCCCCGGCGGCCGCGGTTTCTTCGCCCACTCGAGTCTCGACGCTCCTCGTCCTCGTCCTCGTCCGCCAGGTCCTCGCTCGGCTCCTCGGGCGTACGCAGCGTCATCAGAAAGGCGACAATGGCCGCGCGCTCGTCGTCCGTCAGCAACGAGAACGCATCGCTCGCTGCCGCTCCCTCCCCACCATGCATCTCAATCGCATCTGCGAGTGTCGTCGCCCGCCCGTCGTGGAGGTACGGTGCGGTGTCCGCGACACCCCAAAGGCGCGCCGTCTGGAAGAACCGGTCGAGTTCTCCTCCCGTGCTCTCCGCCATGTCGCCGCCCATATCATGGCGCTTCAAGTCTGCAAAGAGTCGGACGCGCACGCCGCGACCCGCCCGCGAGAAGCCCGGGCTGGGGCGGCTCAAATCCACCCACCGATAGACATTGGCCCCCGGGTCCGTCTCGACCTCGGGGAAAGCCATCCCCAGGAACCGGCTTTCGGTCCGCAACTCCGGCATGTGGCAGTCTGCGCAGCCGATTTGCTGGAACAGCGCTTCCCCGGCCCGGGCCTGCGAGCCGCGGCGTGTCTCGCGAGGCCGCTCTAGCGCGGCCTGGAAAATGTGAAGAGCGGAGATCTCGCCCACCGAGATCTCGTTGACGAAGCCATCCCCGTCGGCGTCGCCATCGCCAACGACCTCGACGGGCTGAATTCCGTGATGGAACTCCATGGCGCCGACATCGAACTGGCGGACCGTCTGGCAGCAGCCCTTGCGGCCGAAGGGCCGCACCACGAGATCTTCGTCGACACCCTCGATGCCCCGGGTGTCGAAGCCAGAGCCATCGAAGCGCAGCGTTCCGAAATTCACGCCGTGGGTGTCCAAGGGGATCGCCACCCCCGGGTTGGCTTCGGCCACACCCTTCAAGGCGTGGAGATTGGCCGTCATCTCCTTCGCGAGAAGTTCGATCCCGCCGGCGCCGAAATTGAAAGGCGGATTGATGATACGCCCGGCGATGCGCGCGAAACCGTTGTTCTCGCTATCTGCGATATCGGGCTGGAGCACGCCCGGGAACGCAGACTGCGAAACGCCGCCGGCTCCGCCCACCGCGTTGGTCGCCGGAATTTCCCGGTTGCTCAAGATGTTGTGACACTCGAGACACGTCTGGCTGTCCAACCCGTTGAACCGCAGGAACGGTTGCCCGCTGCTTTGTAGCCCGGGGCGTCCGCCCGGATCGATGCGGTTCTGCTGGTTCATCGGGCCGTCCCCGAAGCCATCCAGCCGGTTGAAGGGCGTCGCGAAAATCCGGCGACCCTCAGCGCGAATCCGGAAGAGCGACAATTCGTGCGCGATCATTTCCTGGGTCAAGCGTTCGCCGAGCGCCGGCGCGGCCACCTGGTCCTGCGCCAAAGCCATCGGCGCGGAGCCCATCACCAGCGCAAGCACCAAGCCCGCATGAAACGCCGCCCCCAGGCCAGGCAAGGGCAGACGGCGAACCCGGCTTCCCCGCAATCTGCGAAACGCGTAGAGCAACTCAGCAACTGTGTTCCCGTACCGCATGCCACCCCCCCCGTGCAGACCCTTCGAGGCGAATGAACCCCGTGGTCTAAAGCAAACATGCACGAGTGTATAAGGACACACAAGGGAAAAGCCCTCAAATGTGTGTAAAAAGTTACGAATGTGGGGTCTATTGGAATCTGACCTAACAAATGAAAACCAGAATAGATGTGAAATAACTACAGTTACTGATCTTGATAAAAACGATTAAGATATTAACTGGGTGTAAAAAACATCTATTTGTTGATGATTTTGCTTAATCGAATTTAAACAGGCTCGATTAGCAGGAGGAGTTGCGAGGCTGAATTTTTGACCGTATCTAAAAAGCCCCGTTCACCCGCGAAGGCAGCGAGCGAGGGGCACTTTTAGTAGGTAAATGCCCATATTGGGCGAGGTGCTGGGTACGGTGAACCCGCGAGCCAGGATGGTTTCCTCGGAGAAACGAGGAGTCGCTCTTGGGGAGGCAGGAATCATTCTCGGACTGGCCGTTCCGCACGCTCCGGCCGTTCCGCACGCTCCGGCCGTTCCGCACGCTCCGGCCGATCCGCACGCTCCGGCCGATCCGCACGCTCCGGCCGATCCGCACGCTCCGGCCGATCCGCACGCTCCGGCCGATCCGCACGCTCCGCACGTTCGGACCGGTCCGTGCGGTCCCGCCTCGCAGAATCCGAATCTCGCTCCCGACGCCCCTCCCCCGCGCGACTCCCAATGGCCGTCACGCCTTCACGCACCTCGGGCACCAGCAAGTTGTCGCCACGGACTCGAAGCACCGATTCCGCCCGAAACCCGCCCGTCTTGCCGCGACGCGCGCGAACCCGAACCAAGTCGCCGCGTTCCACCGCGCCCGAAGACTCCAGGGCAGCCGACGCTTCCAACCGCGTCCCAGCGACACGGAACCCGCCGGCGCTGCTCGCCTCCACGTAGCCCTCGAGGCTGATACGCTCTACGGCCTCCCCAAACCCGGTCTCTCGGGCCACCCCCTCGACTTCGAGGCGGGAATCACGGGGCAACCAGTTTCCAGTCACGAGATAACGGGCGCCCGGGTCTGCGGTCGCTCCGACCGGCCAGTCGACATTCACCCCGGCGACGCGCACCCCGCCGTCGGGTGCGATGGAGAGCGGCCCCCGCAACGACGCTTGCCCCACAAAGGCCGACACCCGTGTCGCGAGGATGGTGCCATCGGGTTTCCGGAGTCCGCTCAGCGCGACCTGGGTTCCCGGGGCTGGGCGAGCCGAGGGAGCGAAGCGCGCGCCGGGCGCGACCGCCGCCACCTGGCCAAGCACGCGCAGCCTCCCTCCTTCCAGGTACTCGATCGGGCCCACTACCTCGTAACGAACCTCGATCTTCCGGGCAGCGAGGCGTGGGCCGTTGGGAACCGCGAGGACGCGGACGACCTGGCCAACCGCCAGGCGTTCGGCCGACACCAGTTCCCCGTTGGCATCTACGGGCGTAGAGGCGACGTAGTCGATGTGACGCCCATTCACGCAGATGCTCCCGAAACCTGTAATCGTCCCCAGAACACCGGTTCCACCGACGCCGTCGTCCGCTTCCGAATCGGCCAGAACGCCGGTTCCGCCGATGCCGTCACTTCCGTTCGAGGCGGTATCCAGTCCCGTCCCGCCAATCCCGTCGCTCGAACCGGCAGTATCCAGTCCCGTCCCGCCGATCCCGTCGCTCGAACCGGCATTCAGTCCGGTCCCACCGACCCCATCGTCCCCGCCCTGTGTCAGGCCCGTTCCGCCGATCCCGTCATCCCCGCCCGGATCCAGCGGGCAAGCGGCGAGCGCCGGCTGCGAGAAGAACAACGCGGCGAGACAAACGAGGAGAAGCCTCAACAAGGCGGCCGCCCCGAACCAGTCAGCTTTCGTCGGGTACATCGGGAGGGGTTCCATCGGCCTCTTCCTCGTAGAAGAAGACGCCAAAATTCACGCGCCGCTTCGGCCCGTTCTCGGTTGCTGCATCACGTATCGCGCGGG
>JAYZFQ010000139.1:0-28686 GCA_036336695.1 Myxococcota bacterium
CCCCCTTCGACTGGCAGCTCAGCGACTCCTATTTCGTGGTCGCCCACTTCCACTACGTGCTGATCGGCGGCCTGCTCATGACGATCTTCGCGGCCATCTACTACTGGTTCCCGAAGATGACGGGCCTGATGCTGAGCGAGAGGCTCGGCCGCTGGCACTTCTGGCTCTTCGTCCTGGGCTTCCAGATGACCTTTACGACGATGCACATCCAGGGCCTGCTCGGCATGCCGCGGCGCGTCTACACCTACCCCGCGGACCGGGGCTGGGAGATCTGGAACCTCGTCACCTCGTTGGGCGTCGTGTTCCAGGCGGCCGGCGTCCTGCTCCTGATAGTGGCATTCATCCGGGCCTTCCGGCGGCCCGAGCCGGCGGGAGACGACCCCTGGGATGCGTGGACCCTCGAGTGGTCGACGAGTTCGCCGCCGCCCGCCTACAACTTCGTGGAAGAGCCGGAAGTGCGCAGCCGGCGTCCGCTGTGGGACCTGAAGCATCCGGAAGACCCGGACTGGAAGTACGAGTAGTGGGGCGGGCATGAGCGAAGCCGTGGCGGTGGAAACCCAGGCGTCGCGCTGGACGCCCGGCAAGGTCGGGACCCAGTGCCTGATCATGAGCGAGACCACGTTCTTCAGCATCTTCATCGTGGCCTACCTCTTCTACACGGGGAAGAGCCTGAACGGGCCCTATCCCGTCGACGTCCTGCATCTGCCGGTGTTCGCAACGGTGTGCCTGCTCTCGAGCAGCGCCACGGTCGTGCTGGCCGTGAAGTTCCTCGAAAAGGGCCGCAGGTGGCCGTTCATGCTGAGCCTGCTGGTCACCGCCTTGCTCGGAGGCGCCTTCCTCGGCTTCACCGCCATCGAATGGTACGGGCTCATCTTCGAGCACGGCCTGACGATCGGGACCAACCTGTTCGGAACCACCTTCTACTCGCTGGTCGGGTTCCACGCGGCCCACGTGACCATCGGCGTCTTGATCATGGTGCTCATCCTGGCCCTGGGCCTGGGCGGGCACGTGCGCGCGGAACACAGCGAGCGGGTCGACATGTTCTCGTGGTACTGGCATTTCGTCGACGTCGTCTGGCTCTTCGTCCTGACCGTCGTCTACGTGCTGGGGGTGTGATGGAAAGCGAACGACGCGACGACGCACCGACCCACATCGAACTCCCGGCGCCCACCAATTCGCCGCTCTACTTCGCCCTGGGGCTGGCCCTGGTGATGGCGGGACTCGTGACCAACGAAATCGTAAGCATCGTCGGCGGTATCACCGCGGTGCTGGGGGCCATCGGCTGGTGGCGCGAGGTGCTGCCCCGCGAACACGAGATCGCCGTCCCGGTGCAGTCGGAGAGCGAGCGCGCCCGGCCGATCACGCCGCGCCCGGACGGCGTCGAGCACATGGTGGCCGGACGCGACGGCCACCGCATGCGCGTGCCCGCGGCGTACCACCCCTATCGCTCGGGTCTCTGGGGGGGCGCCATCGGGGGAATCGCCATGGCCCTCGTGGCCTGCGCCTATGGCTGGATCATGCAGGGCAGCCCCTGGCTCCCGATCAACCTCCTCGCGGCCATGGCCCTGCCGGGAATCGGCGCCGAGGGCCTCGAGAGCCTGAAAGCGTTCCACCTGGGGACGTTCCTCTTCGCCACGGGCATGCACGCCGCGATCTCCCTCTCGGTGGGCCTGGTGTATGCCGCGGTGCTCCCGATGCTGCCCGGTCAGGTCCTCCTCTGGGGAGGCATCATCGCGCCGGCGGTCTGGTCCGGCGTGGCGTGGGCGGCGCTCGGACTCGTCAACCCGGAACTCGATGCCCACGTCAGCTGGCCCTGGTTCATCGCCTCCCAGGTCGCCTTCGGACTCGCCGCGGGCGCCGTCATCGCACGCAGCGAACGCGTCGAGACCCTGCAGTCCTTCCCCCTGGCCACCCGCGCGGGCATCGAAGCCGCAGGGGTCAGCGAGGGCCGGGAGGAACCGGAATGAGGCGCACCGCGTTGTGGCTGGCCGCCTTCGCGGCGTTGTGGGCGACGGGTTGCGATCGCCTGCCCGGGAAACCCGACGCCGCCGACCGCTACCAGCGGCCCACCGAGATCATGGACTTCGACATCCTCTACGGCCAGAACTGCGCCGCCTGCCACGGCGCGGACGGCCGCCTCGGCCCGTCGCGCCCCCTCGCCGACCGGGTCTCCCTGGCGTACGTGGGCCCCGACCGCATGCGCGAGATCGTGGCCGGGGGGGTTCGGGGAACGCCCATGCCCGGGTTCACCCTCGCTGAGAACGGCACCCTCGCCGACGACCAGATCACCGCGTTGGTGCGCGAGATCTACGCGCGCTGGGCCGACCCGGCGAGCCTGGCAGGCGTCACACTGCCGGCCTACGGCAGCGGCGGGGCGTCGACCGCAGGCGGGCACGCCGCATTCGGCCAGTTCTGCGCCGACTGCCACGGTGTCGATGGGGACGGTGGCGCGAAGGCCGGCTCGGTCGTGGACCCGAACTATCTGGCCCTCGTGAGCGACCAGAATCTGCGCACGAGCATCGTCGCCGGGCGCACAGACCTCGGGATGCCCGACTGGCGGACGGCGGGAGACCGGCCGATGACGCCCCAGGAAATCTCGGATGTCGTCGCGTGGCTGACCGCACATCGCAAGACATATCCGGACGCACGCTGAGCCGCATCTTCGAGCGGGAGGAAAGACCATGTCCGATCACGAACACGAACCGCTGCCGCCGGCGTTTCCGCCGGTCACCCGGCGGGGAATGCTGTTCCGCATCGGCCTCGGTCTGAACGTGGTCGCGGCGTCGTTCATCGGGATTCCGGTCCTCGGGTACGTCTCTTCCGCGATCTTCGGGCGCAAGGCCCAGCAGGCCTGGATCCCGCTCGGGAACCTCGAAAAGTTTCCGCGGGGCCAGACGCGGCTCGCGACCTACCGCAACCCCTTCACCACGCCGTGGGACGGCTTCGTGGCGGACATTCCCTGCTGGGTGCGCCGCCAGACCGACGGGGGCTTCCAGGTCTTCGCAATCAACTGCGCTCACCTGGGTTGCCCGGTCCGCTGGTTCCCCCAGTCCGGACTCTTCATGTGCCCCTGCCACGGGGGCGTGTACTACGAAGACGGGTCGGTCGCCTCGGGGCCGCCGCCCCGCGGTCTCTACGAGTACCAGTACCGGATCCGCAAGGGTCACCTCGAGGTACGCGGCGGCCAGACGCCGAACCTCGCGGAGCCGGTGTAGGCGGGCGCCATGGGACGCATGCGGGACACGGGCCGATCGATCGCCAACTGGCTCGACGAGCGGCTGCACTTCACGAAGCTCTACAACTCGACGGCCGGGCACACGATTCCGAGTGCCTCCGCGAGCTGGTGGTATGTCCTCGGCAGCGCGACGCTCGTGTGCTTCGTCATCCAGGTCCTGACGGGAATCTGCCTCGCACTCGTCTACGTTCCGTCGCCCGCCCAAGCCTACGAGAGTCTCGAGTACCTGAACTACACCCAGCCCTTCGGCTGGTTCCTGCGTGCGCTCCACAGCTGGAGCTCGAACTTCATGGTCGGGCTCATCACGCTCCACATGATCCAGGTCTTCCTGTTCGGTGCCTACAAGTACCCTCGTGAACTCACCTGGATCGTCGGCTGCGTACTCTTCCTGTGCACGATCGCGATGGCCTTCACGGGCCAGGTGCTCCGGTTCGACCAGGACGCGTACTGGGCCCTCCAGATCGTCATGTCAGTGCTGGGCCGGGTGCCGCTCGTCGGAGCGGACCTCCTCCACCTGATCCAAGGCGGCCCGATCGTCGCGAGCGAAACCCTCTCGCGTTTCTTCACGCTCCACGTCTTCGTGGTTCCCGGCCTGATCATCGCCCTGCTGACGGTGCACCTGCGACTCGTCCTCACCCGGGGGATCAACGAGTACCCCGTCCCCGAAGAGGGCGTGGACCCCGCGACCTACGATGAGGACTACGAGAAGCTGCTGAAGAAGACGGGCATCCGCTTCTTCCCCGACGGCGCCGACAAGGACGTGATCTTCGCGTCCCTCGTGATCACCGCAATCGTCTTGTTCGCAGCGATCTTCGGGCCTTCCGGTCCCAACGGCCCCGCAGACCCGGCACTGATCCACACCGTACCGCGCCCCGATTTCTTCTTCCTTTCGCTCTTCGCCGCCTTTGCGCTCATGCCGCCCTACATGGAGAGCTTCGTCATCGTCTACATCATGCCGGTGGCGGTGATCCTGCTCTTCCTCGTCCCCTTCATCTCGAACCGGGGAGAGAAGCACCCGAGCCGAAGGCCGGGTTCGGTAATTCTCACCGTGATGGTGATGACGACGCTCACCGTCCTCGCCGTCCTCGGCTTGACGTCTCCGTGGTCGCCCCACATGAACGCCTGGAGCGGCGATCCGGTGCAGCCCCAGTTCGTCAAGGGCCGCACGCCGCTGGAACTCGTGGGCGCTTCCGTCATGCAGGAAAAGCAGTGCCGCAACTGCCATTCCCTCGATGGCCTGGGCGGAAAGCGCGGCCCGGAACTCGCCGACGTGGCGACACGGCTCACCTACAACCAGCTGGTGCGCCAGGTGCTCCAGGGGGGCGGCAACATGCCGGCCTACGGCAAGCATCTCAAGCCGCCCGAGGTTTCCGCTCTCGTCGCGTTCCTGTACACGCTCCATCCCGAACTGGAGCCGCCCGCGCGCAACTCCGCGCAGCCTGCCGTTCCGCACTGAGCGCCTAACCCGTGGACGCGACACGCGCCCTGCTGTCGTCGTGGTCGTTCGAACCGGCCGTCGTAATCGGGCTCGGAGCAGCGGCTGGTTTCTACCTGCGCGGCTTCGCCCAGCTTCACCACCAGCTGCCCGGCCGGTTCCCGGCCTGGCGGCGCACCGCGTTCCTCGGCGGACTCGCCGCAGTGGCGGTGGCGCTGCTCTCGCCCCTCGACGGGCTCTCGGACCTCCTGCTCCAGGCGCACATGGCCCAGCACTGGCTGCTCATGGGGCTTGCAGCGCCCTTGCTCTGGCTGGGTGCGCCGGTCGTTCCGCTGCTTCGCGGCCTTCCCCGGGCCTGGCTCCGCCGGGGACTCGGCCCCTTCCTCGCCTGGCCTGCACTCCGGCGCGCTCTCCGCGCGATCACGCGCCCGCTGCCCGCGCTCGCGATCTGGGCGCTCGTCACCCTCGCCTGGCACTGGCCCGCCGCGTACCAGGCGGCCCTGCGCGATCCCTTCTGGCACCAGTTCGAGCACGCCTGCTTCCTCGCCGCCGCGCTGCTCTTCTGGTACCCGGTCATCGAACCCTGGCCTGCGCGCCGGAAGACCGAGCGCCCCGAGTTGCTGCTCTACCTCGCGGCAGCCGCCGTCTTCAACACGGTCTTCTCGGCGAGCTTCGCGTTCTCGGACCGGGTCTTCTACCCGCTCTACGCCCTGACCCCGACACCCTGGTCCCTCTCCCCCCTGGCCGACCAGCGTGCCGCCGGCGCGCTCATGTGGGTCGCGAGCGTTCCCCCCGTGCTGCTTGCGGCGGTGGCGGTCGTCGTGCGCCTGCTCGGAACAACACCGCGGAACCGCGCGCGCGGGCGCCGACCGCTCGCCGCACCCCGGAAGACCGGAAACGTACTCGGCCGGATCGCTGCCCGGACCAGTTCCCTGGGACTGCGCCGCGCAGCACAGTTGGCCCTCTTTGCCCTGGCGGCGGCCATCGTGCTCGACGGTTGGTTCGGCCCCCAGCATCCCAGTGCGCTGAACCTCGCCGGCGTCCTGCCCTGGACCTATTGGCGCGGGATCGCCGTCATCGCGCTGCTCGTTGCGGGGAACCTCGTCTGTGCTGCCTGCCCGTTCACCCTTACGCGCTCGCTGGCCGCACGCCTGCTAGGGCAGCCCTTCGCTTGGCCTGCAGCACTTCGCAACAAGTGGCTTCCCGTGGTCCTGTTCGCGATCTACCTCTGGGCGTACGAAACCTTCGCGTTGTGGGACAGCCCCTACTGGACGGCCTGGATCATCGTCGGCTACTTCTCCGCGTGTTTTCTCGTCGAGGGCCTCTTCCCGCGCGGAACCTTCTGCCGCCATCTGTGTCCCATCGGACAGTTCCAGTTCATCAACTCCGGGATTTCCCCCGTCGAGGTGCGCGCCCAGGATGCCGGCGTGTGCAGCCGGTGCACCACCCACGACTGCCTCCGCGGAAACGCCGACCACCCGGGGTGCCCCACCGGGCTCTTCCTGCCGACCAAAGCGGGCAACCTCGACTGCACCTTCTGCCAGGACTGCGTCCGCGCCTGTCCCCACGACAACGCGGGCTTGGCCGGTCTGGCAGCGGGAGTGGGTCTCGGCAACGGGCGTTCCCGGCGCGCCCCCGCGAGAATCGACCTGGCGGCGCTCTCCCTTCTGATCTGCTTCGGCGCCTTCGCGAACGCCGGGGCCATGGTGCAGCCCGTGATATCTGCCGGCGAAAACCTGGCCACGTGGCTGGGCACGTCGGCGGCGGGGTTCATTCCGGGGCTCGTCCTGCTCGCCGCCATGACCGTCCTGCCCGCGCTTCTCGCGCCGACGTGCGCCGCAGCGGGTCGCGTGCTCGCCGGCGCGCACGGGCGCCGCCCTTCCACCCGGGAGATCGTCGCGCGGTTGTCTCCGGCGCTGGTGCCGCTCGGGTTCTCCATGTGGCTCGCCCACTTCAGCTTCCACCTGTGGACCGGGCTCGGGACCCTGGCGCCCGCCAGCGACCGCGCACTCACGAGCCTCGGACTCGCGGCGGGCCGGCCCTTCGCCGCCACGCCGCCCACGGGCACACTCTTCCCCGAATTGGAGTTGTGGCTCCTCGGTGCCGGCCTGGTCGTCAGCGTGGCGGTCGGTTGGCGTCTCGCGCGCTCCCTGGCGACCGGGCCCGGCCCTGCGCTGCGCCTCGGCCTCCCTTGGGCCGCCCTTGCCCTGGTCCTCTACGCCTCAGGAATCTGGATCGTGCTTCAGCCCATGCAGATGCGCGGGATGGTGATGTAGATGCCGCCGCGACTTTCGCTTTGCGCGCGCTGGAAGCGGTGGGAGACCTGGTCGGGGATCCTCGCCGTCTTCGCCGGGCTCGCGGTGTCGGCCCCAGCACGAGGAGACCTGGGCGTTCTGGTGGCCGACGGGAACGCCGGGCCCTACCGGGTGAGCGTCCTCGTCGCGCCAGTCCCCGTGCGTGCCGGACCCTCCCAGTGGAGCGTCCTCGTGCAGGACGCGGGGGGAAACCCGGTGGATGCGGTCGAAGTCTCCCTCGAATGGCAACCCCCGGACCCGCACGCCGGCATCCTCCGCGTGGCGACACCCGGGCGACACCCGTTCTACCGGAGCAGCAACGTCATGCTGCCGAAGACGGCAACCTGGCGGGTCGGCGTGCGTGTTCGGGGCGACGAGGGATCGGGACGACTCGCCTTCGACATACACGTCGCTCCGCGGCTCGGAACCTGGCGAACGTACTGGCCCGCCCTGCTGGTGCCTGCGCTGGCCCTGGTGCTCTTCCTGGTGCACCAGTTCTTGAAGCTGCGCGAACCGCGTGTTCCCCGCTCGCGCGAACCGCGTGTGCCCCGCTCGCGCGAACCGCGTGTGCCGGGCTAGAGCGAAGCCTCGCCCCGCGGTGGACCCTCGATTCGCCAGATTCTCAGGCGATCGGTACTCGTCGGGCGCAAGTCCGTCTCCGGTGCGTCCCGAACGCCGATCTCCTCGAGGAAAGCGGCGATCCACTCACCGCGTCGCCGCCACCACGCGCTGTCCGTACGATCGAGGAGGACAAGGTAGACCTCCGGGTGCCGCTCGAAGAGCCCGGCCACTCGTTCGGTCGGGAACTTCGTGACTTTGACCACCACGTAGCGGCGCTCGAGTTGGCGCACGAACTTCTTGGTTCCCGACCAGTTCGTGAGCAAGACCGCATCATCGGGGACGACGCGCTCGATTTCGTCGCGGATCTGCGCCTGAGTGGCACTCCAGGCGTTGAAGAACGGGTGGACCGAGACCGTCGCCACCGCGACGATCACGAGCCAGGCTGCGACGGCGCCGCTGGCCCACCGCACAGCGCTGGGTCCACGCGGCGTGATCCAGCGTTGCCACAGCCGGGGCACCGATTCCGCCATGGCAAACGCCAGCAACGGGAGCAGGGGAATGAAATAGCGGAGGCCGAGCACGATGCGCTTCGGCAGTCCGGTCTCGACGGTGCTGTATTTCTGAAAGAGAAAGAACGCGACGAACAGACCGAGGGTCGCAAGAACCTCGGGACGGCGTCTGCCCCGATACAGAAACGCGAAACACAGGCCCCCGGGAACCAGCAGCAACAAGCCGAAGAGATAGAGCGGGATGCGTTCGAAGAGCGTCTCCGGGGAAAAGTGATACATGCTGCGCTCGAACAAGGCGCTGCCGAAGTAGAACTGCATGGTCAGCGGCCGCATCGCGATGCCGACCAACCCGCCGACGATGAGAGCCCAGCACTTCCACTCGCGGCGCAACACGGTTCCGGCATAGAGCGGCACGAACAGGAGCGGGTTGGTGACGCGAAACACGAGCGAGGCCCCTGCGACAAAGCCCGAAGCCAGCCACCAACCCGGCTTCCCCTCGATACCCCGCCAGAAGAGCCACAACCCCAAGGCAACCACCGCGGCACTGGGCACATCGCTCATCGCGACACGACCCATCACCAGCGCCGGTGGGAATCCCAGCAGGATCAGGGCAAAGACCGGGGATCGCCCCTCGCGCCGGATCCACGCCGCGGTCAACAAGACCGCAGCGATGAGGCTCAGGCACGCGGGCAGGAACGCACCGCGCCATCCCGCAACGGCGACGAAGGGCGCGGACAGCAGCGGCGTCCCGAGCGGATAGGTGCCCGGCACCACCTCGACCTCTGCCCCGGTGAACGGGTCGACCTGGACCACGCTCGAAGTCCCCTGGAGCAGGAGCTGTGTCTGGCGCAGGAACTCGGATTCGTCGTCGTTGATGACGACGTCCGGGTAGTACAACGCGAAGAACAAGCCATAGAGGAGCAGCATCGCGCCGATCAGGCGCGCGGTGGTACGGGCATCCCAGCCATTTCCCTGGAGACCCAGTCGTGCAGGCAGATTTTCGAGCAGTTGCTTCACACCATGCGACCTCTCGGCCTGTCCGTCGACCTCACGCTCGACCGAAGTAGCGCCGGATCGAAGCCACGTTGCGCTCCGCGTCCTCCACGGAGTAGCGCGGATACGTGGGAAGCAATACGACCGCCCCCGCCGTACGCCGGGCATTCGGACAGTCGCGATGAAATTCTTCGAAGCAAGGCAGGTCGGCACAATTGTGAAGGTGCTGGCCCGCAACATCACGCTGCTCGGTCATCATGTGTCGCAGCAGCGCCTGCCGGTCCGAAACCTGAATCGGGAAGTAATGGTAGGTGTGCGAAAAATCCGTCCGGAGGGGCGGAAGCGACACCTCGGGGAGATCGCGCAACCCGGCGTGGTAGATCTGGGCGCGCTCGATGCGTTCGCGAATGTGCGCGTCGACGGCCTCGAGCTGCCGCAAGACCAGCCGAGCCTGCATCGGCGTCATGCGTCGCAAATAGCTCTCGGGCAGGCTGCGCTTGATCTGCGGATCGACATCGACGGTCACCTGGCTGTTGAGGAACCCGACGTCATGAAGGAATCCGTAGCTGAAGACCCGGTAGGTCAACGTCTTGAAGAGCGGCGGCCAGGTCGCCAGGTCCGACGCCACGCCGCTCGCGAGCTTGGTGAGGTAGTACCCGACCTCCTGGGAGGGAAATGCCGCGATTTCTTCGCGCAGCTTTTCCGAAAGGTCTTCCCGCGGCGTCACCACCATGCCGCCGAAGAATGAATTGAGATTCTTGTACATGCCGAAGCTGTAGATGCCGGCGTCTCCGAAGGTGCCCACCTGCCGCCCGTCGACACGGGCGCCGAACGCCTGGGCGGCATCCTCGACCAGGGGCACGCCCCGCTCGCGGCACAGCGCGGCAATCTTCCGGACGTCACAGGCAAGTCCGTGCAGGTGCGTGACCATCACCGCGCCGGTGTTGTCCCCCACGAGCCGGGCAACATCCTCGGCATCGACGTTGCAGGTATCGGGCTCGAGGTCCGCGAATACCGGGACCCCGCCCGCACACACCACCATGTTGATCACATCGGAAATGGTGTAGGGAGACAGCACGACTTCCTGCCCCGGCTGCACCAATGCGCGGATTGCCACGAAGATGCCCACCCGCGCCTTGGCGATACACAGGGCATGCGCGACGTCGTTCCGGGAGGCGATCGCCCGCTCGAGGTCTTCGATGCTCTCCCCGCGGCTGACGCCTCCAGTAGCGAGATCCCGGGCGATGCTGGCGTAGTCGCCGAAACGCGAGTAGATGCGGAAGCGCGGCAGCGGCTGCACAGTTCCCCCCTCCGGGTTCAGCTGGTTTCATGCGGGCGAGGGCGCCCGCTGCCGCCTGCCGGCCGAAAACCGTTCGACGCTTGGCACGACACGAGTGGAGCCTCCGCAAACATTGCGCCCGGGTTCACGCGCCCCCGGAGCGGCGGCGGCTCAGGCCCAGGACGCTCAGAAAGAAGCTCGAAAGTATGACCTGGAAGCCGACGGTAAGCGCGAGGATCGCGGGAATCACGAGGCGCAGGGAGCGCTGGGGATCGAGAACCCCAAACGACGTGGCTCCCCAGTTGCCCACGGCCCAGATCGAAACGCCGAGGCCGACCAGAACCAGCAGGATGCCTGCGACGAGACCGGATTCCAGGCTCACGTAGCGAAACAAGCCGTCGAGCCTTGGGTCCTGGGGAAGGATCCCCTCGGTCACGCCGTAGATCTTGGTGAAGACCGCGAAGATCACCGACTGGAAACCGATGAAGACCGCGGCCGCGCCGTAGAGCAGGGTGTTCACGTCGAAGGCGATTCCCCGGACGGTCTGCGCGCCCGGCAGGATCCAGAGCATGGCGAGCAGGCCCAGCAGCATGAGCACAACGCCCGGAAACAGGAAGAGCCAGCGGGGGCTGAACAAGAGCAGGAAGCGCAAATGACGCCAGCCGTCGCGCCAACTCCGCAAGTGGGGCGGCCGGCTGCGCCCGTCGGGAGAGAGGGTCGTCGGCACCTCGGTCACCCGCAGACCCATGAGCGTCGCCTTCACCACCATCTCCGAGGCGAACTCCATGCCGGTGGTCTGGAGTCCGAGTCCCTCGATCGCGTTCTTTCGGAAACCGCGGAGGCCGCAGTGGAAATCTCCCGACGGGCTGCCGAAGAAGAGCCGGCCGATCCCGGTCAACACGGGGTTCCCGAGGTAGCGATGGAGCGGCGGCATGGCGCCGGGAGCGATCCCCCCGAGAAACCGGTTGCCCATCACGAGGTCGAATCCCTCGCGCAGTTTTTCTACGAAGGGCATCAGGTTGCTGAAATCGTAGGAGTCGTCCGCGTCGCCCATGATGACGAAACGCCCCCGGGCTGCCTCGATCCCACCCGCAAGCGCGGCCCCGTAACCGCGAATGGCCACGGGAACCACCCGGGCGCCGAGCCCCTCGGCGATCGCCTGGGAGCCGTCGGTGCTGCCGTTGTCCGCAATGACGACTTCGCCTGCGATCCCACCCTCACGGAGCGAACGCTGGGCCTTCTCGATGCAGGTGGCCAGGGTCTCAGCCTCGTCGAGACAAGGCATGACGA
Organism: Myxococcota bacterium; assembly: GCA_036336695.1. Lineage (GTDB taxonomy): Bacteria > Myxococcota_A > UBA9160 > UBA9160 > SMWR01. Next base: position 11,597 of record JAYZFQ010000139.1, read on the forward strand.
TCGAAAGCTCGATCTCGCCGGAATCCCCTGCCAGGGCAACCGCCATGGGGAATCGTTAGCAGATAGCCGGACCGGCGGCCGCGTCAGCGACCCGAACCGGCAACCTCCTTGGCCCAGCGATAGTCCGCCTTGCCGCTCGGACTGCGCTGGATCGCGTCCCGGAACACGAAAGCCTTGGGAAGTTTGTAGCGAGAGAGATGTCTCCCCGCCTCCTCGCGCAGGGCTTCGGGCGTTGCCGTCGACCCTTCGCGGAGCTGGACGATGGCAACCACCTCCTGGCCCCAGCGCTCGCTCGGCCGGCCGGCCACGACAGCGTCGTAGACGTCCGGGTGCTGCTTCACGGCGGCCTCGACCTCTTCGGCAAAGATCTTCTCGCCGCCGGAATTGATCGTCACCGAATCGCGTCCGAGAACCTCGAAGCTTCCATCGGCCCGGATCCGCGCCCGGTCCCCCGGCACCGAGTAGCGGACACCCGCGATCTCGGGAAACGTGCGCGCCGTCTTGTCGGCATCGCCCAGATAGCCGAGCGGCACACGACCCTCCTGGGCGAACCAGCCCACCTCTTCATCGCCCGGCACGAGCACCCGGGTCAGGTCCGCGGAGACGACGCAGGAACCGGGCATGGGCGTGAAGTCGCCGGTCGAAATCGGCCCGCCCTTGCTGCTCGGGTTGGTCGCCTGGGACCCCGTTTCCGACGAGCCGATACCATCCATGATGGTGATGTCGGGCAGACAGTCGAGCAGGGCCTGCTTGTTCGTCGTCGACAGGGGCGCCCCTCCCGAACCGATCAAGATCAAGCTCGATACGTCCCGCTTTCCCTCGCGCAACGCGTCGATCAGGGGCTTCGCGAAGGCATCGCCCACGATCATGAGGGTGTTGGCCCGTTCGCGCTCGATCAGTTCGAGAGCCGCGGCGGCGTCGAAGCGCTTCACCTCGTCGGGAAACAGCACCGTATTGCCCATGCCGAAGTTGATGAAACTGACCCACTGGGCTGCACCGTGCATCAGGGGCGGCCCCTGGACCGCCTTGATCCCCGGACCGTTCCGGGCGTACTCGCCGATTTCCTCCAGGGACGTCATCTCGGTGCGGTCGAGTTTCCGACCCCCCATCGCACCGACGTAGATGTCGGCTGAGCGCCAGAGCACGCCCTTCGGCATCCCCGTCGTCCCGCCGGTGTAGAGGATGTAGAGATCGTCGGGAGACGGAACGATTTCGGGGGGCTCGGGCGACATCGAGGCCAGCGCTTCTTCGTAGTCGACCGCACCGGGAAGCAGCGGTTCACCCGAGTCGTCCGCAACCTGGATCAGCACTTCGAGTTGCGGCAGGTCGTCGCGAATCGCGGCGATCCGGGGCGCGAACTCTCCGTGGTAGACCACGGCCTTGGCGCGAGAATCTTCGAAGAGATAGCGAAGTTCCCCCTCGACATAGCGATAGTTCACGTTGAGCGGAGCGACCCGGGACATGAAGGCGCCCAGCATGCTCTCCACGTACTCGTTGCCGTTGTAGAGGTAGATCGCGAGGTGGTCCTGGCCCGACTCGTGGCCCGCCAGAGCGGACCGTTCCCGTTGCGCGGTCAGGCCGCGGGATGCGAGGTACCGGGCGAGTCGGCGGCTGCGATCCCGCAGTTGCGCGAAGGTGAACCGGCGGTCGCGAAACACCAACGCTTCGCGGTCCGGCACCGCGGCAGCGATCGTCTCGAATACCTGGGGAAAGTGGAAATCCACCGCACGCGCCTCCTCGCCCGTGAAGACCGCGCCATGGACCCCGGCGCGGAACGGCCACTCTACCACCCGGCGCGCCGGGGTAAGCGCCCGCCGCTACCCCCCCGAGGCGAGAGCGCAACCGCTTGCTTCGTGGAAAGAACTTGCCCAGAAACAGAACACCCTTACCCTTTTGCTAAGGATGGGCTTTCCCCCCGCGGGGGTAAAATCCCCGGTAGATTGGGCGTGTAGCCCGCCCACTGCGCGAGGAATGGAAATTGCTTTCTAGACTTCCCATGCGCCGAGGCTTCGCGCGGGCATGTCTCATCGTCTGCACGCTCGCAATCGCGACGTCGGCGAACGCAGCGCGGCCCTACCTGCTTTTCGAGAGCGACCCCGTCCAGCCGGTCGCCCTGACCTCCGATGGCTCCAAGCTCCTGGTGACGAACCTCCCGGACAACCGGCTCGAGGTCTTCGACGTCGATGCCGTCTCGGGCGAACTCGTCCACGTGGCCTCGGTGCCTGTCGGCATGGAACCTGTTTCCGTCGTTGCCGTGACGAACGACGAGGCCTGGGTTGCGAACCAGGTTTCGGACAGCGTCAGCATCGTGAGTCTCGCCGATCCGCCCCGCGTGACTCGAACCCTCCACGTGGGCGACGAACCGCGGGGCATGGCAGTAGCCGGCTCGAGCCACAAGCGTGTCTTCATCGCGACGGCCCGCCGGGGACAGAACAGCCCGAACGGCGGCCGCCACAACCGCATTCCCGGGCAGGAGAACGATCCGGACGCTTCGGCCTGGGATACGCCGGGGATCGGCCGCAACGACCTCTGGGTCTTCGATTCCACGAACCTGGGCACGGAACTCGGCGGCACTCCGATCGAGGTCATCACGGTATTCGGCGACAAGGGGCGTGCGGTCACCGCCAGTCCGGATGGGTCCAAGGTCTACGTCGCGGTGTACCGCTCGGGCAACCAGACCACGGTCCTCAACCAGGCAATGCTCTGCGGTACGAGCAGTGCCAACCTCGCCAGCGACGCCGTGCAGCCTGCGTGCACGCTCCCCAGCGGCCAACCGAGTGCCGGCGGCTATCCGCCCCCTCACCAGAACGCCCCGAACACGACGGATCCCGCCGCAGGGTTCCAGGACCGGCCGGAAGTCGGCCTGATCGTCAAACTCAACCGCGACGGCTCGAGTCCGGGTGTGTGGCAGGATGAGATCCCCGGGCGCGACTGGACCGACCTGGTCAAGTTTTCTTTGCCCGACCTCGACGTCTTCGAGATCGACGCCGATGCACTGGTCCCTGCGGCGGTGAATGGGTCCTCTTCCTGCACCACCGGAAACGGGTGCTGGTCAGGTGTTGGAACCAACCTGTTCAACATGGTCGTTCACCCCAACTCCGGAAAGATCTTCGTCAGCAACACCGACGCCGAGAACCACGTCCGTTTCGAGGGGAACGGAACCTACGCGAACGGCAAGAAACCGGCCGGTGAACCCGACACGGTGCAGGGCAACCTGGCGCGCTCGCAGATCACGGTGCTGGACGGCAGCACGGTGACGAAACGGCACCTGAACCCCCACATCAACTACAACGTGCGGCCGGCACCGCCCGGAACCGCCGATGCGAGCCTCGCCTCGCCCCTCGGCATGGTGATCGACGTCAAGGACCCGACCGACCCGGGCGACGACGTGCTCTACGTGGCTGCATTCAGCTCCCAGAAGGTCGGCATCTTCAACGTCTCCGAACTCGAACTGGGCACCTTCACGCCAAGCCCCGCGAGCCACATCGAACTAGCCGGAGGCGGACCCGACGGTCTCGTCCTTGGCAACGGCTTCCTCTACGTCCACACGCGCTTCGACAACGCGATCTATGTGCACGACACCAACAGCGCAAACGCCCAGATTCAGAAGATCGCGCTCCACGACGTGGAAGATGCGACCATCACCGACGGGCGCAAGATGCTCTACGACGCGCGCCACACCAGCTCCAACGGCGAACAGTCGTGCCACTCGTGCCACCTCTTCGGAGACATGGACGACCTGGCCTGGGACCTGGGAAACCCCGACGGAGAGGTCGTCGACAACAACAACCCATTCCATTTCCCGCCCGGCCCCTTCATCCTGCCGCAGACCTTCCACCCCACGAAGGGCCCGATGGGAACCCAGAGCTTGTTCGGGCTCGCGAACATGGGTCCCCAGCACTGGCGCGGCGATCGACAGGGAAACGCCACCCAGGCATTCACCGCCTTCAACGAGGCCTTTCCGGGCTTGCTAGGCCGCGTCGATGAGCTCACCGAAGCCGACATGGATGCGTTCACCAACTTCGCGTTGCAGCTCCGCTACTCACCGAACCCGATCGCCAAGCTGGACGGCACCCGGCGCCCCGAAGAAGACCTGGGCATGCAGATCTTCACCGCGACGGGCTTGCACGCGGGCCGGATCACCGACACCGTGGAAACCTGTGTCGGCTGCCACGCGCTCGACCCCTCAGCCGGACACTTCGGTGGAGACGGCGACAGCGTCTTCGACGGCGGAACCCAGCACTTCAAGACGCCCCACTTGCGCAACCAGTACCAGAAAGTGGGCATGTTCGGTTTCGCCAACCCGGCGACCGGAGCGGTCGGAGGCGCCTTCGAGGGGGACACCAGCCCATTCCTCAACAAGGGCCCCCAGATTCGAGGCTTCGGTTTCAACCACGACGGCTCGGTCGACACGATCTTCCGCTTCCTCAGTTCCTCTCTCTTCAGCGTTACCGCCCCGGAACAGACCCAGCTCGTTTCGGCCATGGTTACGTTCCCGACCGATCTTCCCCCGATCGTTGGCCAGCAGGTCACCCTGACGCCGTCGAACTTTTCCGATCCGGCCATTGCGAGCCGGGTCGACCTGCTCGAGCAGCGGGCCGCCGCCCCGTTCGTCTCGCAGATCCTCGGCGGAGCGGTCACGGAATGCGACGTGGTCGCCCAGGTCGTCGAGGGAGGAGAACTCCGAGGTTACCTGTATCAACCGGCGAGCAACGACTACAAACCCGATGACGGCGGCGCGGCGCTCCCCAGCGCCAGCCTGCGAGCACTCGCCGCGACCGCTGGCCAGGAAGTGACCTACACCTGCGCGCCGTCGGGATCCGGAACGCGCATGGCGCTCGACCGCGACAACGACTTGTTGATCAACGGCGTCGAAACGGGCACCGGGACGTTTTCGAGCAGCACAGACACCGGCTCGGATCCGGCCTCGAACGACACGGACGGGGATGGCCACTTCGACGGTTTCGAGGTCTTCGTGCTCGGTTCGGACCCGAACGATCCGAACGACCCCGGAAGCCCGGGTGTACCCGCACTCACACTCTGGGGTCTCGGAAGCTTCGTCGGCCTCTTGCTGGCCGCCGGGATCGCGATCAGCCGAGTGCGCCAGCGTCCTCGAGTTTCTTGATCCGCTCTTCGTCGTAGCCGAGCGTATCCCGCAGCACGGGAAGGTTGTGCTCTCCCACCGTGGGCGCCTTGGTCGGTGCGGGCAGGGTTTCCCCGACGTACTTGACCGGGAAGGGCAGCATGTCGATCCCGTGCTCCGCGAAGGGATACAAGGGAAACCGGTCCCGGAACTGGGGATCGGCCGCCAGGGTCTTGGGCGTGTTGCACGGAGCGATCGGAAAGTTCTTCTCGTCGCCGAGGCGAAGCCATTCCTCGCACGACTTCGTCTTGAAGATCTCCCGCAGTTCGACCTGGAGTTCCCGGTTTCCCAGGGCGTGGTCGGCAAACCTCGATCCGGGCCAGCGTTCGAAGAGATCCATGCGCCCCATGCACTCGCAGAAATTCTTCCAGAACGCCTGCTCCGAGCACATGAAGAGCACGACACCGTCCGTCGCATCGTAGGTCTGGTAGCGCACGCCGTGGCGCATCCCGGCCGTTCCGACCGGACGCCGCTCGTAGTTGTCGGCCTTGTTGCCCGTGACGACATCCTCGGGGCGCTCGTACGCCATGTGCGACTCGGAGCGGTACCAGTCCATGTACGCCGCGGCATCGGACTGGCCGATTTCGAGAAAACAACCCTTCCCGGTTTCCCGCGCCCGGATGATCGCGGCGAGAATGCCGAGCGCACCCAACAAGGGGCCGGCGTGAATGCCGATCGACGCGTGCTCGGGGAGGTAACAGAAGCCTTCTTCATCGTAGGCCGGGTTCACGACACCGGCCCAGGTATCGAAAGCAATCCCGTGCGCGGGAAGGCTCTGGTACGGACCGGTCATCCCATAGCCGGAGATGTTGCAGAACACGATCTTCGGGTTGATCGGCTCGAGGTCTTCGTACCCGAGCCCGCGACGCGCCAGGGAACCCGGTCGCATGGCTTCGACGACCACGTCGGCGCCGACGACCAGTTCCTTGTAGACCTCCACCGCTTCCGGTTTCTTCAGGTCCAGCGTCAGGCTCTTCTTGCCCCGGTTGGTATGGAGGTGCAGCAGCGAAACCCCCTCGACGATGGGCCAGGTCATCTCGCGGACGTAGTCCCCGGAGGGGGATTCGACCTTGATGACGTCGGCGCCCAGATCGGCCAGGTGCAGGGTGATGGCGGCCGGCCCGAGCAAGCTGCTTTCGATCACGCGGACACCTGCCAGGGGCGCGGGCTTGTTGGGGGAAGTCATGGGGGGTCCTTTCCTCGTCTCTGTGGCTGCCGATCCGCGCCTTGGAGGGCGCCTCGGGTCCACCGGGGCCGCCCAGTGTGGAGGAAATCCGGCTCCGGCGCCGCCCCCTACGGAGCGAACGGCTCACTTTTCATTGAAGGTGGAAACCGTGTCCCAGTCGTCGGGCGGGGGCACAGCCCCGTACGCACGCGCCCGGCCCAGCAGGCGCTCGGCCGCGAGGTCTTCGGGTGAGTCACGGAGCAGCGCTTCGAGACGCTCCGCCGCGCTCTCGAAACGCCGCTGGCGGAACAGGCCGAGTCCCTCTTCGTAGCGCGCCGCAGCGTCCCGTTCTGGACGTGCCACGCTGGAAGCAGGTCCCAGCAACTCCGAAACCTCGACGGGGTGCTCCTTGCCCTTCACGCGCACCGTGTCCAGGGTCCGCCAGACGAAACCCGGCCCGGCCGCCTCCCGGGTCGCGGCCGCTGCGATGGTATCGACTCCGTAGGCACGGCCGAGGCCCTCCAGGCGGCTCGCCAGGTTCACCGTATCGCCCATTGCCGTGTAGACGAGCCGCGAAGCAGCACCCACGTTCCCGATGAGCGCGTCTCCCGTGGCCAACCCGAAGCGCGTAGGCAGGGGAGCCAACCCGCGCTCACGCCAAACCGCGTTGAGGTCAGCGAGGCGTTCCCGGCAACGGGCCACGGCCTCGACCGCTCGGCTCGCATGGTCGGAGACTTCCGCCGGCGCGCCCCACATTGCCACCACTCCATCGCCGCTGAGTTGCGTGACAGTGCCGAAACCGTCGGCCTGGAGAATGCCAAGCATCGCCTCGAAGTACTCGGCAACGTGAGACGTGAGCACTTCCGGGGAAACCCGCTCGGAGATCGTCGTAAAGTCGGCGATATCCGTGAACAGCGAAGTGATCTCCCGCCGCGTCCCGCCGATTTTCGCTGCCTCGCCTCGGCTCAACAATTCTCGGATGATCTCAGTAGGCACGTAACGGGCAAAAGAGTCGAGAGCGACTCGCATCCGGTCCTGCTCGATCGCGAGCTGGTCGATCTCCCGGAGACTCGTCTCGACCTCATCCAACTCTCCGAGTTCGAGGACGCCGATGCGGTGGCTGTTTTCCGCAAGGGTCGCGAGCGGGCGGGCGTAGCGACGCGCCAACCAGAAAGCCATGGCGGTAGCCACGCCGAATCCGAACAAGGAAACGCCGAGAACCAGCAATCGCTGCTCCCCGATGATCCCCACGAGATCTTCTTGCGGTACCAACGCAGCAATGGTCAGCTCCCGGTTCCAGCCGAGCGCGAAGGGCTGCACGTCGCACCACCACTGTTCTCCGTCACTCAAGAAGGAAAAGATCCGGGGCTGTCCCGAGCGAAGGCGACGAAACGCCGCGGTCGCGTCCTGGATCACCGGCACTCCGAGCGCGCTCGGGCGCTCCAGAATCGCAGCTTCTCGCGCTGCGTCGCTCTCGAACTGCGGCAGGCCGGGAAGCCCGAGCACCCGGCCGTCCTCAGCCAGCAAGAAGGCAAAACCGTTCGTACTCACATCGAGGTGCCGCGTGAACTCCGTCAACGCGGTCAGGGTCAGGTCATAGGCCAGCACGTAGCGACGCCCCTTGGCGTCCGTCACGTGGACCATGGCTGTGATCCCGGGACGGCCCGTCGAAAAGAAACTGTAGACATCGGTCCAGTACACCGCGCCGGGAGCCGGGGCATCGGCTTCGAGTTCCGTCGCCATTCGATACCAGTCTCGCGTGCGCGGGTCGTAGAACTCGTCATCGGACGGGTTCTCGACGGTCCATTCGCGCGCCTCGGCGTCCCCATCGGCCCACTCCGAGAACTCCATCCGGCGCCCCCAGCGTTCCTGCCAGACGAAGCGATTGCGCCAACGGTCTCCCATCCGCAGCAGGAGGTAGCCACGCCCCTCGGCGTCCCCCACGTTGACGGCAGAGATCTGGGGAATCTGCGTGACGAGAGGCATGAAGACCGCGTTCATGCCCGCCGGATCGTCGAGGTCGATCACGCCGGTCGAAGCGAGCTGCGCACCGAATTGCAGGGAACGCTGGACCGGGTCCGTAAAGCGGTGGAGTTCGCTGCGGACGGACTGAAGCGCATCGTCGATCAGGTCCCGAGACGTCGAGTGCGCGATGCGGCGGCCCGTGTAGACCGTCGAGAGGAGAATGGTCGCCGTCAACACGACGATCAACAGAAACAGGTTTCGAATCAGACTCCAGCGGATCGAGGTCTTCTCAGCGGGCTCCGAAGAATCGCGGGCGGGTCTGCTCACTGAAGTTGGAACTTCTGTTCCAGCCATCGCTGCACTTCCCGACTGTCCGGGGTGTCGCGAAGTCGCGCAGCAGCCTCTTCGCGCTGTCCCGAACGGGCCAGGGCGTAGATCTCGAGAATTTTCCAATATTCGAGCTCGGGCTCGAGCATCGCGGCGCGCCCAAAATGACGGGCTGCTTCGTGCCACGAGCGTTCCGCCAGCGCCGCAGCACCCAGACGGGCTTCGAGCGCTGCAGCCTCTTCGCCCTCCGGTGTACCGCCGGCTTCGGCGCGCGCCCTGGCAATTGCGCCCTCGCGCGGGTCGAAACCGAGGTTCCAGAAAACCGCGGACTCCACGTCGGGTTCCGCGAGCAACCGGTGCAGGCGACGCAGGCGCACGGCATCTGAGTCGAGTTCCCACTGAAAGCTGCCGAAGTCCTGGTCGATGATTCGCTGCACCGTAAACGCTTCGAGGGCGGCTTCCCGGAGCGCCTCCGGCCAGATCCGATCGACGAGATCGCTGCTTTGAAAGCGTTGCTTCGCCGCCTCCGCCGACATCGCGTTCCAATAATGGTTGCGGGGAATTTCGGGATAGTGATTGCTGATCCGGAGCGGCCGATCGTCATTCAGTGGGGGAGTCCCTCCCGCAAAACCGCGCAAGTACTCCGCGTCCCCGATGAACAGCGCGCCCACCTGGGCCGGCTGATCGATGCCCGCGTCCTTCAGGCCCGCCAGAAACGTTTCGTCACGCCACAGGGCTTCCAATACATCCGCGCGGACCGGAAGCATCGGACCGCGGCTTCCCACGAGCGTCCAGTTCAAGAGCGCTCCACTCCAGAGCGAGCAATCTTCGAAGACCGCGCAGAACGCATTCACGATCGACGACGTCTCTTCGAGGCTCAACTGGAAAACGGGCAGCCAATACGAAACCAGCCCGTTTTCCTTCAACCGGTCATAGGCGAGACGAAAATATTCTTCCGTGTAGAGATAGACCGTGCGAGAAGTGCGCAGCGGCGGGGGTTCGGCCGTGATGAGGTCGAAGCGTTCTGGCGTGACCTGCAGGAAATAGCGCCCATCTTCGATGTGGACCGAAACCCGGGGGTCCCGAAGCGGGTGCTGCGCGGGATCCGGATAGACGATGTCGCTCATCTCGAGGACGTCGCGAGAAATATCGACGATATCCAGGCTTCGGAGTCCTGGAATCTGGGTCAACGTCTGGGCCGTCGTTCCGAGGCCGTAGCTGATCAGCAGCGCGTTCTCGATGCCTGGATGCAGTGCGGCCGGCAGCTGCGCATAGACCCGCATGTAGCGCCGGGCGCGCATCTTCGACGAGGACATCGAGTGGCCGTTGGTAATGAGCCGGTGGTAGAACGGCTCGCCCGCGAACTCGCTCTGGGAGTACTGGATCGTCTCCGTGGGACCTTCCCGGAGCGCGACGATGACCTCATCAGTACTCGCAGCCCGCTCCCGGATCAGATCGAGATAGCGGGCCTCCATCCGTCCGACCGGGAACAACGCGGCCAGCAGGACGAACGCGAGGAGCGCTGTCCAGGCGACACGCCCGAGATTGCGCGGCCGAGGCTTGTCCAACGCAAAGAAGGCGACGGCGCCGTACCCAAGCGCCAGAATCAGGATGGACATTTCCATCCCGAGCCAGGACAACATGGCGAGGCCGGCCACCAGCGGGCCGATTGCCGCCCCAACCGTGTTGGCCAAGGTCAACAGGCCCGCAGAACGAACGCTGACTCCGAGCGCCTGGTTCAGGGCGGTTCCCAGAAGCGGGAACAGCACCCCGGAAGCGAACGCGACCGGGAACATCAGGGGTACCGACAACCGGAGCAGATCCAAGATCCGGTTCGAGTGCACGCCGGAGTGGTACTGCAGCACGAAACCGAACTGCGTGTAAGCCAGGATTGCCAATGCCCCGGCTGCCAGGGCCACCGAGAACGCGGCGCGTTCCGCGTCGGGTCGCCGCTTCAGCCAGGCCGAACCGACGAGACTTCCCGCGCCGATCCCCGCCAAAACGACCGCGAGCATCATGGCGAAGGAACGACTCGTTCCGCTGATGAAAAGAGACAGGAAACGGAACCACACCACCTCGAGGGCGAGCAGGATGGCGCCGGCCAGAAAGGCTGCCACGAGCAGCCGCCTCGGCCGCGGTCCGAGCCTCGGTGCGGTTTCCGGGTCGGGTTCGGGGACCGCGCGGCGTTTGCGGAGCACCATGACGGCGCCGGCGGCAGCAAGCAGGTTCAGGAAAGCGGCAACGAAACCCGTAGCGCGCACTCCCAAGGCCGACACGAGAACCAGCTCCCCGATGACTGCACCCATCACACCGCCCAGGGTGTTCCAGCCATACAGAAGGCCGAGCACCCGGCCAAAATCTCCCGGATCGCGGGTCAGTGCCTTGACGAGCAGGGGAAGTGTCGCCCCCATGGCCGTGGCGGGGATCAACAAGAGACCGAAAGAAATCAGGAAGCGCAGCGACTGCAGGGCTGCGCCAAAGTCGAGCAACGGACGGAAAGCCGGCGCCATCAGTCCGGCGAGGGCGGGCAGCAAAAACACGAGGCCCACGCCGGTAAACGCCACGATCAATTCGAGCAGTGCGTAGAGGCGAACCGGACGCGCGACACGACCCCCGTGTCGCGCCGCGAGGCCGTTGCCCAGGGCAATCCCCGCCATGAAGCTCGAGAGGACCAGCGCCGAGGCCCAGACGCTGTTCCCGAAGGCAAGACCCGCCTGCCGAAACCACAGCGACTCGAAGAGCAGCGCAGCGCCACCCGACAGGAAGAAAATGGCGCTCAGAGCGGCGTTCACTCGGCGATAGCCTCCCCAGGGAAGGCTACCACCGAACGACCGGAGGTGAACTCCCTACGGCGAAGGGTGCGCAGCCTCGCCGTGTTGCTCCCGGTACCGGGCGAGCCAAGTCGCGTAGCTGCGCCCGCTCGCCGGATCGGGTCCGCTCAACGCGACGTGCTCCACCCGCTTCGCGGGCAGCGACAGCGCCTCGGTGGTGCCGCGACGCCAGAGTTCCACGTCCTCTCCGCGCAGGTTCGTGATGTAGCCCACGACTGTTTCTCCGCCATCGAGCGTCAACGTGACATCGCCGCGGTAGTCGAAGGCCGCGCGCAGCGCCTCGGCCGTGGCGGGCGCCGCCCAGCCCTGGCCCGGCGACTCCGCCGCGTGCTCCGAAGGCGCCTCCCGGCTCGACACGTCGGCGCCGGGCGCCAGCACCCGGGGCCCGAAGAAGAACGCCCGCGCCATCGCCAGCAGGCCGTCCCAGGAGGAAAACGCGTGGGCCACGGAACTGGCCTCGAAACCGCTGTGCACCATGCAGTCCTGACACGCCGGATTCCCGCTCGCGGGGCCGTAGGCGTCCCATGACGTCTCGTCGAGCAGTTCTTGGAAACTGTGGGCGTACCCCTCTTGCAGCAGGTAGCAAGGCTTCTGCCAGCCGAAGACCGAATAGGTCGGCATGCCCCAGGGTGTGCACTCGTACTCGCGGGTCCCAGCCAGAAATTCGATGAACAAGGGGGACTGATTGAAGCGCCAGCGCTTCCGGCGCTTCGCATCGCGCAGAACCCGGCGGAAGAAACCGCGGGTGCGCTCGCGCCCGAGGAAATGCTCCTGGTCCGGCGCCTTCTCGTACGCGTAACCCGGCGAGACCATCATGCCCTCGACGCCGAGCCGCATCGCCTCGTCGAAGAAATCGGCCGTGCGATCCGGATCCGCCGTATCGAAGAGCGTGGTGTTCGTCGTGATCCGAAACCCGCGCGCCAGCGCCTTTTCGATCGCGCGAACGGCCTTCCGGTAGGTCCCCTCCCGGCAGACGGAACGATCGTGCTCCTCCTCGAGGCCGTCGAGGTGGACGCTGAACGAAAGGAACTTGCTCGGCGTGAAGAGATCGAGTTTCTCTTCGAGCAGCAGCGCGTTGGTGCAGAGATAGACGTATTTCTTGCGCGCCACGAGGCCGTCGATGATTTCGTCGATCTGCGGGTGCATCAGGGGTTCGCCCCCGGGAATGCTCACCATCGGTGTGTCGACTTCGTCGACGGCACGCAGGCATTCCTCGACCGACAGCTGCGATTTCAGGATATTCGACGGGTCCTGGATCTTTCCGCCGCCGGCACAGGCAAGGTTGCAGCGGTAGAGCGGCTCGAGCATCAACACCAGAGGGAAACGTTTCCGCCCCGCGAGCTGGTGGCCGAGAACGTGGCGAGCAACACGAATCATCTGGGAAACGGGAACCGGCATGAATCCTCTCTAGTGCAACGAAGCACCGTCCCGTTCCTGGGACAGCGCCCCCCACGCGGCAAGCGCGGGCGCGATGCGGCGCAAGCGACGCAAAGCGATTCCGAAATCGACCAACGCACCGGGCCGAACGATCTCGCGGCCCGGCGTATCGAGTACGACCCGCAGCACGGCCAGCGGGCGCCCATTCGCGCCCGGGGCAAGCCAGGCGGATTCCATGTCGACGACGAGTGCGCCGGATTCGGCCAGGCGCGACCGCTCGGCACCGCGCACCACGTGGTCGACGGAAAGCAGGGGGCCCACCCGTGCGTCGACTCCGACGCGCGCCAGGGTGCCGCGAAGCGCCTCGGCCTCGGGCAAGGGTACGGGTTGCTCCGCTCCCAAGAGGTGCGAAGCCACCACGACGTCTCCCGGCGCGAGATCCGGCACGAGCGCGCCGCCGAGGCCGGCGATGGCGACGCGCGCCGCGGGCACGTCGACGAGGGTTCGCGCCGCCCGCCGGGAACGCTTGGGACCCATGCCCGTGCGCACCACGCCGCACCCCCCGAGCCCGGGGCGCAGCGCCCAGGCCTCGACGCGCAGGGGCGCGGCGACGAGCAGCGGGGTAGGGGGTGCAGGGGAAGTCACGCAGCGCCTCGGAGAATTCGGCCCAGGGCCATCACCGGAAAGTTGAGCCGGTAGAGGTGATAGCGGATGTAGAAATCTCCCGGGAACCCGGTGCCCGTGAACTGGGGCTCGTCCCAGTCGCCATCGTCTTGCTGGGTCCGGGCGAGCCAGGCCACACCCCGGCCAACGGCTTCCGGACTCGCTTCGGCCGCGTGCAGGGCCAGCAGGGCCCAGGCGGTCTGCGACGCAGTCGAGGCCCCGCGGCCCCGCCACTCGGCGTCGACGTAGGAGCGCAGGTCCTCCCCCCAGCCCCCGTCCTCGTTCTGCACACGCTCGAGCCAGCGGGCCGCGCGGACGACCGCCGGGTGATCCGCCGGAACACCGGCACGCACCAGCGCGGGCACGACGGCACCGGTCCCGTACAGGTGGTTCGCGCCCCAGCGCCCGAACCAGGAACCGTCGGCTTCCTGTTCGCGCAACAGCCAGTCCACGGCGCGCTTCACCCGGGGATCCGAAGCGCGCCCCTCTTCGGCAAGCATCTCGACGACGTGGGCCGTGACGTCGGCACTCGGCGGATCGGTCACCTCGCCGAAATCGCAGAACGGGAGCGCGGCGCACAGGGCGCTGTCGTTGTCGACGTCGAAAGCTGCCCAACCTCCGTCGCGGCACTGCATCCCGAAAGTCCAGTCGACCGCTCGGCCCACCGCGTCTTCGGCTTCGGACGGTGCCTCCACCTTGGCGCTGCGCAGCGCCATCACGACTTCCGCCGTGTCATCGAGATCCGGGTAGTTGTCGTTCTCGTACTCGAAACCCCAGCCGGAGGGCGCGAGGTCCGGGCGGCGGACCGCCCAGTCGCCCGGTACGCGAACTTCCTCGTCGAGCAGCCACCGGGCACCCCGGACCATGGCCGGCGCGTCTTCGGGAAGCCCCGCATCCCGCAGCGCCACCATCGAGAGGCAGGTGTCCCAGACCGGCGATTGGCAGGCCTCGAACCGTCGCATGCCGTCTTCCACGATGGCGAAGTCCTCGAGCCCCGCGAGGGCCTTCGCAAGCGCGGGGTGATCGAGGGGGTAGCCGAGCAGGTGCAGGGCCATGATCGAGTAGATCCACGGCGGCTGGATCCCTCCCCAGCAACCATCGGCCTCCTGCCGCTTCAGGATCCACTCCCCGCAGAGTCGTAGCGACTGCCGGCGCAGCCGCGCGAGGGGTCGCTTCTCGTAGAGATGAAGGAACCGGTCGAGCCGTTCGAAACGACCCGCCCACGAATTCCAGGGCGCGAGGGGAGGCCTCGGCACGCCGGTCTTCAACTCGTCGAGGGTGAAACCGAGCGAACGCACCGGACGGTGCGCCGCCACCACGGTGAGGGGCACGATCGTCTGGCGCGCCCAGCAGGCAAAATCGTAGACGTTCAGCGGGAACCAGGGCGGTAGCAGGATGACTTCGGGCGGCAGCGCCGGCAGGTCGTCCCAGGACCACTGGCCAAAAAGCGCCAGCCAGATTCGCGTGAAAACCCGGGATGCTTCGATGCCACCCAGTTCGCGGACGAGTTCCGCCGCGCGCAGCATGTGGGGGGCGTCGGGCGGGTCACCCGCGAGACGCAAGGCGGCGTAGGCCTCGACGGTGGCCGAGAGATCCGCGGGCCCCCCGTGAAAGATGGCGAAGCCCCCATCTTCTTGCTGACGGGACCGGATCCACGCCGCCGTGGACGCGAGAAGCTCCGGAGATTCCCGCCCGATGAACCGGCGCAGCAACAGGTCCTCGGCTTCCATGGTGACGTTCGTCTCCAGTTCGGCCTTCCAGTGGCCGTCGCCTTGCTGGAGGGACACGAGTTTTGCCGTGGCGCGCTCGAGGGCAGCGCGGCCAGCCTCCAGGTTGGAAGCGCGGTCTGCAGGGGCGGGCATGGAATGCTCCTTGGGCGAAGAAAGTCGAGGAAGCGAAGTGTCGCGGCCGGCAGCGTCCACGTGCGTCACGCGGCCTCGGCCAGGGCGTGCAACCCGAGGTGGGCCAGGGTGGCCCGCGCCGCCGCCTTGCCGCTCAGGACCGCGCCTTCCATGGTCGCGGGCCAGCCGCTGTCGGTCCAAGCCCCGGCCAGAAACAGCCCCGGCTGGGCCGTCACCGGTCCGGGCCGCAAGCTGCCGCTTCCGGGCGCCGGCACGAAGGTCGCCGCCCGCTCGCAGGTCACGTGGAACGCCTCGACCACGGCGCCCCGGGCAGGAGACAACAGGTCCGCGAAGGCGGGGAGGAAAACGCGCCGCAGCGCCTGGCGCGAAGCACCCACCCAGCGGTCGGCGGCCGAAAGGGACACGACCACGTACCGCCCCGGTTCGAGCCCCGCGGCTTCGCTGCGGTCGAACAGCCACTGGAGCGGCGTCTCGATGCCCGCAGCCAGGGGCATCGTGAGCACCGGGCGATCGAAGACGACGTGGAGATTCACGATCGGGGAACGGCCCAGGGCGCGCAGCCCGGCGCGGTCCACTTTCGCGGCGTCGGGAAGCAGCGCGGCCGCGGCCTCGTGAGGGACGGCGAGCACCACGCCGTCGGCGGCGAGGCGCTCACCCTCCAGTTGAAGCGCGAGTCCGCCGTGGGTTTCGATCGACCGAACCCGGGCGCGCAGGCAGGTTCGCACGCCCGCCTTTTCCAGGGCCACCGCGGCGGGTTCCCCGTGGAGCTGGGAAAGGGGAACCCGCGACCAGCCGATATCGGCCGCGGGCGCGTCTTCGAGAAGACCCGTCTGGTAGACCATGGCCGCCTGGGCGAGGGAAGCGCGCTCGCACGGAACGTTCAGCGTCGCAACCACCAGCAGGTCCCAGAACCGCGCGATCGAACGCGGGCTTTCTCCCTGTTCGAGCAACCAGGCATGGAAGCTGGTCGCATCGGCCCGGGGGTCGTGGCGGTCGAGGGCCTTGAGCCGCGCCGCGGTCCACCCGGCCCGCAGACGCGCGCCCAGCGAGAGGTGCCCGAAGCCGAGCACGCTCGGCAACAGGTGGGCGGGAGCAGGGAGGGGAGCCCGGCGCAAGTGGTGCACGCGGCCGCCGGGCGCCAGGACCGGCACGTCGAGACGGGGCTGGAGAAAGACGCGGTCCGACACTTCGAGCCGCTCGAGCAGTTCGCGATAGGCCGCACAACAACGCAGGAAGACGTGCTGACCGTTGTCGACGTCGAGTCCACCGAAACGCGTCGAAAACGTGGCGCCCCCGAGACGCGGGCGCGCTTCCAGGAGCGTCACCCGGGCCCCGGCATCGGCGCAGGAGAGCGCCGCGCGGATGCCGGCCAGGCCGCCCCCCACCACGACGACGTGGCGACCGCTCATCGCCCGGCCCCGCTGCGCCCCGCGCGGATGCCGGCCAGGCCGCCCCCCACCACGACGACGTGGCGACCGCTCATCGCCCGGCCCCGCTGCGCCCCGCGCGGAGCCAGAGCCGCACGGCATGGAACAAGACACCCCGGCGGGTGGGCCGCCGGAGTTCCGAGGTCACGTCGCAGTCGGCGCGTTCGATCGCATCGAGGGCAGCATGTCCGCCGGCCGCGAAGCCGGCCACGGCCAACCGCGCGCTCCCCGCGAGCGCCGACAAGAGCGGTTCGCCGCGGGAGAGCAGGTCGCGGGCACGTGCAGCCTCGAAGGCCACGAGCTGGCGCAGCGGCGCAGATGCTGGCACCG
>JAYZFQ010000140.1:0-11655 GCA_036336695.1 Myxococcota bacterium
GCGGGCGAGATCGAGCTGGTCTACCGCCCGGAAAAGCGCAACAACGTGCGGCTCGTCTTGTTCATGGACGTGGGCGGCACCATGGACCCGTACTACGAGCCGGTGAGCCGCCTGCTCACGGCCCTCCACGAAGAGCGCGGCCTGCGCGACTTCAAGGCCTACTACTTCCACAACTGTGTCTACGAGCAGGTGGGAACCACGGCCGACATGTACGTGCGCGATGCGATGCCCACGGGCGATGTCCTGCGACGCCTCGACGAGCGCTGGAAGGTGCTCTTCGTCGGCGACGCGGCCATGCACCCGGCGGAACTGATGCAGGAGCAGGGCAACATCAACCCGCGCTACACGACGGATACCCGCGGCATCGACTGGCTGATGCGCATTCGCGACCATTTCGAACGCTGTGCCTGGCTCAACCCGGACCCGCCCTCGGACTGGGCCCTCACCCAGACGACCCAGGTCATCCGGTCGATCTTCCCCATGTTCCCGCTCAGCCTCGACGGCATCCAGGAAGCGGTCACGGCGCTCGTCGGCGGCAGGCCCTCGACGCCCCAGGGCCACACCCGCCACTGAGCCGGAACCCCAGGCGCGCGAAACGGCGCGCGACCAGGAAGGCAGGGCAGTGCGCACGATCTACGTGGATGCCGATGCCTGCCCGGTGAAGGACGAGGTGTACGTCGTGGCGACGCGCTACGGGTTTCCGGTCTTCCTCGTCGCGAACGCGCCGATGTACGTTCCGGGCGGCTTCGGCGTTGAACTGGTGGTGGTGGAGCAGGGTCCCGACGTCGCCGACGACTGGATTGCCGAGCGGGCCGGGGAGGGCGACGTCGTGGTGACGGCGGACATTCCCCTCGCAGCGCGCTGCCTCGAAGCGGGGGCCGCCGTGCTCGGCACCGATGGCCGCCCCTTTACCGAAGATTCGATCGGCGGCGCGCTGGCGGGCCGCGAACTCCATTCCCAGCTACGCGAGGCCGGCATCCATTCGGGTGGGCCGCGCCCTGTCTCGGACAAGGACCGCTCGCGGTTCCTGTCGAAGCTCGACGAAGCGGTTTCGCGGAGCCTGCGCGAACACGGGTAGGGCCGGACTTCAGGTTGTCCGCTTGCGCGTGGCGCGTCGGGTGAAGAAGAGGAGCCCCGCGACGACCACGACGGAAATCGGCATCACGATCCATACGGACGCCTCGACCCACGCGACCAGGACCGTCGAAGCACCGAGGAGGACGCCGAGCACGCCGAGGTGCCAGTGGAAGTGAATCCCGGCGAGAAAGCTCGCGAGTGCGACGGAGAGCAGGGAGAAGAGCCCGGCTTCCGGCGCGTCGATGCGGTTGGTGGCGAACAGGATGAACACGATCTCGACGGCGCCCAGCAGCCCCAGCCAGTGGAAGACCTGCTTGCGCAGGATGCGCCACGCGCCTTCGCCTCGGTCGCGGGCCTTGACCCAGCCTTCGTGCAGGCTCGTCACGGCGAGCAGCGGAACCATGAAGAGCCAGAACCAGCGGCCCTTTTCCGGAGACATGTCGGTGAGCGCGACGCCCCCGCCGCTCACGACGAAGATGACGACGAGCAGCACCTCGGAGATTCCGAAGTGCTTCTTCACGAATTCCTTGGCCTTCGGCGGATCGCTGGTCATGGGGTCCCCCCGCTGTGGTCGCGCCCGAGTGTACCCCGCGGCGCGTGCTTGGTTCTGGCCAATCGTTCTCTCCGCGGCGCGTGCTTAGTTCTGGCGGATGATCACCTTGAAATCGTAGGGCGAGGCGTCGGTGCCGAGCCGGAGGGTGATCTCGTCGCCCTCCAGGAAGACGGGTCCCGGGGCGCTCTCGCCGCCGATCCGCGTGTCTCCGACTTTGCTCCCGAGGTGGCTGCCCCGGTCGACGATGCCGACCCGGCCGTCCTGGACGACGAACGCCAGGTGGTGGCGGGAAATCTGCCAGGGCGTGGAATCGGACAGTTCCAGGTCGTTGTGGACGAGGGGGTTGTGGCTCACCCGGCCGACCCGGAACGGAAACTTTTCGATCGTGCACGTGCCGCCCGGCAGGGCCGCCCGGGCCTCGGCGCTCGTGCCTTCCAGGACGACCGTCGGCCAGTCGGCCGGGGCCGGCGGCGCGATCGGCGTGGCCGTCGAGGCTGCCTCGAGTTGCAGGATCTGGACGTTGGCCTCGCGCAGGCGTTCGAACAGCGACTTGAGCAGGCCGATCGCGATTTCCGGATCGGTCTGGAGGGCCTCGTACAGCCCATCGTGATCCATCTCGCTGACTTCCGTGTCCTCCAGCGCGGTCACGGTGGCACTCCGGGGTTTGTCGTCCACCATGCTCATCTCGCCGCAGGTGTCGCCGGCACCGAGATACGCCAGGTGCGCGTTCCGGTCGCCCACGTGCTGGGTGACCTCGACGCGGCCGGTGTTGATGATGAACGCGGTCTCGCCGAGGGTGTTCTCTTCGAGGAGCACCTCGCCCGCCTTGAAGCTGCGCTGCTTGATCATGAGTCCTCCACGGGTGCACCGACGAGGCGCGCGTCGCGGCGCGCTCTCGCCGGGGCCGCAGCGGCGCATCCTACCGGAAGCGGCCCGGGGGTGCGAGATGTGGGGGAGGCCCGCGTCGTCCGAACCCCGGAAGTGACATAGAGTTGTCCGCGATCCGGCAATCCCGTCGACAGAGGACGCGCCATGACCCGCCTTGGCTACCAGATTCCCAACTTCACCTACCCCGACACCGGTCCCGACGAGATCTTCGCGCGCGTGGTGGCCCAGGCCCGTGCGGCGGAAGAGGCGGGGTACGACCGGGTGATGGTGATGGACCACTTCTACCAGCTGCCGATGATCGGTGCGCCCGAAGAGCCGATGTTCGAGTGCTACGCGATGCTTTCGGCGCTGGCCCAGCACACCACGAAGGTGCGCCTTTCGGCGCTGGTCACGGGCAACACCTACCGGAACCCGGCGCTGCTCGCGAAGACCCTCACGACCCTCGACCACGTGTCGAACGGCCGCGCCACCCTGGGGATCGGTGCGGCGTGGTTCGAGGCCGAGCACACGGCGCTCGGCTTCGAGTTCGGCACCTTCACCGAGCGCTTCGAGAAGCTCGAAGAAGCGCTCCAGATCATCGTGCCCATGCTGCGTGGCGAGCGGCCGACACTCCACGGCAAGCACTACACCGCGATCGACGCGGTCAATTCGCCGCCGCCGGTTTCGAGGATCCCGATCATGATCGGGGGCCAGGGGGAGAAGAAGACCCTGCGCATGGTGGCCCAGTACGCCGACGAGTCGAACCTCGTCGGCAGCGACCGGGACATTCCGCGCAAGCTCGAGGCCCTGGCAGGACACTGCGAACGGCTGGGGCGGGACCGCTCCGAGATCGTTGTGACCAAGCTCATGATGATCGTCGTGGCGCCCACGATGGAGGAAGCCGAGGCCGACCTGGCGACCATCGCCCGGGTGAAGGGCTGGAACGACGCGACCGTGGGGGCCGTGCGCAAGGCGCTGGTCTTCGGAGATCCCGACACCGTGGGCGAGCGCATCGCCGATGCCGTGGGCAAGGGGCTCGATGGGATCACGGTCGATCTCCCCGTGAACGGGCACAACGTGGAACGCATCGCGTTGCTCGGCGAAATCGCCCACAAGGTGCTCGGCTGAGCGACACCGACCCGTGGAAACCCGGAGCGTCCATCCCGTTTACGCCACGCTGGCCGGCTTTGCTCTGATCGGCACCGGGCTGTGCCTGGCCCGTTATGCCTACACGCCGCTGATTCCCGCGCTCATCAACGCCGGCTGGGTCGACAAGGCCGGCGCCGGTTATCTCGGCGGCTTCAATTGTCTGGGGTACATCCTGGGCTGCATCGCGGCGCTCCGGCTGCCGGGCCGGGTTTCCGTGCGGTGGCTGCTGCGTGGGGGGGTCCTGGTCACGGGGACGGGCCTTGCCCTGTGCGCCTGGAACCTGGGCTTCGCCTGGCTCGCGTTCGGCCGACTGGTCACCGGCGTGGGCGGTGCCCTCCTCGTGGTCCACACGCCGGCGGTCGTCTTGCCCCACGTTCCCGCGGCGTGGAAGCAGGTATCGAACGGCATCGTCTTCGCGGGTGCGGGCAGCGTGATCGCCCTGGTGAGCCTGCTGTTGCCGACGTTCCTGGCCCACGGGATCGCCGCCGGGTGGCTGTTCGAGGCCGGCCTCGCCGGCGTGGCGGCGGTCATTGCCTGGGTGCTCGCCGGGACGGCTCCCGATGCCGCGCAGCACCGCGACGCCGCCCAGCGTCCTCTCGAAGCCGAACGCCGCCTGCCCTTGGGGTTGATCGGCACGGCCTACGTGCTGGCCGCGGTGGGCATCACGCCGCACATGCTCTTCCTCTCCGACTACCTGCACCGCGACCTCGGAGTGAGCCTCGCCGCGTCGATGCACTTCTTCGCCCTGGTCGGTGCCGGCAGCCTCGTCGGCGCGGCGACCAGCGGGTTGCTCGCCCGGGCCCTGGGAACGTCGTTTGCCCTGCTGTTCAACTACGGGCTGGGTGTCGCGGCCGTCGCGATGGTGCTCTTGACCCATTCGCTCACCGTCGCGTCGGTCTCGGCCTTCTGCATCGGTTTCTTCCTCATGCAGTGCGTCGCCCTGACGTCGATGAAGACCGGCGAGATCACCGGGATT
Source organism: Myxococcota bacterium (assembly GCA_036336695.1). Lineage (GTDB taxonomy): Bacteria > Myxococcota_A > UBA9160 > UBA9160 > SMWR01. The sequence goes on from JAYZFQ010000140.1 coordinate 4,623, forward strand.
TCCCGCCACCCGCGGTGGTGGGGCGTGCTCACCCTGGGCTTCGGGCTCGGGCTCGCCATCGGTGCGTACGGGTTCTCGGGTCTGCTCGCCCTGGGTCTCGACTACATCGATACCTTCCGGGTCGCCCAGGGCATCCTGGTCGTGGCCCTGGTCCTGTTCGCCTGCTCGGGATTGCGCCGGACATACGAAGTCGAGTAGCCGCGTGTTTCAGCCGGCTGCTTCGGACCGCCACTGTTCGTAGAAGAAGTCGAGACCCTTTTCGAGGGCGGCGCGCTGGTTGGCCAGGGTTTCGCGCACCTCGGCCGCTTCATCGCCCACGGCGTCGTAGTTGTTCGCGACCTGGAGGCGCACGGCGCGGTTGTGGGCCATGCGCGCCGTGCGGCTGAAGTCGGTGTCGGGACGGGTTTCCAGGGCGAAGTGGCCGTTGCGGTCTTCGCCGCGGACGAGCGTCGCCGATTCCGGGCGGCCCCGTTTCTGGACGTCGGCCGACATGTAGCGGATCGCGATGCCCACCCGGCGCTCGGACGACCGGTTCGGCGGGGAACTGTGGCTGAGGCGCACGTGGTGCAGCGAGATCTCGCCGGCCCCGAGCGGCATCGGTACGCCGTCGTCTTCCGCGAAGTCTTCCACGAGCCGTTGCCCCCGGGTGAGCATGTTGTCGGCATCGAAGAGATCGCGGTGGGGCGCCGCCGGCGGCTTGTGGCTGCCGGGCAGAACGCGCATGCATCCCATCTCCGGCGTGTTGGGCGTGAGCGCGATCCAGGCGGTGACCACTTCGTGGGGTTCGAGCCGCCAGTAGGGCGCGTCCTGGTGCCAGGAAACGTATTGGCGGTCGCCGCCGTTCTTGGCGAGCAGGTTGGTCGTCCAGCAGAGGAGGTCCGGGCCCAGGAGGTCTTCGACCGCATCGAGAATGCCCGGATCGTGCACGAGTTCCCAGGCCCAGCCGGCGACGAGGTGGAGCTTGTGCTTGTAGGCCGCTTCCAGCGGGCCCGCCGCGGCTTGCTCGTAGGCCTCGAAGGCCCGGAGGTAGGTCGCCGCCTGCGCTTCCGAGAACACGCGGACGGGACAGATGTACCCCGCTTCCGCGTAGTGGGTGAGGGCGTCGCGGTCGAGTCGTTTCGGCACGGGCGCCTTTCCGGACAGGCGCGCCCGGTTAGCCGGACGCGTCGTCTCCCTTGACGTGGAGATCTCGTTGCGGGAACGGAATCTGGATGCCCGCTGCGGCGAGTTCGGCGTCGATGGCGATGGCGAGTTCGCTGCGCACCCCGGTCCAGTCGTCGATGTACTCGGTCCAGGCCCGCAACTCGAAATCGAGGGAACTCTCGCCGAAGCCGAGCATCATGGCCCGGGGTTCCGGGTGCTCCATCACCCGTTCGTTGCTCTCGGCGATGCCCTTCAGGATCTCCATCACGCGTTCCGGGGGGCTTCCGTAGGCCACGCCAATCGGGATCTGGATTCGGCGGATCCGGTCCGAGAGCGTCCAGTTCGTGAACTCCTCGCTGATGAACCGCGCGTTCGGAATCACGACCTCGGAGCCGTCCCAGGTGCGTACCGTCGTCGAGCGGAGGCCGATGAGCCGGACTTCACCGCGAACGTCCGCCACCTCCACCGTGTCGCCCACCTTCAGCGGCCGTTCGAACAGCAGGATGAGGCCGGAGACGAAGTTGTTGACCACGCCCTGGAGGCCGATGCCGATGCCGACGCTGAGTGCGCTCAGCACCAGGGCGAAGCGGCTCATGTCGATTCCGGCAGCTGCGACCGCGGCCAGGGATCCCAGGAGGATGATGCCGTACCCGGCGAGTACCGAGATGGTGTAGGGCACGCCCCGGGGCAGGTTCGTGCGCGGCATGACGTCTTCGTCGAGAACGAACCGGACGACTCGCGCGAGATAGACGGAGACGACGATGACGAGGATCGCGCCGAACAGGTGGCCGAGGGTGAGGCTGAAGTCCCCGGCCCCGATGGGCGCATCGAGGATCGCGGTCGTGTATTCGAGCGCCAGGTCGCTGACCTGGAAGCGCCGGAGGGAGATCCAGAACCAGAACAGGACGAGACCGATGCGCAGGAAGCGGATTCCGCCATCGCGGATGACCCGCCCCCGCCGGCGCACCATGCGTAGTTGCCGGGCGGTGTTGGTGTGGAGCGCGGCGACCAGGATGAACTCGATCACCTTGAGCGCAGCGCCCAGCACGGCCGCTGTGAAGAGGCTGTTCACCAGGGCCTGGGTCAACAGTGCCGCGAGGGTCACGTTCCCGACGACGTTGGCGATGATCGCCCCCACCAGGATCAGGATGGCGAGCCGCATGCCCAGCGAGAGGAGCCAGAGGAGCGCGCCCGTGTTTTCCTCGAGGTCGTGCAGGCGCTGCGGCCGCAGCATCCAGAGCATGACGCTGAGCGCGACGAGGCCTTCCGCGAGCAGCGTGAGCCGGCTCAGGAACGGGTCGGGGATGAGGTAGATGCGGAAGAGGTTGACGACCAGCCAGGCGGCCAGGGCGTAGATCGCCCGGCGGACCGACGGCTTCACCAGGGGAACGAGAAAGTAGATCAGCGGCGGGATGACGAGGAGCGCGATCAGCCCCGAGAACACGTCGGGCCGTTCCGGGAAGAGCCAGGGAAACGACACCGCCGCGGCGAGGAAGCCACCGGAAACCGGCCGGGAGAGGGAGTCGATGATCGGCGCCAGGGACGCGTCCTCGCCGACCCAGACCACGGCTTTCCGGCGCAGGCCGGTAACGGCAGCGATCGTCGCGAGGATGATGAGGGCGAAGAACGCGACCCGCTCGCGCTGCAGGCTGAAGAAAGCGCCGGCCTGGCGCGCTGCGTCGGAAATGGGGAGTCCGATGTCTTTGAAATTGTCGTCCGTGAGTTGCTCGCGGCTCAGCGCGGTCCAGAGGGGCACGCTGTCGACCACAAGGAGGTTCTTCTGGTGGCTCCGGCGCACGCTCTTGACCTGGGCGAGCACCGCGGCCACTTCCTGCAACAGCTTGGCCAGCCGGTCCTGTTGCACGAGGACTGCGTTCTGGCGCTCGCTGACGAGCCGCCGCGTTTTGTGGATCTCATGCAGGGTGGAATCGATGCTCTCGACGATCGGCTTGGCGAGGGTTCCGGGGGCCGCCTCGCTGGTCTTCTGCCAGGGACCCTCGAGGGTTTCGAGCGCGGCCAGGTCTCGGGAGAGCGCATCGATCCGCTCGGCGAGTTCCTGGTTCCACGTGTCGTAGCGGTCGGCGCGCCCCTTCCAGTTGCTCTCGATCTCGACCAGTGCGTCCGGGGTGATCGGGCCGTCCAGCCGGTCCGTGGCTTGTTGTGCCTCGGGCCGGAGTTTTTTCTCGATCTCGTCCAGGTCGGAGTGGGTTTCGAGCCGCGCCTTTCGTGCCTCGGTCCGCTGCTGGATGCTGGACAGCGTCGCGTGGGTCTCCTGCCAGCGGGTGGGAACCTCCGCGGCGGGAATGGCGGCAGGTTCGGCCGCGGGTTCTGCCTCGGCCCCGGGCGCCGGGGCGGCGGGCTTCTCGTCCGCACCGAGGGCGGCGGGGGCGGCGAGCACCAGCAGCAGCGCGAAGGCTGCGCCGATGGCGCGGCGGGCGAGCGGGGGGGCGGTCCTCACGTGGGGTCCTCGGGCCTCGTCTTCGCGGTCCGTGGCCGCGACGCGCGAACTGTAGAACAGGCGCCGCGCCCCGGGTGCGCCGCGGGGCCCGCCAGGTGCCCCCGGGGGCCACGGCCTCTTAGACCTCGACGCGCGGCCCGGTTCGCGCGAGGATGGGCGCCATGAAAATCGTATCTCCCGGTCTCGGTCTCCGGATTCTCGTGCTTGTCTTCGCTCTCGGGTCGCTGCATTGCGGCGGCGACGACTGGACGGCGGCCGACCAGAAGGCCGCCGAAGCGGCGGCCGAAATTCCGGCGCCGACGTCGCCGTCCTACCTGGAGCACGTGCAGCCCATCTTCGACGCGCGGTGCATCGCCTGCCACGGTTGTCTCGGTTCGCCCTGCAACGTGAAGCTCGGTTCCTTCGCGGGTCTCGAGCGCGGCGGGTACCACAAGAATCCCTACTCGCTCCACCTCGAACCCGTGCCCCGGACGGGGATGAACGTGCACGCGACGACGGAAGCCTGGCGCAAGGTCGGTTTCTGGCCCGTGGTGTCGCGGGAAGGCGACGCCAAGGCGCGCCTGGCGGGCTCGCTCCTGGCCCAGTTGGTGGCGGCCGGTTCCGAGCACAACCAGCCGGGCTTCGACCGCAAGTCGCTCATGCCGAGCTACAAGGAGCGCTACCACCACGAATGCCCCGCGACGCCCGAGAAGCTCGAGACGAGCCTCGCGAAGGCGCCGGCCAAGGGCATGCCCTATGGCGTCCCGGCACTGCAGAAGCGCGAACTCGAAACCCTCCAGAACTGGGTCGCGACGGGTTCCCCCGGTCCCGAACCGGGCGCGCTGGAGAAGGCGGCCCGGCCCGACAACCCGATCGCCGTGGCGGCCTGGGAAGGTTTCCTGAACGGCGACGACGCTCGTATGAAACTCGTCAGCCGCTACATCTTCGACCACACCTACCTGGCGACGATCGTGCTCGAAGACAGTCCCGGTGACACGTTCCGCCTGGTGCGGTCGAAGACGCCGCTCGGCCAGCCCATCGAAGTGATCGACACGCCGCATCCCTACGACGACCCCATGGCCTACGCCGGCGTCGATGCCTTCTACTACCGCCTCCAGAAACAAACCACGAAGCCGGTGCAGAAGAACCACTTCGTCTGGGAACTTTCGACCCACAAGCGTCGGCGCCTCGAGAAGCTCTTCCTCGGCGTCGAATGGGAGGAGGGCGCGAACCTGACGCCGCCCTGGGGCAACTGGAACCCCTTCGAGACCTTCGCCACCATTCCGGTGAAGAGCCGCTATGCGTTCCTGATCGAGAACTCGGTCGTGATCCTCGGGGGGATCACCTCCGGCCCGGTGTGTCTGGGGCAGGCCGCGACCTACGCGGTGAAGGACCATTTCTGGGTCTACTTCGTCGATCCCGAGAAGGATATCTCGGTGCTCGACCCCACCCTCGGCCTGCCGAACTGGGCCGTGTTCATGGATCGCTCGCCCGAGGGCAACCGGACCTACGAGGACGCCTACGCCAAGACCCTGCGCCGGTTCTATCCCGAGGGCTACTCCATCGACGAAGTCTGGAGTGGCAACCAGCGGAACCCGAACGCCTGGCTCACGGTGCTGCGCCACGAAAGCAACACCTGGATCATGCAGGGCGCCGGTGGCGGCATGCCCCGCACGCTCTGGCTCATGGGCTACAGCGGCTTCGAACGCATCTATTACGACACCGTCGCCCACTTCGAGTACTGGGGGGGCGACGCCGGGAAGCTCGAGACCGTGGGCTTCTTCAACTTCCTACGCCAGCAGTTCGAGGACCGCTTCCTGTTGCTCCTGCCGCCCGAAGAAAGGCAGAAGCTTCGCAAGGAATGGACGCGCGGGATCGGCCGCGTGGCGCTCTTCATGGACCCGGATCCCGACAGCGGCCTGCCGACACGGGTCAAGAGCGATCCGAAGCAGCCCCTCGCAAGCGTCGTGAAGCAGTTGCGGGAGCACCTGGGCCCGAAGATCGCCGGGCCTCTCGACCCGTTGAACCCGTCGGTGAAGAGCGAGTACCCCTGGGAACGGGGCATCAAGAGTTTCGAGGACTGGGGCCGGGCGATTTCGACCCTCACCGTGACGACCGACTACAAGTTCCCGCGCTTCCTGCCGAGCGTCATCATGCTCAAGCTCAATTCTGGCACCGAGTCGCGCATGTACAGTCTCATCGCGAACCGGGTCTACGAGACCCAGTACACAGTCCTGTTCCAGAACGGCGAGGAGCTGCCCGACCTCGACACGATGAGCGTCTACGAAGACGTGGTCGGGGGTTTCCCCAACCTCTTCATGGACGTGGATCTCGCCCAGGCCGCGGATTTCGTCAAGGAACTGCGAGCCGTCGACACCCTCGAGGCGTTCCTGGCCTTCCGGGACAAGTACGCCGTGCTCCGCAACAGCGCGGAGTTCTGGGAAACCTACGACTGGTTCAATGCCTGGAACTTCCGCAACCGCGGCCTTGCAGCGGGTGTGTTCGACTTGTCGTACTACGACCTCTTCGACCACACCTACTGAGCCGGGCTTCCGCTCGGGCGGCTGCGGGCGCCCCGGGTGCGCCGACAGGCGCCGCCGAAACCCCTCGGCCAGAGAGTTTCGCCCCGAACCCCTCGGGCCGGGTGTGAAGCGCTTCACAGCGGTCTTTCGTCGGGGTTCCTAGCTTTTTGGTGAGCCCGATGGCGCGAGGTGGCCGTGAAAGTGCCCGACACGATGCATCCGTCCCATTCCCTTCCCCGCGGGTCCGCGAACCCGTGTCGTGGGACGACATCGGCCGGGCACCCGCGCGGCGGCCCCCATCGGGACAAGGGTTGGAACGGCCCGGGCAAGGTTGCCGGGGCCGCTTCCGCCATCCCGCCGTCCCGCCTGCCCCGCCAGGGACCCCGCCGCGTGCTCGACGCGGCCAGGCAAGGGGACTGAAGGTGCGGGGGTGGACGTTGCAGCGCGTGCTGCGGCGTCCATCCCCCGGCACCGCATCAGGGCTCGATGACGTGGCGCGGGTTGGGTTTGCGGTCGGCGGGAGCGCGGCTGTAGTCCTGGAACGGGCCGTCGCGCGCGTCGATGGCGGCATCCACACCCTGGGAGTCGGCGAGGGCCATGAACGCGTGGGCTTCGGGGGTGTTGCGCATGTAGCCGTCCAGGATGGAACCGAGCACCTGGGTGTTGGCGATGCCCTGGTTTTCGTAGGCCTTGTTCACGACGAGCTTCATCGCTGCGAGTTGTGAAAGGGGCAGGCTCGCGAGGCGTTGTGCCAGACCCCCGACGGTGGACTCGAGTTCGGCGAAGGGCACGGCGCGGTTGACGAGTTCCACCCGCGCGGCCTCGGCGCCGGACAGCGGTTCGCCGGTGAGCGCGTGCCACTTGCAGCGCGTCAGCCCGAGGCGGTAGATCCACATGCCGGTCAGGTAGCAGCCCCACATGCGTGCGTAGG
>JAYZFQ010000141.1:0-47729 GCA_036336695.1 Myxococcota bacterium
GGACGTGCGCTGGCTCCTGCGGATCCCGGCGCTCGGCGTGCTGCTCTCGCTCCCGTGCCTCCTCGGCGTGTGCCTGTGGCCCACGCCTTTCGGGGCCATGGCGTTCGCGATTCCGTCGGGCCTGCTCGGTGCCGGCTGGGCGCCGCCCTGTTACTCGGTGGTCCAGAACCTCGTACCGCCGCCGATGCGGGCCGTGGCCGCCGCCGTGTTGATCTTCTTCATCACCATGCTTGGAATGGGCCTCGGCCCCCAGGTCGTGGGCTTCATCAACGACTGGCTCGAACCGAGTTTCGGAAACCTCGCGGTGCGGTGGAGCCTCGTGATCGTGCTCTCGACCAGCGTGGTCGGAGCGTGGTTGTTGGCCCTGGGCGCGCGGCGGCTCCCCGAAGAACTCGAATCCATTTAACCCGCTCGGTCGGCGAGCGCCGCCTCGGCAGCAAGCACCTTTCCTTCCATGGTCATGGCCTTGTCGCGCCGCTCGTCGATCTTGATGACCGTGCCGACGCGAACCGCTCCCTCGGCAAACACCGCCTCCTGCATCCGGCGGATCACGGCGAAGACCTCCTCGACTTCGCCCTCGAGCGTCGTGAACATGGAATCGAGCTTCCAACGCACCTTGTCCTGGCCTTCGAGAACTGCGAGCGCGGCAGCGACGTGACGTGAAACGCTCGGACCGTCTCCGGTCGGTGCAATGCTGACGGCAGCAATCGCCATGACTCCTCCTAGCTTGTGAAAGACCGTACGCCGGCGCGTCCCGCCTTTTTGGCGAGCACCGCGACCGTTTCGCCCAGGATCGGGTGCACCGCGTCGGGGGCAACGTCTGCAAGCGGAACCAGCACGAACGGCCGTTGGTGCATGCGGGGGTGGGGGACGACGAGATCGACAGCATCCCATTGTTCGGCGCCGTAAAGCAGGAGATCCAGATCCAGCGTGCGCGGCGCATCCAGGCCGCCCTCGCGCGTGCGACCCGCGCGCGCCTCGATGGCCTGAAGCAGGTCGAGGAGCGCCCGGGCCGAGAGCGTCGTGGCGGCGGTGAGCGCGGCATTCAGGAAAGCGCCCTGCACCGGCCCCCCCACCGGGTCCGTCTCGTAGATGGAAGAAACCGAATCCACTCGGACCCCGGGCGCGCGCTGCAGGTCGGAGATCGCGCGTTCCAGGTGCGACACCCGGTCGCCCAGGTTCGAACCCAGCGCAATGCAGGCCCGTGTCTCGTGCGCCGCCACCCCGCGAGTCTACAGCTACAATGCGTCGCCGTGGCCGCCCCTCCTACGCTTCCGCCCTCGCACGCCTGCACCCCGCCGACGCTACCCCCCGAAGTCGTGTCCGACGTGCCCGGCCCGCGCTCGCGAGCGCTCGCGGAACGGCTCGCTGCCGTGGAAAGCCGCAACGTCACTGCACTCGAACCACGGCCGATCTTCTGGGAGCGCGCTGTCGGGGCCAACGTCTGGGACGTAGACGGCAACCGCTACGTCGATCTCACCGCGGCTTTCGGCGTTGCCAACGTGGGGCACGCCCATCCGCGCGTCGTAGAAGCCGTCGCGGACCAGGCCGACCGCCTGCTCCACGGCATGGGAGACGTCCATCCATCGGACGTCAAAGTGGCGCTGCTCGAAGAGTTGGCGCGCCGCTTTCCCGGCGGGGGGGACTGCCGCAGCATCCTCGGCACCTCGGGTTCGGACGCCGTCGAGAGCGCGCTCAAGACGACCCTGCTCGCCACGGGCCGCCCGGGGGTCATCGCCTTCGAATCCGGCTACCACGGTCTTGCGCTCGGCGCGCTCGATGCGACCTGGCGACCCTTCTTTCGCGAACCCTTCAACGCCAGGCTGCCGCAAACCACCGTGTTCGCCCGCTTCGGAGACGTCGAAGACGTCCGGCGCGCCGCCCGGGACGCGGCGCAACCGATCGGAGCCGTGCTCGTCGAGCCGATCCAGGGACGCGGCGGCGACCGCATCCCCCCGGAAGGCTTCCTCACGGCGTTGCGTGCGCTGTGCGACGAAGAGGGCTGGCTGCTCGTGTTGGACGAGATCTACACGGGATTCGGGCGCACCGGACGCTGGTTCGCGTGTGAACACGAGAACGTCGTGCCCGACCTCCTCTGCGTCGGGAAGGGCCTGGCTTCCGGAATGCCCTTGTCGGCCTGCATCGGACGCAGCTCGGTGATGGACGCCTGGCCGACGTCCCGGGGAGAAGCGCTGCACACGTGGACCTTCCTCGGACATCCCGCCGGCTGTGCGGCGGCGCTGGCCTCCCTCGCGGTGATCGAGCAAGAGCGACTCGTGGAACGCGCCGCCGCGACGGGCACCCGCACACTTTCCCATCTGCGCAACCGGATGGGTTCGAACCCCGACGTCGCCGACGTGCGCGGACGGGGCCTGCTGATCGGGGTCGAATTCGAAGACCCGACCCACGCCCAGGCCGTCTGTGCACGTGCTCTTTCTCGGGGAATCATTGCACTCCCTTCCGGCGACCGCGGTGAAGTGGTCTCCATCACGCCGCCGCTCGCGATCGATCCCGACGTGCTCGAACGCGCGTGCGACGTGCTCGACGAATCCAGTAACCCATGAGCTCCGACCCCCGCCGCGCGGAACTCGATGCGAAAGTCCTCGAATGGATCGAAGAGCCGCTCTGGGGCACGGACGACGAGCGCTTCGACACGCTCGCCCTCGCCCTCTTCGCGTTCCAGTTCGAACACTGCCTGCCATACCGTCGTTTCTGCGAAAACCGCGGGCGGACCCCGGAAGACGTCCAAACCTGGGTCGAAATTCCGCCCGTACCCACGGGTGCGTTCAAGGAAATGCCCCTGCATTCTTTTCCAGCGGACCGCCTCGCTCATGTCTTTCGCACGAGCGGTACGTCCCTCGAACGCCGGGGAGAACTCCACCTGGACACCCTCGCGCTCTACGAGGCCTCGCTCCTCGTCCCCTTCCAACGCTTCCTGCTCCCGGACCTTCACACCGACCGGGAGCCGCTGATCTACGCCCTAGCCCCTTCGCCGGCCGAGGTCCGCGACTCGTCCCTGTCGCACATGTTTGCAGTCGCAATTCGCGAGATCGGAGCCGAAGGCAGCCGCTTCTTCCTGAGCGACGGTGGACTCGAACTCGACGCCTTGCTCGAAGCGATGGACCGTGTCCCCACCGACCGGCCCGTCCTGCTGGGCGGCACGGCGTTCGCCTTCGTTCACCTGGTCGATGCCCTCGCGCAACGCAATGCGCGGCTGGAACTGCCCGTCTCCGTCCGCATCATGGAAACGGGCGGCTTCAAGGGGCGCTCCAGGAGCATGCCCCGCCCCGAGTTGTACGAAAGATTGGAGGACGCCCTCGGGGTGTCGGTCGACCGCATCGTCAACCAGTACGGCATGACAGAACTCGGGAGCCAGTTCTACGACTCCATCCTGAGGGAACCCGGCGCCGTCCGGCGCAAGCTCGCACCGCCTTGGACCCGGGTGCGCATCGTGGAACCCGCGAGCCATCGCGACGTGAGCGCGGAAGCAACCGGCACGCTCGTCATCACGGATCTCGCCAACACGGGAAGCATCAGTGCGATACAAACCGCCGACCTCGGCCGCTCCATCTTGGAAGGCTTCGAAGTCCTGGGCCGCGAACCCGGCGCCGAAGAACGCGGCTGCTCGATCGCCGCCGACGAACTCCTGGACACAGGGAAGACATGAACTCCGAGGCCTCGCCCGGGGGCGGAGGGAAGACATGAACTCCGCGGCCCCGCTCGGGGGCGGAGGGAAGACATGAACCCCGACGCCTTGCGCGAGCGACGGATGCGGCTGGACGACGCCGGCCAAGCCCTGCGCGCGAGACCGAAGGGCGAGAGCCTCGACGCGCTGTGCCGCACCCTCGACGCCTGGAGCGACCCCGAGTCTCGCTGGAGGAAACGGCTCGCGCAGCAACTTCCCCCAGCCACCGGCTTTTCGCCAGAAACCGTCCAGGAGGGCCTGCGCATCGCCCTCGCCCAGTGGAACGGCGCCGCGCTCCGCGAACTCGTGAAGCAGGAGCGCTGCACGGAAACCGCAGGCCTGGGAACCACCGCGCTCTTCCTCGCCGGGTCGATTCCGATGCCGAGTCTCGTCCAGATGCTGGCGCCGCTCGTCGTGGGGGCGCCCGTTCTCGCAAAGAGCGCGGCGCGCGATCCGGTCACCCCCGGCCTGGTGGCCGCATCGATCGCCGAGGCAGACCCGCTGCTGGGCGAATGCGTGGCCGCCGTGCAGTTTCCGGGGGAGGACACCGCCTGCGTGGGGGAACTCCTCGCCTGCCCCTGCATCGTGGCCACGGGATCCGACGAGACCGTCGCCGCAATTCGCGACCGGGTTCCCGCCGGGGCGCACCTCGTCGAGCACGGACACCGCCTTTCCCTCGCCGCCCTCGGTACGGATGTCACCCGCGGCAACGCACTCGACGATGTAGCTGCGCGGCTCGCGCTCGACATCGCGCTCTGGGACCAACTGGGTTGCCTGTCGCCGATCGCCGTGTACGTGGTGGGGGAGCACGCCGCGGCCGCTGTGGCCGAGGCGCTCGCCGAGAAGCTCGGCGCCCTGGAGGCCCGGATGCCCCGGGGAAGCGTCGACCCTGCGGCGGCCAACGCGTTCGCCCAGGCGAGAGCCGAAGCCGAAATGCGCGCTGCCTCGGGCATGGTTCGGCTCTACGCGGACCCTGCCGACGCCTGGGCGGTGGTGCTCGAGCCCGCTGCCGCGCTGCGACCGGCTCCGCTGCACCGCTTCGTCCGCGTGTTTCCCGTGGTCGATGCGGCCGACGTCGCCCGCGCCGCGTCTCCCTATGCACCGCACCTGGCGGGCATTGCCGCCGAGGGGTTCGAATCGGAGAGCGCAGCCCTGAACACCGCCTTGCGCGCGCTGGGAGCGCCTAGGATCTGCCCACCCGGCACCCTCCAAGCCCCGCCCCTCGATTGGAACCGCGACGGACACGGTGTGCTCCGCTCGCTCACCGGTTCCCCCACCGACACGGGCGCGGTGTAGGCTACGGCCCGTGCGCGCACTGGTGATCGGGGGAACAGGACCGACGGGCCACTTCATCGTGAACGGTCTCCGCGAGCGCGGTTACCGGGTCGCGATCCTGCACCGCGGCGAACACGAAATTCCGGAGATCCCGGACGACGTGGAGCACCTTCACGCGGATCCCTACTCCGAAGCCGCGCTCCGGGAGATCTTCACCGAGCGGACTTACGACGTCTGCGTAGCAACCTACGGGAGACTCCGCGCCACGGCCGCCGTCACCGCTGGCAAGGTCGGGCGCTTCATTTCCGTGGGCGGCGCCCCCGCCTACAGGGGCTACATGGATCCCGAACTCTACGAACCCCCGGGCCTGCCGGTCCCGCTGCCGGAAAGCGCGCCCCTGGTCGAGCGCAAAGAAGAAGACGCGAAGGGCTACCGCATCATGCGCACGGAGCAGGCTGTCTTCGCCGCGCATCCCTCCGCTTCTCACTTCCGCTACCCGTACGTGTACGGTCCCTATCAACTCCTGCCACGCGAGTGGTGCATTGTCCGCCGCATTCGGGACGGCCGCCGCCACATCGTTCTGGCCGACGGGGGCCTGACACTCCACCACTTCGGCTACGCCGGGAACGTCGCCCACGCGGTGCTGCTCGCAGTCGACCGGCCCGAAGCCTCCGCGGGCCAGATCTACCACTGCGCCGACGAAGAAGTCCTCAGCGTGCGGCAGGTCGTCGAAATCGTGGCGAGCGCCCTCGGTGCGAAACTCGAAATCGTCTCCCTGCCCTGGGAACTCGCGATCCCGGCCCGGCCCCTGGTGATGCAGCCGCTGAACCACCACCGCGTGTTCGACCTCACCAAGCTCAAGCGGGACCTCGGCTACCGCGACGTCCTGCCAGCGCGCCAGGCCCTCGCGACCACGGCGCGCTGGCTGATGGAACATCCCCCGGAACCTGGCGGGACCGAGGAGGTCGCCCTCACCGACCCGTTCGACTACGCGGCCGAAGACCGGCTGATCGAAGCCTGGCGACAGGCGGTGGCCGCGCTGCCCGACATCCGCTTCGACCCGGAGCCCGGACTCACCCTCTCCTACAGCGGCCCGGGCGGGCGGCCGCCCAGCCAGACCGAATTCGAATAGGCAACTACTCTTTCAAATAACTGTTTTCAAAGCGTTTTTTAAGCATCTGTCGAGGTGGGGCTCGAATTCAGCCCGGGAAAGTCCGATATTTACAGTACCGATTTGGTCCGATATCGTTCCGCGTCCCGGAGGGCAGGAAGATGATTCGACTGAGCCAACCTTCTGACCGTTCCGCGTCCCGGAGGGCAGGAAGATGATTCGACTGAGCCGACTTTCTGACTACGGCATCGTGCTCATGGCCCACCTGGCGGGGCTCGATCGCGACGACCCCCACGCCGCCCGCGAGATCGCCGCGGCCGCGGGCCTGCCCCTGCCGGTGGCGAGCAAACTCCTCAAGGCGCTCGCCCGGGAAGGGCTGCTGGTCTCCCACCGCGGGGCGAAGGGCGGTTACACCCTGGCGCGTCGCCCGGAGGAGATCAGCACGGCCCAGATGATCACGGCCCTGGAAGGACCGATCGGTCTCACCGAGTGCACCGTGCACCCGGGAGAATGCGCCCAGGAATCCAGTTGCCACGTGCGCGAGCCCTGGCAGCGAATCAACGACGTGGTGCGAACGGCGCTGTCCGAAGTGAGCCTGGCGGACCTGGCACAACCGCCCCGGGGTGCGCAGACCTTGCCGCTCGCCGCCGAACACCGCTTGGGGAACTGAAGGTGGCCGACAACAGCGCCGTCGAAAAGCTCGCGAACCGCGAATACGAACATGGCTTCGTCACCGAGATCGAAGAGGAACGGATTCCGCCCGGCCTCGACGAAGACACCGTACGGACCATTTCGGCCAAGAAGGACGAGCCCCAATGGCTGCTGGACTGGCGGCTCAAGGCACTGGGCAGGTTCTTCGAGATGCTCGCCGACCACCGCGAACCCACCTGGGCCCAGGTCAGCTACCCGGAAATCGATTACCAGTCCATCGTCTACCACGCCGCGCCCAAGCAAAAGAAAACGGTGGAGAGCCTCGACGAGGTCGATCCCGAGTTGCTGCGCACCTACGAAAAACTCGGGATCCCGCTGGTAGAGCAGCAGCGCCTTTCGGGCATTGCCGTAGACGCCGTCTTCGATTCCGTCTCCGTGGCCACGACCTTCAAGGCCGAACTCGAAAAACACGGCGTCATATTCTGTTCTTTTTCCGAGGCAGTGAAGGAACACCCCGAACTCGTCCAGAAATACCTCGGCAGCGTCGTTCCCTACTCGGACAACTTCTTCGCCTGCCTCAACTCAGCGGTCTTCAGCGACGGCTCCTTCGCCTACATCCCGAAGGGCGTGCGCTGTCCGATGGAACTCTCGACGTACTTCCGGATCAACTCCGCGGGAACCGGGCAATTCGAACGCACGCTCCTCGTCGCGGACGAGGGCGCCAGCGTCTCCTATCTCGAAGGTTGCACCGCGCCGATGCGTGACGAAAATCAGCTGCATGCTGCCGTCGTAGAACTCGTCGCCCTCGACGACGCATCGATCAAGTATTCGACCGTACAGAACTGGTACCCCGGAGACGCGGAGGGCAAGGGCGGTATCTACAATTTCGTCACCAAGCGCGGTGCGTGCCGCGGGCGGCGCTCGAAGATCTCGTGGACCCAGGTCGAAACCGGCTCCGCGATCACCTGGAAATACCCGAGTTGCATCCTCCAGGGCGACGACTCCGTCGGCGAGTTCTACTCCGTCGCGGTCACCAACAATCGCCAACAAGCCGACACCGGCACGAAGATGCTCCACATCGGGCGCAACACGAAGAGCACCATCATCTCGAAGGGCATTTCGGCCGGACGCGGTCAACAGAGTTATCGCGGCCTGGTCCGAATCGGGCCCAAGGCCCACGGAGCGAGAAACTACTCGCAGTGCGATTCGCTGCTGCTCAGCGACGAATGCGGCGCCCACACGTTCCCCTACCTCGAAGTGAAAAACGCGAGTTCCACCGTCGAGCATGAAGCGACCACCTCCAAGATCGGTGAAGACCAGCTCTTCTACTGCCGCCAACGGGGGATCTCGGAAGAGGATGCGGTTTCGATGATCGTGAACGGTTTCTGCAAGGAAGTGCTCCGAGAACTCCCGATGGAGTTCGCCGTGGAGGCACAGAACCTCCTGGGGCTCAGCCTGGAAGGGAGCGTGGGCTAGTGCTCGAGATCCAGAACCTGCACGCGCGCGCCGGCGACAACGAAATCCTGCGCGGGGTCGATCTCTCGGTAGGCGCCGGAGAGGTCCACGCGATCATGGGCCCCAACGGATCGGGCAAGAGCACCCTCGCGAACGTCCTGGCCGGTCGACCCTCCGTGGAGGTGACCGCGGGGTCGGTACGCTACGAAGGCCGCGACCTGCTTGCCCTCGCGCCGGAGGAACGGGCGCGCGAAGGGGTGTTCCTCGCCTTCCAGTACCCGGTCGAGATTCCGGGCGTCACGAATTCCTACTTTCTGAAGGCTGCGGTCAACGCCCTCCGGAAGCACCGCGGCGAGGACGAACTCGACGCGATCGATTTTCTCGAACTCGTCCGGGACCGGATGAAGGCCGTCGAAATGGACGAGAAGTTCCTGAACCGGGCCATCAACGAGGGGTTTTCGGGCGGCGAGAAGAAGCGCAACGAAGTGCTCCAGATGGCGCTGCTCGAGCCGCGGCTCGCCGTGCTCGACGAAACCGATTCCGGACTCGACATCGACGCGCTCCGGATCGTCGCCGATGGTGTCAACCGACTGCGGAGCCCGGAACGCGGGATGCTGGTGATCACCCACTACCAGCGACTGCTCGAATACATCGTCCCGGACCGGGTCCACGTTCTCGCCGAGGGCAGGGTCGCGACGTCGGGAGGCAAGGAGCTGGCCCTCGAACTCGAAGAACGCGGCTACGGGTGGCTCGAAAAGAGCCCTGCGGAGCCGGCGAGCCGATGAATCCCGGGGACCAGACGAGAGAGCGCCTGCTCGGGTTGCACCGGCGGATCCTCGAGAGCGACCCGTCCTGGATGGCGCCACTGCGTCGGTCCGGCGCCGAGATCTTCGCGGCCGAGGGCCTGCCCCACACGAAGCTCGAAGAGTGGCGTTACACCAACCTCGCCGGGCTGGCGAAGCTCGACCTCGAGTCCTCGGAGAACGCCGCGCCTGCGGAGATCGCGTCGGTTGCGCCGACGGCTTCTGGAGGGTCTCCCGTCGTCTTCGTGAACGGCGTCTATGTCGCAGGGCAGAAGACGGACGAACGCTCGGTTTCGAGTCTCGCGTCGGTGGAGAGCGTACCCGCCGAGTTCGGCACGCTCGTCGATGCCAAGGCACACCCGCTGGCGGCGCTCAATTCCGCGCTGCTCCGCGATGGGGCCGTGGTGCGGATTCCTCGAGACACGCAGCTGGCAGCGCCGATTCATCTCCTCTTCGTTTCCACCGGGGGCGTGCGGTGCCCGCGCCTGCTCGTCGTTGCCGAACCCGGGAGTCGCGCCCAGGTGATTCAGGAGCACGTTTCCATCGGCGACGATGGCGGGTTCACCGACGCCCTGACGGAAGTCCTGGTGAGCGCCAACGCGCGGGTCGACCTGGTGAACGTCCAGAGAGAATCCGATACCGCATTCCACGTTTCAAACACGGCTGCACGCGTCGAGCGCGCTGGCCGGCTGGAATCCCACGTCCTCACCTTTGGCGGGCGACTGGTGCGCAACGACCTCACTGTCTCGCTCGCCGGCGAAGGTGGGGAAGCCATCCTGAACGGGCTCTTCCTCGGCAACGGCAAACGCCTGATCGACAACCACAGTCTGGTCGACCACGCGGTAGCGCACTGCAACAGCCGCCAGCTCTACAAGGGTGTGCTCGGGGACGATTCCCGGGGCGTGTTCCGAGGCCGCGTGGTCGTACGTCCCGATGCCCAACTGACCCACGCCGTCCAGTCCAACCCGAACCTGCTGCTCTCCAACGACGCCGAAATCGACACGAAGCCCCAGCTGGAAATCCACGCTGACGACGTGAAGTGCAGCCATGGATCGAGCATCGGGCAACTCGACGAAGACGCGCTCTTCTATCTCTGCTCGCGGGGAATCGGCGCGCAACACGCTCGCGACCTCCTGACCCGTGGATTCGTCCAGGCAATACTCGACGCCATCCCCCTCGAGACCCTGCGCGAAGGCCTGGGCGAAGACGTCCAGCGTGCGCTCCGTCAGCTCGGATCGGCGGACTCGTGAGCTACGACGTCGAGGCGATCCGCAGGGACTTTCCCATCTTCGAGCAGACGATGCGGGACAAGCCGCTCGTGTTTCTCGACAGCGCGGCCAGCGCCCAGAAACCCCGGGCCGTCCTCGATGCCATGGCGTCTCTCTACACCACCCATTACGCCAACATCCACCGCGGGGTCTACGAACTTTCGGAGCGCGCGACCGCGGACTTCGAAGCTGCGCGAGACAAGGTCCGGGACTTCCTCGGCGCGAGCGCGTCCCGCGAGATCGTCTTCGTACGCGGAGCTACCGAAGCCATCAACCTCGTGGCCAGTACATTCGGGCGCACAGGCATCGGCGCTGGCGACGAAGTGCTCATCACCCACATGGAGCACCATTCGAACATCGTTCCCTGGCAGCTCCTGTGCCAGCAGACCGGAGCCCGGCTCCGCGTCGCTCCGATCGACGACCGCGGGGCCCTCGAACTCGAGGAGTTCGGGAAACTCCTCACCCCGCGGACCAAGTTGGCTGCGATCTCCCACGTGTCGAATGCACTCGGGACGGTCAATCCCGTGAGCGAAATGGTGCGCATGGCTCGCGCTGCGGGCGTGCCCGTCCTCGTCGACGGAGCCCAGGCGGTTCCCCACCAGGCCGTCGACGTCCAGGAACTCGGCTGCGATTTCTACGCCTTCTCCGGCCACAAGCTGTTCGGTCCCTCGGGCGTGGGCGTGCTCTGGGGCCGAGCGGAACACCTCGAGGCCATGCCCCCCTACCAGGGCGGCGGCGAGATGATCCTCAGCGTGCGTTTCGAGGAGAGCACCTGGAACGATATTCCGCACAAGTTCGAAGCGGGCACACCGGACATCGCCGGCGTCGTGGGTCTCGGGGCCGCCATCGACTACGTGACCGAACTGGGCCTCGCAGCCATCGCCCGTCACGAACGAGACCTGCTGGAATACGCCACCGCCGCGCTCGAAGCCGTCCCCGGCCTCCGGCTCATCGGCACGGCGCCGCACAAGGCGGCCGTTCTCTCCTTCGTGCTCGACGGGATCCACGCCCACGATGTCGGAACCATTCTCGACCAGGAAGGCGTCGCCGTGCGCACGGGCCACCACTGCGCACAACCCGCGATGGAACGCTTCGGCGTATCGGCTACGGCCCGCGCTTCCCTGGCGCTCTACAACCGCAGGGCGGACGTGGACGCCCTCGTAGCCGGGCTGCAAAAGGTGCGCGAGGTCTTCGGCTGATGTCGGAACTGCGCGAGCTCTACCAGACACTCATCCTCGACCACAACAAGAACCCGAGGAACTTCGGGGTGCTCGAGAACCCGAGCCATAGCGCCGACGGAGACAACCCCCTGTGCGGCGATGTGATCCACGTGACGCTTCGTGTCGAGGACGACGTCGTGCAGGACCTGCGTTTCGAGGGCGCAGGGTGCGCAATTTCGACCGCGTCCGCTTCACTCATGACCCAGGCAGTGAAGGACCGACCCGTCTCCGAAGCCCTCGCGCTATTCGAAGGCTTCCAGGAACTTGTCACCACCGACACCCCGCCGGAGGGAACGCAGTTCGGCAAACTCGCCGTCTTCGCCGGCGTGCGCGAGTTCCCCGTGCGCGTCAAGTGCGCAACGCTCCCCTGGCACACCCTCAAGAACGCGCTGAAAGGCTCGAAGGATGTCGCAAGAACCGAATGAAACGGTCCCCGCGGAGCCGAAGGCGCAAGCCGAAACCCTGCGGGACAAGATCATCGAGGAACTCCAGACGGTCTACGACCCGGAGATTCCCGTCAACATCTACGCACTCGGACTGATCTACGACGTGGACGTCGACGCGGACGGCAAGGCCTCGATCCGCATGACGCTCACCACGCCGATGTGCCCGGCCGCCGAGATGCTCCCGCCCGAAGTCGAAACCAAGGCCCGGGGGGTTCCCGGCGTGACCCAGGTGACGCTCGACCTGGTCTGGGACCCGCCGTGGAGTCCCGACATGATGTCCGAGGCTGCGAAACTCGACCTCGGAATGGTGTAGCCGCCGCTGCTGTCCCTCGGTTTCGCGGTCTTCGTCGTCTTCGGCGCCTGCCTGGTCCTCGTCGGCACCAACCAGGAAGAACTCGCCCGCGACCTGGGGCTCGACCTCGCGGGCACGGGACTCCTGGGGGCAGGACTGGCGTTGGGCATCGGCGTTGGCGTCGCCGGCGCCGGCCCGCTGGCGGACCGGCTCCCGCGACGCCCGCTCTTCGTCGTCGCTGGGATTTTGACCGGGGGTTCCCTGCTGGGCTTTTCAGTCGACATGGGTTTCGGTCGCGCGCTGACTCAGCTCGTGCTGGTGGGAGTCGGGATCGGCGCCCTCGAAACCGTCGTCAACGTCACGGTGAGCGAGCGCCGGGGCTCGAACTCCGCGAAGCCGCTTCTTTTCGTGCATTCGGCAGCGACGCTCGGCGCCATGCTGACCCCCTTCGCGATTGCGCTGATCCGCCCGGACTGGACAACGACTTTTCACATCACCGGAGCCGCGGCCTTGCTGCTGGTCGCTGCGGTCGCCTTCGCGAAACTTCCGAACCCGGCGCCCCTGGCACCCGCGGATCGGGTACGCCCCCCCGCCGGACCCCTGCTCCCATTCCTCGTCATGGGCTTTGCCTACGTGGGCGTCGAGGCAACGCTCACGCTTTTCGCGGTTCCCTACGCGAGCGGCGCACTCTCCCTGACCGAAGCGCAGGGCCGAGAAGCCATCGGTTTCTTCTGGACCGGACTCCTGGTCGGCCGAGTCGGGCTGCTGCTGGTGCCCCGGCCCATCGGCCCCGGCTTCCTCGTCGCCGCAGGGCTCGCCGGGGCCGTGATTCTGCTCGGGGGCATCGGAATGCGCCTGCCCCAGGTGGGACTCGTCTACACCGCCGCGGGCCTGGCGATGGGTCTGGTGTTCCCCGTGATGATCGCCCTCACCGCCGACCGCTTCCCGGCGGCGCGGGGGACGGCAACCGGGCTCGTCGGTGGCGCCGCCGCCCTGGGCGGCTTCGCCGTACCGTGGTTGTCGGGCGCGCTCGGAGACCTCATCGGAATCGGTCCAGCACTCGCGAGTCTCGGGTTCTGGTGTCTCGGCTTTGCCGGCGCCGCCTGCTTCACACGCCGGAGTCGCAACGCGTGAAACGGTGGCCCCTGGTGCTGGTCGCCGGAAGCGCGATCCTCGCGGCTGGAATCGGAATGCGGCAATCCCTGGTCGACGCCATGCTCTATCACCCGACGGCCGGGATCACGCGCGCACCCGAGCGATTTGGGATCGACGCCGAAGAGGTCCGGCTCGTGACCGAAGACGGCGTGCGCCTCCACGCGTACCACCTCCGCGCGCCGGCTGCGACGCGAGCCCTGCTCTTCCTCCACGGGAACTCGGGGAACGCCGCACACCGGCTGCCGAATGCCGACGCCCTGCGCGGGTTGGGCATCGATGTGCTGCTGGTCGACTACCGCGGCTACGGATTCAGCGCAGGAAACCCGAGCGAAGCTGGACTGGCCGCGGACGCGCGGGCCGGACTCGACTACCTGACGGGACCTCTCGCGTTCGACGAGCAGCGCGTGGTCGTCTTCGGGCGTTCCCTCGGTGGCGCCGTCGCAGTCGACCTGGCGCAAGACCGGCCGCTCGGAGGTGTGATTCTCGAGAGCACGTTCAGTTCCCTGCCAGACGTGGCATCTCGGCACTTCACTCCGGTGGCCCGTTACTTCACTCGCGGAGGCTATCCGTCCGTCGAGAAAATTGCGCGGGTACGGGCTCCGCTGCTTTTCTTCCACGGCGACGACGACCGGATCGTGCCCTACACGCTGGGCCGGCGGCTCTTCGACGCCGCACCGGAACCCAAGGTTTTCGAGACGCTCCGCGGCGCCGGCCATGACGACACGATACAGGTGGGCGGCCCCCCCTACTTCGAACGGATCGGGGCGTTCCTGGAAACCGTGGCTCCTAGCGCCACCCGATGACCCGGTAGCCCTGCTGGGCCAGACATACGCCGACGAACCGCGCCTCGATCGGATCGGGATCGCGCCAGCGGAACAAGCCGCGGAAGAAGCCGGCCGTGGCCCCGGCCGCCGCTCCGACCCCGGCACGCCGACCCGGGTCGCCCCAAACAGCCCCGCCCGCAGCACCAACGGCGCCGCCGACGGCCCCGCCGGCCGCGGTGGACCCGGCCGTCCGCGCCGCGGGGTGACCCGAGACGCCGTAGGCTTCCGCAAACGCCAGGCACTCGTCGACATCGCGCTGCGCTGCCTCCCAGCCGACGTGGTTGAGCGTCTCGTTGGGGTAGAGGACAGGGCGCTTCGCGCTGCAACCGCTGAAGAGCACGAGCACCGCCAGGAGTCCCGGGAACGCGGCCCGTCCCGACCGGGTCACATGCTCGAACACGCTCAAAACCGTCCTCCTTCCCGCAGTACGGGGCTGGGTTTTCCCCTTGCCTCCAACCCGGCGCAGGAACAAAAGTTGCGCCGGCGGCCAGCGCTCCACGACGGAACCGTCCCTGCCGCGGGATCGCGGCTGATACAATCCGGCCCCAACTCTCCGGAGGTTCCGATGCGCCCCTCGCTTTTCCGGCTGGCCTGCGTCGCCGCATTGCTGATCCCGATTGCCCCCGTGGCCTTCGCCTACCCCCTCGACGGCTACGAGCACACCGGGATCTACCGACTCGAAGCCCAGCGTCTGGTCCAGACCGGCAAGGCCAAGGGCAAGAAGCGCCCGCCCGGCGAGTTGCTGCCGATGAAGGACGTCCAGCTCCGGCTGCTGAACCACCGGAACCTGGAACTCCCGCCGCCCGACCCGAAGCTCACGGCTGCGGTGAAGCGGCTGCTCGGGCCGGACGCGGACCGCTACGGCGTTTCGCTCCTCGACCTCTCCGACCTGAACGCACCGCGGTACGCCGAAGTCAACGGTCTGCAGCGCCAGAATCCCGGCAGCGTCGGCAAGATCCTGGTGGCGCTCGGGATCTTCCAGGCCCTTGCCGACATGTACCCCGACGACATCAAGGCGCGCGAACGCATCCTGCGCACGACGATCATCACCGCAGACATCTACAGCGTCTACGACCACCACACCGTGTTCAAGCACGACCCCAAGACGGGACGGATGTGGCGGGAACCGATCAAACAGGGCGACCAGGCGACCCTCTGGACCTACCTCGACTGGATGATGTCTCCGAGTTCCAACTCGGCGGCCGGCATGCTCGAGAAGCAGCTGATCTTGATGAAGCACTTCGGGAAGGCCTACCCGCCGTCTCCCGAAGAGGAGGCACGCTTCTTCGAGGAGACGAACTACAACTCCCGGGGCAAGATCTTCGCCTCGGCCATCCAGGACCCGGTAACGCGCAACGGTCTCGACCTGCGGTACCTCCGCCAGGGCAGCTTCTTCACCCGCCAGGGCAAGAAGCGCGTCGCCGGGACCAGCAGCTACGCAACGCCGCGGGAACTGACCCTGTTCATGCTCAAGATGGAACAGGGGAAACTCGTCGACGAGTGGTCGAGCCTAGAAATCAAGCGGCTCATGTACATCACCGAGCGCCGGATCCGTTACGGCTCTTCCGGCGCGCTACGCCAGTCGGCGGTCTACTTCAAGTCCGGCTCGCTCTACAGCTGCATGCCGGAACCGGGGTTTACCTGCAAGAAGTATCACGGCAACAAGCGCAACTACATGAACTCCATTGCGATGATCGAGTCGCCTGCCGGACAGACCCGACTCTACTACCTCGTGTCGGTCCTCTCGAACGTGCTGCGCAAGAACTCCGCCCAGGATCATCGGGACCTGGCCCGCGCAATCCAGGCGCGTCTGCTCGCCGACCACCCCGCCAAGGCAACCGGCCCGGGACAACTCCCCGCATCGGCCACCTTCGGAGAAGATTTCATCGGCTACGCGGAAGAACGCCGCGCCATCCAGTTGAAATTCGACACCCAGGAATCCCTGATCGACCTCGGGTACCAGATCGGTGAAATCGACGGGGTGATCGGCCGGGGAACGCGCAAGGCGATTCGAGAGTTCCAGAAGTCCCAGGGCCTCAAGGTGACGGGGCAACCCTCGGAGGCCCTGCTCAAGAAGATGCAGCAGGTTGCCCAGCAGAAGGGCCTGGCGCGGCCGGGGGCGAACTAGGAGTCCAGGCCCGCGAGGCTTGACCAGTCTGCGGGGGTCAGCGAGCCCACGTATTCCGCACGTCCGTTGGCCGTATTGAATACGTGAGCGATTCCCTCGGGTCTCGTCTTCAACCCAAAGCTATAGAGCAATGTTCCCGTGTGGGTGATCAGCACGGTGTTGCCTCCCGACGGCGGAGGCGTGGCGAGCATTTCGCGCACCGTTCCGCCGCGCTCGGAACGCTCCGGGACGGAAAGCGTGTCCCACACCGAGAGAACCTCCGATTCGGTCACGCGGCCGAAGGCGAGGCGGCCCGTCTCGAGACAGCGGCAGTACGGACTGGAAAGAACCTGGCCTACGGGAATCCCGAGGCGCGCGAAGGCTTTGCCGATCGACCGCGCCTGGGCACGACCCTCCTCGGAAAGCACGCGTTGGGTCGAGCAGTCGCGCAGGTTGAAAGTCTCCCGGTCGGGCGCGACGTGCTCGGTCGAAGCATGGCGCATGAGCACCACGTAGCCGCCGCCCTTGAGCGCTTCGACCAGTTCGGACCCTTCGAGCTTGGGCTCGAGGGCCTGCTGTGCCCCCGCGGCAGAAGCCGAGAACGCCAAAAGAGAGACAATCAGGAGTCGCCGCATGCGTGCCGCAGGCTAACACGGGGGTTCCGGCCCCGCTCGGCAACACGCCGGAGAGCGGTCAGCTGTCCGACCGACCGCGAAACGCCGCCGCACGAGACCCGAAACGAGCGAGCTTCCAACGCCGGAAAGCGAGCACCAGCCGACGCACCTGCCTTTCGAGCCAGGGCAAGCGCCGCGTTTCGACCGCTTGTCCGCCGCGCCGGATCTCGACGCGGTCCCCGCCGACCCGGTGCTCCTCGCCATCCGGCAGCAAGACCCGGTAGGGACGATCTGCATCGAGAGTGTCGGCGGCATCCGTGATGCGCACGGGAAGCGAGGCCCGGAAGGTTTCTGCAATCTGGCGGAGTCGTTCCGAACGCTCGAACGCTCCGGGTTCGGCCTGGCGGATCGCGAGCCAGGAACCCGCGCCTGCGTTCATCAGATCGACGACGGCGCCGAGTCGATCCGGTCGGTCGGCAGCTTCCAGCCCACCCTTCAGCCAGAGACAACGATAGGCCCTGCAGATCCCGGGCCGGGTCGCGTGAATGCCGCAACCCCCGCCTCGACGCTGGTGGATGCACGGATCACCGCCGAGCTTTCCGATCTCGTCGACACGCAGGACGCGGCAGCACAGCGAACAAGACCCACAGGCGCGCGCGTCCGGCTCCGCGGTCACGGGGCACCACCAGAGTCGGCGAGCGAGTCGACCGGCTCGAGGCGTGCCTCCGTCATACGCGTCTCGATGTGGTCGGGACCCAGGGTGCGTTTGAATACTGCGAGGGCGCCCTGGTAAAGGGTTCGAGCTTCGACCAGCTTATCCTGACGAACATAGAGATCCGCCAGACCCCGCGCATAGATCGCGGCATTTGGAGAATTCTCTCCGCCCAGCTGCCGTGCCACCGTCATCGCCTGACGGTGCTGGCGCTCGGCAATGACGAACCGGCCCGTTTCCTGGTACAGCAGACCGAGATTGTTCTGAATGGTGGCGACGCGCAGCGCATAGCGATTGCCGTGCTCCCCGTAGATCGCTGCAGCCTCGAGCAGGTTGGCCTCCGCCAGGTCGTGCTTCCCGAGGTGGCGCTGCACTTCGGCCAGCTGAACGATGCCTTCGGCCGTCTCGGGAGCGGCCGGATCGAGGTGTTCGAGTCGAAGCTGAGCGCACTCGATAAAAGCGGCCTCCGCCTCGAGCAGTTCGCCTTGCATCACCCGAAGAAGACCCAGGCTCTCGAGCACGTCGGCGAGCAGTTCCGGCTGGGGCGGTGACGCACGCCTCGCGCCGTCCCGGGCAGCGACGAGCAGCGGCTCGGCTTCATCGACCTTGCCCTGCCGGCGCAAGGCTTCTCCGAGCGCCAGCTCCGACCGGACAAGGCGCGGATCCTGCGCGGGAAACGCCGCTCGCGCCTTGAGCAGGGCCTCGCGAAAATACAACGCCGACGCGTCGGAGTTGCCCTCGCTCCAGCGGGATCCGCTTGCGTAGAGCCGCTCCCACGCCTCGGCATTCGATTCCGTGTCGTTCACCGGAGCGGGCGCCGCACAGGCGACGAACCACAGACCGGTGCAAAGAGCCGCGAGCTTGGACCGCATCGATGGTCCCCTGGAGTTGCCGGACCCAGCCGGCCAGCCGACATGGAACCCGCGCACGCGGCCCGAGTCAATGAGAAGGCGTGGTATGCTCGCCGCGCCCGAAGGAGTTCGTTTGCCTCCGGAAACCGGATCTCTCGTCGTCACCGGGGCCAACGGCCACCTGGGCCAACGACTCCTGCGGCGCCTTTCCGGACAGCGATCGCTCCGGGCGATCGTCCGCTCGCAACGCGCTGCTGACCAGATCCGTGCGATGGCGCTCTCCCCTCCTCCGACCGTGTCGATCCTCGACTACGCAGACACACCGACTCTTACCCAGGCTCTTCAAGGCTGCACCCATGCCGTGCACCTGGTGGGGATCCTGAAGGAAAACGCCACGAGCCGCTACGAAGACGCGCACGAACGCTCGACACGCGCACTCGCCGACGCAGCAGGGGCTGCCGGCCTGGAAAGGGTCGTCTACCTCAGCATCGTGGGTTCGCAGCCCGACGCGGACAACGCCTGCCTGGCCTCCAAGGGGCGGGCCGAGGAGATCCTGCTCTCCGCAGCGACCCCGGCCCTCATCCTCCGCGTCCCGATGGTGTTGGGCGAAGGCGACTACGCCTCGCGCGCGCTGTTTCGTCGCGCGCGCGCCCGGGCAGCCTGGCTGACCCGCGGCGGTACCCGCCGCGAACAACCCGTGTATGCCGAGGACGTCGTCGAAGCCATCGTCGCCGGCATCGCTAGCGCAGATCTCGACAACGTCTGCATCGACCTCGCGGGCCCAGAGTCGCTGCCCCACCGACAACTCGTGGCCCGGGCTGCCACGGCCGCAGGTCTGCCGGGACCGCGTGTCGTTCCCCTGCCCTACGCGGTGAGCTGTGGCGTCGCGTGGGCATTCGAGCGTTTCCTGGCGAACCCGCCGATCACTCGGCCCATGCTCGGCGTTCTCGACCACGAAGATACCGTCGACACGCGCACTGCGCGCGAACGGCTCGGCATCGAACTCACCCCCCTCGATGAGATGCTGCGTCGATGCATGGATCCAGAGAGCGAACGATGACCAGCAAAGCGCGGAGGTTCGGAATCTGGAAGCGGACGATCCCGTGGATCATCACCCTCGCCTGCTTTACCTACCTGTACTTCCGCATCGACGGCGCCGCGGCGAGAGAAGGCTCGAGCGCGATTCCTTACCTGGCAAGCGTCTTCGCGAACGTGAGTTGGGTGCAGTGGCTCGCACTCATGCTTCCGTACTCCGTCTTCTTCTTCCTCGTCGACTCACTCGTCGTGTGGCGAATCATCAACTGGTTCAACACCCGCGTGCGGTACCGGGACATCCTCCCGATCCGCGGCAGCGCCTACATCATCTCGATCCTCAACGAGCAGGCGGGCAAGGGTGTGATGGCGATCTACCTGAATCGGCGCGACGGCGTTCCCGGTTGGCAGGTCGGCTCGAGCATGCTTTTCATCATGTTTTGCGAGTTCTATTACCTGCTGTTCTGGGCGAACGTGGGCTACGCGCTTCAGGGCGATGCACTGCCACCCCAATTCGGCTTGATTCCCTGGGTGAGCCTCGGCGCAGCCGCGTTCTTTGCGCTCTGGATCCTGTACTTTCGCGGTTCACTCGCGGCTGGGAGCGGACTTCGCGACCGCCAGATCCTCCACGCCTTCCGCCAGGCCCGGTGGTGGCAGTACGCGGTGATCATCTTGATCCGGTCACCGGCCCTGCTCGCAGCCGTCGTCGTCTACACCCTGGCACTGCGCCTCTTCGGCCTGCCGGCGGATTTTCTCTCCACGCTCGGCTACCTGCCCCTGATTTTCTTCGGCGCCGCCGTCCCCACCCCCATGCGCGCCGTGGCCATCACCCTCTGGTCGTTCCTCTACCCGGAAAACCCCGCCCAGGCGACTGCCTTCGGTCTCGTACAACACAATTTCTTCATCTTCTTCAACGCGTCGATCGGCCTGCTCTTCCTCAAACGGGCGAACCGGGATCTGTTCGGGACCGCAGAACGCGCCTGAGCCGGTCGGCCATCGAAATCCCCGTCGTCCCGACGAGCAACCAGCCCAGGGCCGAGACGAGGGCCGCACCGGGCCATTCGAGACCCAGCGCATCCCGTACGATCGGAACCGCGACGATTGCGTAGTAGGCGATCCCGTTCCAGCGTCCGAGGGCACTCGGACGCAGCGACCGCCGCGCCGGGTTGCCCGAATCGGCCGCGTACTGGACGAAGGCCACGGCGATCATCGCCGGAAGCACTGCGGGCAGCGCACCGGAAACCGCCAGCGCCGCCGTGCCCGCACACACGAAGGTCGCGTCGACGGCGTGGTCGATGAACCCGCCGAACGGCGTGACCTGCGCAAAGCGCCGGGCAACCCAACCGTCGGCGATGTCGGTCCCGACGGCGAAGAAGAAGACCCCCGAGGCAAACAAGGGGCGTTCGGCATGTATCGCGGCAACCAGAACCGGTGCGGCGAAGAGACGCAGCGCCGTCAGACCGTTCGCCCACGTCAGGCTGCGCTTCATGGGAAGGAGACGGTACCCGCGCAGGCGCTAACCTGCACCGGACCATGCGACACACCGCGATCGGACTCATCGCCCTGCTTGCCCTGGCGTGCTCGGACACCCGGGGTCCGCAAACCGCCGTGCAACGCGGCGAGAGGATCTACCGCAGCGCCTGCACGACCTGCCACGCGCTCGATCCCAACGAGGCGGGAGTCCTCGGACCGGCGATCGCCGGCGCGTCCCTCGAACTCCTGGAAGCAAAGGTCGTCCGCGGCGAATATCCGCCGGGCTACACGCCGGAGCGCACGACGAAGCAAATGCCCGCCCTGCCCCACCTCAAGGACTACATCGCAGACCTCGCGGCCTACCTCGACTCGGTCAAGCGCTAGACCAGGAACACCTGGGCGAGCAGCAACACCGCGGTCAGGGCCAGACCCCCGTGAATCGTGCCCGAGACCGTGGTGAGCGGCTTCTGGGTTCCCGCACCCGGCCCGATCAGGCCGTTGATCTCGACCAGGCCGATGATGATGATCGCCGCTGTCCAGTAGGTCATCACGTGGTGCCCGACATCGGCTCCCTGTGCGAGGGAGGGCAGGTGACTCGCTGCGGCCATGAAGAAGAGCATCGGAATCGAGAACAGGGTGTTGGTGCGCGACGCCATTCCGGCCCGACCCCCTGCCCCAGCCGCAGCCGGATTCGGCTCTCCGCCGCCCGCCACGTTCTCCGCATTGGCAATGACAATCTTCTGGGCGGGCCAGATCACCAGCCACACGTTCAGGAACATCAGCGTGCCCATCAGCGCCCCTGTGAGGATCCGGGTCATGTA
The DNA here is from genome assembly GCA_036336695.1 of Myxococcota bacterium. GTDB lineage: Bacteria > Myxococcota_A > UBA9160 > UBA9160 > SMWR01. The sequence continues at coordinate 21,796 of JAYZFQ010000141.1, forward strand.
GCCCGAGTCGAGGAGCATGCCGGCGTGGAGCTTGAGCCCGAGCATGAGAAGACCAGTCAGGAAGGTGAACATGGCGCCCCAGCGGAACCACCAGAGCGCGAGCGGCAGCAGGCCCCGGGTCATCGCGCTCTTGGCGGTGCCACCGAGTTCCGTGCCGAAGAAGGGGGTCTGGATGAAGTTGAAGTAATAGAGGACACCGATCCAGGTGATGCCCGCCAGGTAATGGAACCAGCGAAGTAGGAACTCGGTAATCTCCACGATCATCCCTCCCAGTTGAAGCTGCGGAAGTCTAGGTCAATCCCGTCCGGTTGGGTCATTTTTTGCCCACCGCCCAGCGCGGTACCCGCGTGGCGATCCGACCCCAGCCCAGGTCCTCAAACAGCGTCTCCACCTCCTCGCGGTGGGCACCCGACCAGTGCATTTCGCGCAGCAGCGCGCGCAGACCCGGAACGTCGCGCACCAGGGTGGCCAACCTGCGGGTGTGCAACGCTCGTTCCCGGTGGGTATCCACCAACCCCGCCGCTCGCTTCGCACCGCGAACGGGCACACCGCTCCACTTCGCGGGGTCAGCCGGCACGCGTTCGATGCGGCCGAAGGCGCGCAGTGCGGCAGCCGCCGTCTTGGCCCCCACACCCGGGACTCCGGGCAGGTTGTCGACCGCGTCTCCCACGAGACCGAGGTAATCGGGGATCTGCGCCGGGTCCACCCCGAAGCGCTCGCGCACCCCGTCCGCATCGCATTCACACTGGCGGGCCATGTCCCAGAGCGTGACGCGGCCGTCCTCACGGACGAGCTGCGCCAGGTCCTTGTCCGTCGTCACGATGCGGACGCTCGCTCCGCGTCGCAGCAGTTGCGCGGTCCACGTCGCAATCACGTCATCTGCTTCGTACCCCTCCACCTCCAGCGCCGGCACTCCGAGGGCGCGTGTCGCTTCGGTGCAGAGGTCCCACTGGGGCTCCAGGTCGTCGGGCGTTTCGCCCCGCTGGGCCTTGTAGTCGGGAAACTCCTCGTTCCGGAAACTCTCCATTGCGAAGTCGAAGGCGACGGCCAGGTGCGTGGGCTGATGCTCGGCGAGGTACTTGAGCAGCGTGTTCGTGTACCCGTAGGCCGCGTTGGTAGGGGTTCCATCCGGCGCGTGCATCTCGGGCAACGAGTAGTACGCACGGAAGACCCAGACGGGGCCGTCGATCAAGTGGACCAGGGGACCGGCAGTCACGCTAGATCTGCGACGAGCGACCGCGCTCCTCGAGTACCATTTCGGTCACCGCATCCGCTGCCTTCTGGAGGTCGATGTTTCGGGTCTGCTGGCCGCGCCGTCGTACCATTTCGACCTTGCCCTCCGCCAGGCCCTTGGGTCCGACGACCAGCCGGTATGGAATACCGACCAGGTCCGCGTCCTTGAACTTCACTCCCGGGCGTTCGTCGCGATCGTCGAGGACCACGCTGACACCCCGCTCCACCAGGGCATCGTAGAGCGCGCCCGCGGCATCGCGCGTCGCCGCGTCCTTGGGGTTCAACTGGGTGATCACGACCTCGAAGGGGGCCACGCTGAGCGGCCAGACGATGCCCGACTCGTCGTAGTGCCGCTCGACCACGGCGGCCATGGTCCGCGGAATCCCGATTCCGTAGGAGCCCATCAGGACCGGCCGGGTCTTCCCCTGCTCGTCGAGAACCGAGGCACCCATGACTTCGTAGCGCGTGCCCAGCTTGAAGATGTGCCCGATCTCGATCGTCTTCTGCACCGCCAACGGGTTTTCGCACGCGGGACACGGTTCCCCCGCGTTCACCTCTCGTAGCTCGAGCCAGGCATCGACGGCGATGTCGCGTTCGACCTCGACGCCGCGAAGATGGAAATCGTCTTCGTTCGCGCCGGTCACCATGTCCCGGCGTCCCCGCAGCGCCTCGTCGGCCACGACGCGCACATCCCCCACACCGACTGCACCGAGGCTCCCGGCGCCGGCGCCCAGCGCCTCACGGATCTGCTCGTCGGAAGCCGGCGCGAGTTCGGTGGTGCCGACGCCGTCGGCGAGTTTCTGCTCCACCAGGGAATGGTCGCCGCGCAGCAGTACCAGGGTGGGCTGGGCGTCCACCACGTAGACGAGGGTCTTGATCTGGCGCTCCGGTGGAGCGCCGCCCTCGAAGCTCGCCAGGTCTTCGATCGTGCGCTGGCCGGGCGTCGCGAACTTCTCGGGTTCCGTGGGTCCGTCCGCATCCTCGACACGCGCGATCGCCGAGGTGGCCTTCTCGAAATTCGCCGCATAACCACAGGCGCCGCACGAAGCCACCCAATCCTCTCCCGCGTCGCTGGGCACCATGAACTCGATGGACTCGCTGCCCCCCATCGCGCCCGACGACGCCTCGACAGCCAGGGCATCGAGGCCACAGTTGCCGAAGATCTTTCGATAGGCCTCGAAATGCCGGCGAAAAGCCAGGTCGAGCCCCGCCTCATCGAGATCGAGGGAGTAGGAGTCCTTCATGGTGAACTCACGCGTTCTCAACAAGCCGGACTTCGGGCGCGGCTCGTCGCGAAACTTCGTATCCACCTGGTACCAGATCTGCGGCAACTGCTTGTAACTACGCAGCTCGGACGCGATGCTCGCAAACACCTCTTCGTGGGTCATGCCGAGGGCGACGTCGGCGCCCTTCCGGTCCACGAGACGGAACATCTCGTCGCCCATCGTCTCCCAGCGCCCCGAACGCTTCCACAGATCGGCCGGGTGGAGCGAGGGCAGTTGAAATTCCTGCCCGCCGATCGCATCCATCTCTTTGCGGACGATCGCCTCGATCTTCTGGCACACGCGCCGTCCCAACGGCAGGATCGCGTACACCCCGGCCGTCACCTGGCGGATGAACCCGGCGCGGACCAGGAGCTTGTGGCTCAACGCCTCCGCGTCGGCGGGATCCTCCCGCAGCGTGGGGATGAAGGCGTGGGACCACTTCATGGCCCCACGCTAGCTCAGAGCCGGGACTCCCAGGGAGGGCGCCGCGCCGAGAAAGGCGCGGCGGAGCTTCTCCCAGAGCGGACCCGGGCGACCGCTCCCCAGGACCCGGCCATCGAGGGTTCGCACCGGAACGATGCCCGCGCCGCTCCCGGTCAGGAACACCTCGTCTGCAGCGAAGAGATCGAAGCGGGTGAGGCACCGCTCGGTCGCGGGAATCCCGAGAGTGCCCGCGAGCTCGAGCAGTGTCCGACGGGTGATCCCATCCAGCACGCCCTCGGAAACCGGCGGCGTCGCGATCTCGCCGTAGTGGGCGCAGAAGACGTTCGCCACGGCGGCTTCGGCGACCCGACCCTCGGTGTTCAGCAGCAGGGCTTCGTCGGCACCCTGGCGCCGGGCCTCCTGCTTGGCAAGAACGTTGTTCAGGTAATTGAGACTCTTGACTCGCGGGTCGAGGACGTCGGGCGGCGGCCGGCGCAGGCTCGATGTGACCAGGTCGATCCCCTGGCGCAACTTCTCCTCGGGATAGAGGCGGATTCCGGCCACCAGGCAGACGAGCCGGGGGTTCTCACACGTCGTGGGATCGACGCCCAGGGCCCCTTCCCCGCGCGTGACGAGCAGCCTCACGTAGGCCTCCGGTTCCCCATAGGCCGCCACGGTCTCGAGAACGATCGCCCGAATGCGGGCCGGTTCGAAGGGCAGCACCAGGCCGATGGCCCGGGCCCCGGCCTGCAGGCGGGCCAGGTGGTCGTCGAGGCGGAACACCCGCCCGCCATACACGCGGATGCCCTCGAACAGGCCGTCCCCGTACAGCAGCCCGTGGTCGGTCACGGGGATGCGGGCCTCCCCCTCCCCCACAATCTCGCCGTCGATCCAGATTTTCACCTCGGGTCAGCCCTCCAGAAGCGCCAGGACGCCGGTGTAGGTCAGGAGTTCGGCTGCCCCACCGACCGGCCCGATCTCACACGAACCGAACATTCCGAGCAAGGGCAAGGTGCCGAGCGCCTGTTCCAGGTAAGCGGCTTCGAGACCGGGGACACCGAAGAACGACTCGCCGCGGGCGCAGCAATCGAAGTAGAGACCCGCGGCCGAACCCCCACCCGAAAACGGTGCGAGCATCGCCTTCAGGTCCTCGCGCGCCGACGCGGCGTCACGAAACACCAACGCCAGCGAGTCCCCCGCCTTCAAACCCATCGGGAGTGCGAACGCATTCGCATTTTCTTCGAACCCGACCACGTGGCGAACCAGGTAGTTGCCGGGACTCAAGTCGCTCCCGTCCACAGGCACCCCTGCGAGCAGGAAGGCCGCTGCTCGGCCCAGATCCTCGGCGAGGCGGCCTCCCGCAACTTCCCGGTAGACCTCGAGCGCCGGGCGGCCATCGAGTTCGAGAATCCAGTGGCCGCGTGCGCGGCTCACGGTGAGGAGTTCCGTCACGGGCCGACAAGCCTGGGTCACTCCGACCCGGGCCGGCCGCGCCCCCCGGATCACGGCTCCTGCCAGACCGCCCGAGGCCACGCTGCGTCCGCACCACTGGAGCGGCACGGCCCCGGCCGGATCCCCGGCACCGGCCCCGACGACCTGGGCCGGGCCCAGCACCCGCTCCATTTCGGGAAGGAAGGCCGTGGCGTCGAAATTCCCTGGGTCCGGGAACAGCACGACGAGGTCCTCGGGCTCCGCGGGCCTCCCGAGCCGCAGGCGGATCTCCTCGCAGGCCCCCGCTTCGTCGCCGGCCGTATCGGTGAGCAGGAAAGGCACGACCTCGAGCCCGCCGAGGGCCAGTACCCCGACCGCCGGTCGACCTTCGCAGTCCGAGCCGTTGGCGAGGATGCCGTGGGCACTGGCGCCGACAATCAAGTCGGTCCCGAGAGCCGCAGCCGCGGCGTCGAGCGCCAGCGGGACGTCATCCCCGTAACCCGGCCCGGCGAAGAGCAGGGCCGCGTCGGCCGCACCAGCCGTCGCCAGGGCGCGCTCGGCCGCCTCGGCCCCGGCCTGGGCCGCCCGTTCCGCGCTCGAGAACCCCACTCCTGCCTTCGGCACGCCGGGAGTATCGGCCACCCGGCAGCCGACAGGAAATGCTTCTTTTTAATTCCCCGCGGGGAATGCTTCCCAGGGTGCCGCGCCTCGGCTAGGATCCACCTCGGCGCCGCCTCGACTCCCTCCCTCGGCGCTGTTGGCCCCCCGAACGAAATCAAAACCGTGTTTACCTACCAGGCGGTCCCGCTTGTGGGGGGGCAGAGCCATAAAGGCCCGTAAAGTGGCGGATTTCGAAATCATCGAAACGAGGGCTGGCCTCGACGCCGTCGTCGAAGAGCTCCTGTCAGCCAAGATCGTTGCGATCGATACCGAGGCCGACAGCTTCTACCACTACTTCGACAAGACCTGTCTCGTTCAGATTGCAACGCGACGGCACGTGTACCTGCTCGACCCGCTGGCGCTGGGCGGCCCTTCGGAACTCGCGCCGTTGGGTCCCGTGTTCGCCTCGCCCGATATCACCAAGATCTTCCACGCCGCCGAGTACGACCTCTTCGTACTGACCCGCGACTGCGGTTTCACCTTCGCGAACCTGTTCGACACCATGGTAAGTGCCCAGCTGCTCGGATATCCCTCGGTCGGACTCGCCAGCCTGGCCGAGCGCCACTTCGGCGTGAACCTTCCCAAGGACGAGCAACGCTCCGACTGGTCCCGGCGCCCGCTGACCGAACGGCAGCTGCACTACGCCGCGGCCGACGTCGTCTATCTCATCGAACTGGCGGAGAAACTCACCAAGGAACTCCGCGAGGCGAAGCGATTGCGCTGGGCGCGGGAAGAATTCGCCACCCTCTGCGCGCGTCAGTGGCCAGAGCGGGAGTTCGACGAGCTGGGTTACCTGCGAATCAAGGGGGCACGGCGCCTCGACCCCAAGGGCTTGTCGATCCTCCGCGAGCTCTACCTCGCCCGCGATGCCCGCGCACGCGATCTCGACCGGCCGCCTTTCAAGGTACTGGGCAACCGCACCCTGCTGGACATCGCCGAACGCAAGCCCACCAAGCTTGCCGAACTCGGGGAAATCAAGGGCATCACCGAGCTGCTCATCCGGCGGATGGGCCGCGACATCATGGCCGCGATTCGGACCGGGCGGAAACACGACCACGGCCCGATCCCCAAGCTGGGCGGGGGACGGCGGCGCATGGACCGCCAAGCGGAGCGAAGACTCGCTTCCCTCAAGGTCTGGCGCACCGGACGGGCGAAAGACCTGGCAATGGATCCGGGAGTGCTCGCCCCGAACGCAGTCCTCGAGGCGGTGGCGTGGCGAGACCCCCTGGCCGACGCAGATCTCGAGGATCTGCCCGAATTGAAGAGCTGGTTCCGCCGCGAGTTCGGCGCCGAAGTCATCCGCGCCTCGCTGGACACCGAGCCGGAGAGCGATCCGCCCAAGCGACGACGGCGGGGGGGACGGCGCAATCCCGGGAAGGCCGAGCCCTGAAACCAAGAAGCCCCCGGGCCGGTATTTCCGGCCGGGGGCCCTAGCGTCTGACCTCTCGGCGAGAAACCGAGCAGGCGGGGTGCCATTCTTTTGGGGGAAAGCGCGCCTGTTGGCGCCCGATTTCCCTCCGAGAGATGGGTCGATCGCTCCGTGCGCGCCCGCTTACGAAACGCCCGACCACTTCAGTACGCTACCCGGATTCAAAAGCATGAAGCGTGCCAAGGGTTTTGCCGCCCCCCTTGCCTTCCAACCCCTTGGATTTCGGCGGCTTTCTTCGGAGACCGCGCAGGGGCTAGCAGCCCAGGTGCCAACTAAAGCGGCGGAGAGACCCGCCCGGCACCGGGACCCTCTGCCGGGGCGGTACCGCAAGTCCCCGACAAAACTAAGATCCCGAGCGAACCGGCGGCGTTCCGGGGCTGCCGTGAAATGCGGCAGGTGGGCTGCCACCCTGGCAGTAGGCGCGTTGGCGGCCGGGTGCGCTGGCGATCCGGGGCCCCCCGCACAAGCGCGGGTCGTTACAGCATCCTCCCCCAGCCAGGCCGAGGACTACTGTGCCTGGTACGGCGACGCCCGGGACGGCGTGCTCTACTTCGGACAGGCGGCCTTCTGGTCGGCCATGCGCGCCCACGACGGCGACCCCCTGGGCGACCTGGCCACCCCGGGCCCCCAGCGCATCGGGCGGTTCGATCTGCGCCGGGAGCGGATGCTCCCCGCGTTGGACGTGACCGCCGCCGGAGCGCGCTCGGGAGTCTGGGACGTCTACGCCCACCCGAACGGTCGCGTCTACTTCACCACCTTCTACGAGGCGATGGGAGCCGTCGATCCCGAGACCGGGGCGGTGCAGCGCTTCCCCGCGCTCGGTCTCGGACTGAACGAAATCGCACCTGGCCCCGGAGACTCCCTCCTGGTCACCCGCTACGCCCCCAACGGGCCGGGGCCGCCCGGACAGGGTTCGCTCCTGGTCGTGTCGCCCGAAGGCACCCGCATCGCGGAGCACGCGCTCCCGGCGCAAGCCGGCTACCTCGCGGCACCCAAGACCCCGGCACTGGACACGGCGACCGGCGACTACTGGATCACAGCGGATCTCCTGCCCGAGCGGGCAGACGGCACACCCCGGAACGAGGCGTTCGTCCTCGGCCCCGATGGAACGCCGCGCCGCCGCATCGAGACGCCCGAGATCCAGTTCGTCGCCGACCGGCGCGGCACGGGACTCTTCCGGGCCGAGCGCGTGGGTTCGAGACTCGAGCTCGTTCGCCCCGGCGGCCCCGTCGTGCTCGACGCGAACTTCGCCGTCGGCTTCGACTTCGCCCAGGACGTGAAACCCGGCGCCGACGCGGGGGCCGTGGTGACCCAGTGGAGCGGACAAATCCACCGCGTGACAGCGAACGGCGCCGTCCGCACCCGCCAGTTCCCCAAGCTCGAAGCAGACGGCCTGTACTACACCGGGGTGCGGACCGGCGACCGGGTCTGCGCCACCTACTGCGCCGGCATCCGGGTCGTCTGCGCGACCGTTCGCTAGCGCGCTTCCGGCACCACGCGCCACTCCCCTTCGTCTGCCGCGGGTTCCGTAGTAAGATCGCCGCGATGTTTGCGGAACGCCGACAGAAGGTCCGGGACGCCATGGGCGAGGGCGCCGTCGCCATCTTCCTCGGATCGAACCTGGTCCCGCGCTCGAACGACACAGAGTTCCCGTTTCGACAGGAAAGCGACTTCTGGTACCTGACGGGCTTCGACCACCCCAACGCGGTCGCCCTGCTCCGGACCGACGGCGGCCCGGAATACACGCTGTACGTCGATCCCCGGGATCCGGCGGCGGAAACCTGGACGGGCTATCGCCCCGGCGTCGAGGGGGCCGTCCAGAACCACGCGGCCGACGCCGCACATCCGCGCGCCGAGTTTCCGGGCCACCTGCGCAACCTCGTCGGCAAGGTCGACCGCATCCACCACGTGCTGGGGCGCAACCCGGAGATCGATGCCTGCATCACCGAGACCGTCGAGGAACTGCGACGCCGCTCGCGTCAGGGGACCGAGCCGCCCGCCGCGATCTTCGACCCGCGGCAGATCGTTCACGAACTCCGCTTGTTCAAGAGCCCCGAAGAACTCGACATCCTGCGCCGCGGCGCGGCCATCACCGCGGAAGCCCATTCCGAAGCCGCGCGCCGGGCCCAGCCGGGACACTACGAGTACGAGTTGCAGGCCGCACTCGAGTACACCTTCCGACGCCGGGGCAGCCGGGGACCGGCCTACACGACGATCGTCGGCAGCGGCAGCAACGCCACCGTGCTGCACTACGTCACCAACGACCAGAAACTCCAGGAAGAAAGCCTCGTGCTCGTCGACGCCGGCTGCGAACTCGAGGGCTACGCATCCGACGTCACCCGCACCTACCCAGTGGGCGGGCGCTTTACCGGGCCGGGGCGGGACCTCTACGAAGTAGTACTCGCGGCGCAGCTCGCCGCACTCGAACAGTGCCGCCCCGGAAACACCCTGCCCCAGGTCCACGACGCGGCCATCCGGCGGCTCGTCGAAGGGCTCATCGACCTGGGACTCCTCGCCGGGCACGTGGACGAACACGTTGCGGGCGAGGACTACAAGGCGTACTACATGCATAACACCAGCCACTGGCTCGGTCTCGACGTGCACGACGTGGGTTCCTACCGGCTGGAAGGCGAAGCACGCCCCCTCGAACCCGGCATGGTCTTCACCGTCGAACCCGGACTCTACGTCTCCGACTCCGCTCCGGATGCGGTCAGCCGTTTCCGGGGCATCGGCGTTCGCATCGAGGACGACGTGGTCGTCACAAAGGACGGCCACGAGAACCTCAACGCCGCGCTGCCCAAGGAGCCGGACGAACTGGAAGCGCTCGTCTCCGAGCGCTGAAACCCGAAACGCTGGCTGCGCTCGTCGATGAGCGCCTGCGGAGCAACATGGCCGACATCAAATCGCTGCTCAAGGAAAAGCGCGTCTTCAAGGCGAGCCGGGAATTCGCCAAACAAGCCAACTGGAGCCGGAAGCAAGTCGCCGAGCACCGCAAGCTCGGCACGCGGAGTCCCGAACGCTTCTGGGCCAAGATGGCGCGAGAAAACGTCAGCTGGTTCGCGCCCTGGAAGAAAACCCTCCAGTGGAAACCGCCCTTCGCCAAGTGGTTCGTCGGGGGGCGCCTCAACGTCTCCTACAACTGCCTCGACCGCCATCTGGAAGGCGAGCACGCTTGGCGGCGCAACAAGGCCGCCATCATCTGGGAAGGCGAACCCGGCGACACCCGGGTACTGACCTTCGCGGAGTTGCACCGCGAGGTCTGCCGCTTTGCCAACACGCTGAAGGCCCAGGGCGTTCGGAAAGGCGACCGCGTCGCCCTCTACATGCCGATGGTTCCCGAGCTCGCAATCGCCCTGCTCGCGTGCACGCGCATCGGGGCGCCCCATAGCGTCGTCTTTGGCGGCTTCTCTGCCGAAGCGCTGCGGGGCCGGATCAACGACGCCGGTGCGAAACTCGTTGTCACCGCCGACGGTGGCTTCCGCCGCGGGGAAGCCCACGCGCTCAAGCCGGCGGTGGACGAGGCCCTCGAAGGCTGCCCCGGCGTCGAGCGCGTCATCGTGGTGAAGCGCACCGGCGGGGCAACGGCCATGAAACAGGGACGCGACCTCTGGTGGCACGACGCCATCGAGGGCGCGAGCGCAAAGTGCGCGCCCGCCCGCCTCGACTCGGAGCACCCGCTCTTCATTCTCTACACCAGCGGAACGACGGGGAAGCCCAAGGGAATCCTGCACACGACGGGGGGCTACCTCACCCACGTCACCACGACGGCCAAAGCCATCTTCGACCTGAAGGACAGCGACACCTACTGGTGCACCGCCGACATCGGCTGGATCACCGGCCACTCCTACGTGGTCTACGGCATTCTCGCGAATGGCGCGACGACCCTCATGTACGAGGGAACGCCGACACACCCCGGCCCCGACCGCTTCTGGGACATCATCGAGCGCTGGGGCGTCACCATCTTCTACACCGCACCCACCGCCATCCGCACCTTCGTGCGACTCGGCGACGAACACCCGAAGGGGCACGACCTCTCCTCGCTCCGGCTCCTCGGCAGCGTCGGGGAACCGATCAATCCCGAGGCGTGGATGTGGTACCACCGCGTGATCGGCGGCCGGCGCTGCCCGATCGTCGACACCTGGTGGCAGACGGAAACCGGCGGAATCATGATCACACCGCTTCCCGCCGGCGTGGACACGAAGCCCGGCTCGGCGACGCTTCCGTTCCCCGGCATCCATGCCGATGTCTGGGACGATGCCGGCGAAGCCGTCAGGCCCCCGAACGGCGGCTTCCTCGTGATCGAAAAACCCTGGCCCGGCATGCTGCGCGGTATCTGGGGCGACCCGAAGCGCTTCCGCGAAACCTACTGGAACAAGTACGACAAGACGTACTTCGCCGGGGACGGCGCGCACCGAGACAAGGATCGGTACTTCTGGATCATGGGCCGTATCGACGACGTCATGAACGTCTCGGGCCACCGGATCGGGACCATGGAAGTCGAGAGCGCCCTCGTGGCCCACGACAAGGTGGCCGAAAGCGCCGTGGTCGGCCGCCCGGACGACCTGACGGGCACGGCCATCGTTGCCTTCGTGACCCCGAAGAGCGGGGTGCAGGCCGGGGAGGAACTCGTGGGCGAACTGCGCAGCCACGTCGCGCGCCAGATCGGCGCAATCGCCAAGCCGGCGGACATCCATTTCACCGACGCGCTGCCCAAGACCCGCTCGGGCAAGATCATGCGCCGCCTCCTCCGGGACATCGCCTCGGGCAAGGAGCAGGTCGGAGACACCACCACCCTCGAGGATTACACGGTCCTGGCCCGCCTCCGCGACTCCACCGACGCTTAAAGCGTAATAAAAACAGTTACTTAAAGAATCGTTCGGCCTGTGAAGCAATTCACAGGTCCGGCCGTGCCGTGGTGCGACCCTCGGGCCATGGAGAAGCTGAAGATATGAAGAGAACAACCGCAATGAGTCTCGCCGTGCTGATCCTGGGAACCCTGGGAATCGCCAGTGCCGAGAACCTCAAGACGACAAGAAACGTCACGAAGGTCGTGGCGGAGCCGACCCTGGAAGTCGCAAGCCCGGCCACCTTCGTCGCGCCGGAAGCGGCGGTGGATGCCGGTGAGGCGGGGCCGGAACCCCGGGCAGCCGAGCCGCATCGCTGCCAGAAGACCTGCCCCTTGTCCGATTGGGGCGTGCACCTTCCGCCCAATCGCGGGCAGACCCAGGTGCGCGTCGGCGGAACGACGCGCGGCGGCTCGCCGGCGCTCTGACCCTAGCTGGGATCGCTGCTGCGGCGACCCAGGATCCACTTGCCGTCGGCACCGTGGGAAAGGCCGACGGCGCCCGCCAGCGGCGGTTCCCCTAATTCGAGCGGGGCGCCGAGCAACGACTCGGCGATGGTGCGGATCGTGCCCTTGTGCACCACGGCAAGCACGCTCGCCGCACCGCTGCCCCGCAGCGCTTCCAGTCCCGCTTCGACGCGCGCCCGGAAATCGGCGCGCGGCTCCCCGCCCGGGAATTCGAAACCCGCCGCCTTCGCCTGCCAGTCGGCGTAGGACACCGGATCCTGGGCGGCGATTTCCTCCTGGGTGAGGCCTTCCCAGCGACCGAAGCAGATCTCGTTGAAGCGGTGGTCGATGCGCACGGGTGCACCTCCCGCGACGATGGCGGCCGCCTGCCACGAGCGCCGCAGGGCGCTGGCCACGACGAGGTCGAAGTACTCCCCCTTCAGGCTCCGGGCTGCCGCGCCCACCTGGGCACATCCCTCTTCCGAGAGCGGGACGTCCGTGCTGCCGTGGAACCGGATGCTGGACTCGCCCGTGGTTTCGCCGTGGCGCATCAACACGAGGCGGCGAAGCTGCGACATGTTCTCCTCCGGCGCGGACGAGCCGCAAGAAGCGCCCCCGGTGCCCTCGTCTGGAAAGTGCGCGAGGATCGCGCCCAGTGGCCGCGGCGTCAATGCGGCCGGGGATCGCACCCGGCGGCCGCGGCGTCAATGCGGGTGGGGACCGCGCCCAGTAGCCGCGGCATCAATGCGGGTGGGGTAGACTCCGCGTCCCGGCGGAAGCCGGTGGAAGGGGGCGTCGTGAGCACTCGGGGGTGGCTCTTCGTTCTTCTCCTGCTGCTGCTGTGCGGTGGCGGGGTCTTTGCGTGGCTGCGTTTCGAGGGCACCGCGCCTACCGTCACGGGGCCCGAGGAAATCGTGTTCGGCGCCGACGGCGGCTCCGTGCCCCTCGAGCTCTCCGACGCCGGGACCGGCCTGCGGTCCGTCGATGTCGTCCTCGCCCACGCCGGCGGGGAGATCCCCCTCGCTTCGGAGACCTACCCCGGGGGCCTGATGTCGGGTGCGCTCCGCGGCGAGGCACCCGAGACGATCGAAGTCGCGATACCGCCGGATACGCTGCCGCGCGGGGTGAGCGATGCCTTCCTGCGGGTCTCGGTTCGCGACTGGTCGTGGAACGACGGACTCCTCGGCAACGAGACACAGTGGGACATCCCGCTCACCATCGACCGGGTCCCGCCCCACGTCTCCATCGCCACCGGACTGACCTACATCAAGCGAGGCGGCGCGGCCGCCGTGCTCTACCGCCTTTCCGAGGAAACCGTCCGCGACGGAGTCCTCGTTGGAGAGACCCTCTTCCCGAGCTATCCGGTCGGCGACTGGCGCGCTGTCGTCTACGCGGTGCCGGTGCATGCTCCGCCGAACCCGGACGTCCGCGTCCTCGCCGAGGACCGGGCGGGCAACGTGACCCGCGCGCGCTGGCCGGTCGTCGTCAAGGAGCGCGGGCTCCCCGCGGCGAACGTGACCCTGCCCGCGAGTTTTCTCGAACTCACGGTTCCGGACCTCGCCGCGGTCGAGGGCATCGACGCACCGGACCCGTCGGCCGCGTTCAAGATCATCAACACGGATCTCAGGGCACAGAACGAGGAACGCATCCGCGAGATCGTCTCGGACAGCGCCCCCGAGAAGCTCTGGGACGGCGCCTTCGAGCAACTCGAGAACTCCCAGGTCACGAGCCGCTTCGCCGAAGAACGCACGTACTTCGTCTCGGGAAAACCCAACTCCCAAGCGACCCACTACGGCTACGACCTCGCCTCGACCCGGGCCGCCCCCATCACGGCGGCCGCGAGCGGACGGGTTCTCTACGCCGGGCCGCTGGGCATCTACGGAAACTGCGTGCTGGTGGATCACGGCCTCGGCGTCACGACGCTGTACGGCCACCTTTCCCGTGTGGACGTCTCGGCAGGCGACCCGGTAGAGCAGGGACAGACCCTGGGACTCTCCGGCGCCACGGGACTCGCCGGCGGTGACCACCTGCACTTCGCCGTACTCGTCGGCCACACCTACGTGGATCCCCTCGAGTGGTGGGACGCAAAATGGGTGCGCGAGAACGTCGAGGCGCGGCTCACTCCCTGAAGCCGTTCGGCATCCGTGTCCGCGCCGACCTGGGCGGCCGGCTCCTGCGGCGCTACAAGCGGTTCCTGGCCGACGTCGAGACCGACACCGGGGAGAAGCTCACCGTCCACTGCCCGGACCCCGGGAGCCTGCGGGGCACCGCGCGCCCCGGGGTTCGCGTGCGCTGCTCCACCAGCGACAACCCGAAACGGAAACTCCGCCATACCCTCGAGATGATCCGGAACGGGCGGATCTGGGTGGGGGTGCATCCCGGGCGCGCCAACGACGTGGCGGCCCGGGCGCTCTCGGCGGGAGCGCTCGCGGAACTTTCCGGCTACGCGGTGCACGAGCGCGAAGTCGTCGCCTGTCCGGGCTCGCGTCTCGACTTCCGCTTGAGCGGCCACTCCGACGATCCCCGCGACGCCTGGGTCGAGGTGAAGAGCGTCTCCATGGCCGATGGAGACACGGCACGCTTTCCCGACAGCGTGACGGCACGCGGGCGCAAGCACCTCGAAACCCTGCTGCGCCTGCACCAGGAGGGGGCCCGTGCCGCGCTCGTCTACCTCGTCCAACGCGCAGACTGCGACCGCGTCGAGGCGGCGGAAGCGATCGACCCCGCCTACGCCGCTGCGTTGCGCCGCGCTGCACAGGGCGGCGTCGAAGTCTTTGCCCTCGGCGCGCGCATCACCGCACGCGAGATTCGCGTGGAGCGACGTCTCCCGGTCCTCCTGTGAAGACCACCCGGCGTATTTTGATCGACTGGTACCGGGCAAACCGGCGAGACCTCCCCTGGCGCCGCACCGACGACCCCTACGCGATCTGGGTGTCGGAAACGATGCTCCAGCAGACGCGCGTCGAAACCGTGATCCCCTACTACGAGAAGTTCCTGGCGCGCTTTCCCGATATCGAAGCGCTCGCGGACGCCCCGACAGACGACGTGCTCGGTCTTTGGGCAGGGCTCGGGTACTACTCCCGCGCGCGCAATCTCCAGCGCGCGGCCCGCCTGGTTCGCGACCGGCACGACGGCGCGCTGCCCGACTCGCCCGAGGCGCTCCGGGAACTCCCGGGCATCGGTCGTTATACGGCGGGGGCGGTCGCCTCGATCGCCTTCGACCGCCCTGAACCCATCGTCGACGGGAACGTCGAACGTGTCCTCACGCGTCTCCACGGGATCCGAGAAGAACTGAAGGCACCGGGAACCCAGCGCCGCCTCTGGGAAGAAGCCGCGGCCCTCGCTCGGGGCAAGGACCCGGGCGACCTGAATCAGGCACTCATGGAACTCGGCGCCACCACCTGCACGCCGAGACAACCAGACTGTCCCGCCTGCCCCTTGCGCCGGCGCTGTGCGGCCCGACAGTCCGGCAACCCGGAAGCCTTCCCGGTCCGCGCCCGCGCGGCGGCACCGCAAAGAGTCACAGCGGTGGCCGGTTGGCTGTTGCGCCGCGGGCGTGTCCTGGCCGTACGGCGGGGGGAGGGCCTGCTCAGCGGCCTGTGGGAACTCCCGGGCAACGTGATCGCGCGGAACGCGGCGCCCCGAGCCGCCCTGCTCCGGGCGCTCACCGAGCGGGTCGGACTCACGGTCCCGGGCGCCGAACACATCGGAATCGTGGACCACGCCTTCACCCACCGCCGTTTGCGCCTCCACGTCTTCCGGTGCGACACTCCCCGGGGACGGGTTCGGCTGTCGGGGTTCCAGGAGCATCGCTGGCTTTCGCCGGAGGGCATCGAAGAACTCCCCCAGGGCCGACTCACGCGAAAGGCGTTGCGGCTCCTCTCGGCGCCGCCGGACGGGACGGGCAAAGGGTGACGGGAAGCGGCGAAGACGGCTCGAACTTCGAGAAGGCCATGGCGGATGCACGCCCGCTCGAGGACCGTGACAAGGTCGTGCGACCGCGCACGATCCGACGCCGACGACGAACACCTGCCGACGCGCCGGGTGAGGCAGTGAGCTTCGAGGTCGAAAGCCTCGGCGACCACGTGGAGGGTCTCGGGCCGGGCGTCGACCACGGTCTGCTCCGCAAGCTCCGCAACGGGGAGTTTCCCCCGGACGCGCGGCTCGACCTGCACGGCTTCGACGAGGCCTCGGCGCGCCGCCGGGTGCACGACACGCTGCTCGAAACCCGCCGTCAGGGGGGCCGCTGTGTCCTGGTGATCCATGGCCGTGGCAACCGCTCCCCCGGCGGACCGGTGCTGAAGCAAGCGCTGGTCGGCTGGCTCGGCGAACCCGCGGTCGGGCGAAGCGTGCTCGCCTTTTCGAGCGCGACCAACGGAGACGGCGGCGTCGGAGCCACCTACGTCCTGCTGAAAGCCTGACCGGGCGCCCCCCGGGCAAGCCGGCGCTGGCGCCCAGCAGAGGCGCGGGGCGGCCTGTTGTATCTTTCCCCGCCATGAGCAGCCGGTTCGGGCAGGTTTTCCAGATCTCGACCTTCGGTGAGAGCCACGGAGGCGGTGTCGGTGTCGTGGTGGACGGCTGCCCGCCGCGGCTCTCGCTTTCGGCCGAGGAAATCCAGCACGATCTCGACCGCAGGCGGCCGGGCCAGAGCCGGTTGACGACGCCGCGCCAGGAGGCCGACCGCGTCGAGATCCTTTCGGGTGTCTTCGAAGGACGCACCGTCGGCTCTCCGATCGCCCTCCTCGTTCGCAACGAGGACGCTCGGCCGTCGGCCTACGAGCACATGAAGGACGTCTACCGCCCCTCTCACGCGGACTACACCACCGAAGCCAAGTTTGGCATCCGCAACTGGCAGGGCGGCGGTCGCGCCAGCGCGCGCGAAACCATCGGCCGCGTCGCGGCGGGCGCAATCGCGCGAAAGCTGTTGCGCGAGGTCTCGGGCATCGAAGTCCTCGCCTGGGTCCGCCGCGTCCACACCGTCGAAGCCAAGCTCGATCCGGGCGCCGTGAACCTCGAAGCCGTCGAGGCAAACCCGGTGCGCTGTCCCGACCCCGGCATCGCCGAAGAAATGGCGCGGGCGATCGAAGCCGCCCGGGACCGGGGCGACTCCCTCGGCGGCGTGGTCGAGTGCGTCGCGCGCAACGTCCCCCCCGGACTCGGCGCCCCGGTTTTCGACAAGCTCGAAGCCAGCCTCGCCTCGGGGCTGATGTCGCTGCCGGCCACGAAGGCATTCGAGATCGGGAGCGGGCTGGCGGGGACCCACATGACGGGAATCGAGCACAACGACCCGTTCATCCCGGGAGAAGACGGGCGGCCCCGCACGGCGGCCAACCGCTCGGGCGGCGTCCAGGGCGGCATCAGCAACGGGGAAGACATCACCCTGCGCGTCGCCTTCAAACCCACCGCCACGATCGCCCAGGCCCAGGACACCGTCACCACCAGCGGCGAGGCCGCGACCCTCGAGGCGCGCGGGCGTCACGATCCCTGCGTCCTACCCCGGGCCGTTCCCATGGTCGAAGCCATGGTGTGCCTCGTGCTCGCCGATCACTGGCTGCGCCAGCGGGGCGTCGACGTCCTCCCGCCCCTGCCCTAGAACGCACCGCGCAGCACGTTGCGCTAGGGGAGCAGGACGAACCCGGCCACCGCGGCGAGGGCCGCGAAGAGGATCGCCAGGCCGCCGAGGAGGGCGTGCAGGTCATGGGCACGGGAGCGGCGCGTTTCGATACGCCGGCCCACCAGGGCAGCCGCCCCGAAAAGACACGCCACCGCGAGGCCGACGAAACCGTGAAAGGTGCCGAAAAGCTCCCCTCCCCGGAACCAGACCCACGATATCGGCCCGGCGACGAACCCCACGAGAACCATCGCGACCGCAGGTTTCGCGAAGCGCAAGTGCCCCGCTCGAAGTTCGGGCGTGCGTGGAAGCCGACGCAAACGCGAACGCCGCAAGCGGACTCCCGCCCGAAACGCGAGCGCAGCCAACGCGAGCCCTGCCGTCATCCACGCGGGGTGCACGTAGGAAAGGGCGCGGGCCGTGGGATCCTGGAGCGCCGGGTCCAGCTACTCGACCCGATGAATCGCTTCGTCGGGCAAGCGCCGAAGCAGGCTTTCGAGCGCGTCCTGCACGTAACCGGCATCTCGCGACTCGAGCGTCAACATCACGTGAAAAGACTCCTGCCCGATCCGCGGATAGGAACCGAGATGCAGGTCGGGAAATTCCTGGAGCAGTTCGTTCAACATCGGCGCAATATCGCTCTCGCGCTTGCGCACGAAGACCTTCTTCAGGACGAACGGGACACCGCGAAAGCGCTCGCGGGAAGACTCGAA
This sequence comes from Myxococcota bacterium, assembly GCA_036336695.1. Lineage (GTDB taxonomy): Bacteria > Myxococcota_A > UBA9160 > UBA9160 > SMWR01. Next base: position 39,851 of record JAYZFQ010000141.1, read on the forward strand.
CTTCTTGCGCAGTAGTTCCGGAACTCCCGGAAAGATGTAGACGTTGCGAACCACCACGAGCGGAAACCAGAGATCGCCCGAGTCGAGAAGCTGCGCACCCGCCGGAACCCGCGCCATGCGGAGCAGTGTCTCGTTGGGTTCCTTGTTGGTCGCCCGGCGGATACGGTCTTCGATCGAATCGCTGTGTTCGACGGAAACGCCGAAACCTGCGGCAATGCCTTCGATTGTGAGGTCGTCGTGGGTCGGACCGATCCCTCCGGCGGTGAAGACGAAGTCGTGCGCGTCGCTCATCGCCTTCACCTCCGAGGCAATGCCCTGCACGTCGTCGGGAATCGTCAGGATCCGCTCGACGTCCACGCCGAGTCCGCGCAACTCGCGGCAGAGGTAGGGCGAGTTCTCATCGGTCACCTTGCCCGAAAGGATCTCGTTGCCGATGATGAGAATCGCCGCTGTGGGCATTGGCGGAGCATAAACCATGGCTTCATCGGGCTCCAAGCGTCGCTTGCTATGATGCGCCCATGGCCGTCGAGGTGCGCTTCCACCCGTCGGGGCGTCGCCTGAGCGTCGCCCCGGGCACCACGCTGCTCGAAGCCGCCCGCGCCGCGGGATTGCCCATGGCGAGCGCCTGTGGCGCAGATGGACTCTGCGGGCGCTGCACCGTCGAACTCCTCGGCGGCGCGCAAAACGTGTCGACCCGGACCCCGGGTGAGACACGCGTGATGCGTGCCAACCGAGCGGAACCGCGGCGGCGCCTCGCCTGCCGCGCGCGTGTCAGCGGACCGGTCGAAGTCACCGCGAGCTACTGGTGAACCGCACCGGACCCTGCGTGTCGGAACGCGAGCGGGTTGGCGGAACCCAGAGACCGAGAGAGGCAGCATGAAGAACATCCAGATTGGCCTCGGGCTGATGCTCGGACGGCAGGAACTCGACACCCTCCTCGCCCAGGTGCAAGAGGCCGAAGCGGCTGGTTTCCCCAGCGTCTGGGTTCCGAACATCTTCGGCGGGGACGCGATGACGCTCTGCGCCCTCGCAGGCCGGGAAACCTCCACGATCGAGATCGGAACCGCGGTGGTGCCGAGTTTTTCCCGCCACCCGCTCTACATGGCGCAGCAGGCGCTCACCACCCAGGTTGCTACTCGGGGGCGGTTCGTATTGGGTCTCGGTCCCAGCCACCGTGTCGTGATCGAGAACATGTTGGGCCTCTCCTACGACAAGCCCGCGCGCCACATGCGTGAGTACGTGACGATCGTGAAGCAGATCTTCGAAACCGGGACGGCGGACTTTTCGGGAGAAACCTACCGGGTCCAGGGAAGCGTCGACGTGCCCGGCGAGTCTCCCCCGCCCCTCTTGATCGGAGCACTCGGCCCGTTGATGCGGCGAGTTGCGGGCTCGCTCTGCGACGGGACGATCACCTGGATGACCGGGCCGCAGACGATCGCTCGGGAAGTCGGCCCCGGCGTGCGGAAAGCCGCCGAGGCAGCCGGCCGTCCGCCGCCGCGCATCGTGACCGGCATTCCGATCTGCCTGACGGACGACCCGGAGGGCGCACGAGCGGGGGCAGGCGAACGCTTCGCGATGTACGGACAGCTCCCATCCTACAAGGCGATGCTCGACCTCGAGGGTGTCTCCGGCCCTGCGGAGATCGCCATCGCAGGCGACGAGAAGGCCTTGGAAGCGGGCATCCAGCGTTTCGCAGACGCTGGCGCCACCGACTTCCAGGCTGCCATCTTCCCCCATGGACCAGACGGCCGCGCGTCGGTGGAACGCACGCGCAGCTTCCTGGCCGAACTCGCGAGGGCCTGATGGGCGGCAAGCAACGTTTCGAAACACGCGCCATCCACGCGGGACAGGAACCCGACCCGGCCACGGGGGCCACCATCGTGCCCGTCTACCAGACGGTCACCTTCACCCAGGAAGCGGTCGGCGAGCATCGGGGGTACGAGTACTCGCGGACCGGAAACCCCACGCGCGCCGCTCTCGAAACATGCCTCGCATCGCTCGAGGGCGGACGCTTCGGCTTCGCCTACGGCTCCGGCATGGCGGCGATCCACGGCGCCATGCAACTCGTCTCGGCAAACGACCACGTGGTGGTGGCCGACGATCTCTACGGCGGGAGTTTCCGGCTCTTCAGCGAAGTGCTGCCGCGCTTCGGCGTGCGCTTCGAATACGTCGATGCGACACAGCCGGAAGCGATCGCGTCGGCCGTGACACCCGACACCAAAATGCTCTGGATCGAGACGCCGACGAACCCGTTGCTGCGCCTCGTGGACGTCGCGGCCTGCGCCGAGATCGCAGCCCGCAACGACGCGTTGCTGGTCGTCGACAACACCTTCGCCACGCCTTATCTCCAGAACCCCCTGGCGGCGGGCGCGCACGTGGTGGTGCATTCGACCACCAAGTACCTCGGAGGGCATTCGGACGTGATCGGCGGCGCGGTCGTCGTCGACGATGAGGCGTTGGCCCAGACCCTCCAGTTCACCCGAAACGCCACGGGAGGGATTCCCGGGCCGTGGGACGCGTGGCTGACGCTCCGCGGCACCAAGACCCTCGCCCTCCGCATGCGCGAGCACGAGAGCAACGCGCAAAAAGTCGTCGCCTTCCTCCAGGAGCGGCCCGAGGTCACCCGGGTCCACTACCCCGGCCTCCCGGATCACCCGGGGCACGAGCTCGCAGCACGCCAGATGCGGGGCTTCGGCGGCATGCTCGCCCTCGATCTCGCGGGGGGCGAAGCGGCAGCACGGGCGTTTTGCGCGGCGACGGAAGTCTTTGCCCTGGGCGAGAGCCTGGGGGGCGTGGAATCCCTGGTCGGCTACCCGTGGACCATGAGCCACGCCGCGTTTCCGCCCGAGGAAAAACGCCGGAAGGGCATCACCGAGGGAACGGTGCGCCTCTCCGTCGGCATCGAGCACCCCGACGACCTCTGCGCGGATCTCGAACGCGCCCTTGCCGCAGGGGCAAACGCCGGGTGAAGCCCGCCATCCTGCTCGTCGACCACGGAAGCCGGCGACCCGAAGCGAACGCCCAACTGGAGGCCCTGGCCGAGCGGGTGCGAGCACGCGTCGGCGAACGCTTCGTGGCCATCGCCCACATGGAGCTGGCCGAACCCAGCATCGCGGACGGCATCGCAGCCTGCGTCGCTGCCGGCGCGAACGCCATCGTGGTGCACCCGTTCTTCCTCGGACCCGGCAACCACACCGCGCGGGACATCCCCCAACTGGTCGCCGAAGCCGCCGCGCGGCACCCCGGGATCCACGCCGTCGTGGGACCGCCCCTCGGCCTCGACGACAAGCTCGTCGACCTCGTCCTCGAACGCATCGACCAGGCGGGGTGATCCTTCGGCGGGAGTCCCGACCCGGGCGGATTCACCCGTCGTCGGTTTACTGGCCCCGCCCCACCGTCCGGAGGGATTCCGGCCCGCGAATTCGCGACGCGTTCGGGTCTTCTCCCGCGAGGATCGCGCGGACCGAGGCCAGCACGTCGGCGACGGCGATTCCCGTCATGCACTTCGCCTGGGAGAACCAGCAGGAAAGAACCTTGTTGTCGTGGACGAACATGCACGGCGAGCAGCCGAGGCCCAGGTAGTGCACGGCGTGCTGCTGTTCTTCCGCGGAACGCAGGGGGCCGTAGAGGATGGGAGTCTCCGGCCCGAAAAGCGCCACCGTCGAGGCCCCCACGGCAGCGGCGAGGTGCATGGGACCCGAATCGTTCGTGACCACCACGTCTGCACGGGCGAGCAGCGCCACGAGTTCCGCGACGTCGCACCGGCCGGCAAGGTTGACGACGCGACTTCCCGTCTGGGAAAGCTTCACAACCGCTTCGGCCCGGCCCCGCTCCGAAGCGGCCCCCACCACCACGACGTTCGCCGACTCCTGGGCCGTCAAGTGCACCAGTAGCTCCGCGAACTGCTCGGCCGGCCAGCGGCGCTCCAACGCCATGTCGCCCGCGTTCGGATTCACCACCACGAGCCGCTCGCCTTCCCGCCAGGCGGGATCTGCAGACAGGGTCCCGTGGCAACGTTCCCAGGCTCCGTCGGGGGGCCGGATCGCCGGCAGCACACGGCCCCCGGAAACCGCATCGGCATCCGTCGGGTTCATCGGGTCGCCCGAGAGCAGGGTCAGGAAGTTCTGCGTCACGTGGCAATACGCGTTGAAGGGAACCTCCGCATCGTGGAGCCGACCCCGCCACTTGCCCTTGGCGCTGAAACCGTGCGACCAGGCCGCTCCGACCAGGTACGACAGGATCGCGGAAAAGCGCGTAAAGAACTCGAGATCCAGGAGCAGGTCGTAGCGCGTGCGCCGCAGTTCACGAATCGTGCTCAGCGTATCCAGGAGGAACCGCGGGACACCCCGCGACAGGTCGATCGCGATCACGCGGTCGATGTCCGGGTAGAGGCGTGCCACCGCCTCGTTCTCCCCCAAAGACAGGAAGTCGATCTGCGCACCGGGGTAGCGTTCGCGCAGGCGTTCGAGGAGCGGAGAGGCCAGGACGATGCTCCCCATGCCCCACATCTTGAGCAGCAGCACGCGTTGAACCGACTGCGGATCGGGCGGTGAACGGCGACGACGAAAGACGCGCTTCCAGGCGAGGAGCAGCGCGCATAGCGCCGGGCCGACCGCGTTGTCGATCCACAACGCAATGTCGTAGCGGCGCCGGCTCGGACGCTTTGCGGCCATGACCAGAGCTTACTCCGAAGGGCCGTTCTCGGCTCCGCCCGCCGGCCGGTACCGGCGGATCGAGACTTCCCCGAAATGCCGCTCTTCTGCGTAGTTCGCCTCGAGCCAGCGCAACAGGGGCGCGCCGAAGACCTGCTCGTCGGACAACCCGTCGACGCGCAAGGCGGCGTCGTCCCAGACCAGGTAACGCGGTGGCTGGCTCCGGAGTTGGGAGAGCACCTCTTCCCGGTGGGCTTCGGTCACGATCTGGTGCCCCATGACGAACCGGATCGGGTTCGGGCGGTCGGCCAGGTAGTAGTAGGCACCGTTGTTGGGCAGAAAGAGCACCGGTTCGCCGGGTTTCGTTCGCAGCTGCACCCAGCGTGCGACCCGTATCACGTGGGGGTCTCCCACGGGCTGGCGGCCGTCGCGCCACACGCTGAGCAGGCGCACGCTCTCGGCGGCGTCCCGGAACGGTTCGGCCGCCAAGCTGAAACCCAGGTTTCCAAGCAACAGGGCGAAGAGACCCGCACGCCAGATCGCGAAGCCGGAAGGCCAGGCACCCGAACGCCAACACGTGATCCCGCGGTCTGCCGCCACGACCAGCAACACGACCGCGGCCGGCAGGGTATCGATCATGTGCTTGAGGTCACTGCGACCCAGCGCCGAGCGGAAGGCCAGCAATCCGAAGACCGCGACGGCGAGCACACCCGTCCGCAAGGGGTCCTGCCGCAGTTCGAGGCAAATCGCTCTTGCACTCGCCAGCGGCCGCCGGAGGTCGACGCGCGAGATCGGCAGGGCGAGCAGAAAGCCCCCCAAGCAGACGGCGGGCACTCCGTAGCCGAGTTGGAAAGCGAGCAGCTCCTGCCCTCCCCAGTCCGAAACCGCAAAGGGAACCGAGGAGGCGAGTGCGGGAAACGGCAGCTTCGCGTACCCCGCGACGATCGAAGCGGGGTAGCCAATGACCTCGCGCAACATCGGAAGCAGTGCGTCGTGGGCCGCGTACCAGGCGAATACGGGAAGGATCACGACCGCAGCCGCCCCGACGAACACGAGCGCCGGACGACCGGCCCCGTGGACCGCCAGGACGAGGGCCACGACCACGCAGAACGCAAGGCCGAACTCCTGACTGAACAACAAGGAGACGCCCGCCGTCGCACCGGCCAGCAGGAGAAAGCGCAGCCGCTGCGAGAAGAGCCACCCAAGCACGAAGCAGAGCCCGATGAAGGCAAAGCCGCTGCGCAGGTTGATCCACGGCAACAGCAGGGGAACCGCGAGAACGAGAAAACGCCGCTGGACGAGCAGCGCGGTCAGCACCAGGAGTCCCGCCAAGGCGATCACCCGGGTCGCGGAGAAATAGAGATCCCAGGCCACGATGGAGCGACCGAAGAGCTGCCAGGCTCCGAGCAGGCCCAGATCGTAGAGCGGGCCGTACAGGCAAAAGAAATCCTTGCCGTGGAACCCGCCCTGGGCGAGCGAGTTCGCCCAGGCGAGGTGCTGCCCCGTCTCGCCCATGAACGGGAAGCCGTCGAGCGCGCGCGCCGAATCGGGAAAACCGTTCAGCACACTCCAGACATTGGCGTGGAAATCTCTGGTGAGAACGAGCGCAATCGCGATGCCGGCGGCGCACAGCCCAGCGATTCGAAGCGGCGAAAACGAGCCGGGCGAAAACAGGCCGACGGGCGCCACCCGGGCCACGGGGCCGCCGACGAAGAGCGACGCCAGTGCCAGGACGACGGCAACCGCCGGACCCACTCCACCCGGCAACCAGAGCAGGGAGAGCAACCCACACACAGCGAGCGCTTCCGTCGCGACCCGGGGACCGGGGGACCGCCGGGCCAGCCAACGCGAGGCGGCCCACGCCGCTGCGACGGCAACCAATACGCTCGTGAAGAGCCAGAAGGTTTCCTGTTGCTGGGGGTACCGCTCGAGGGTCGCGAGACTGACGATGCCGAGGGCGTTCTCCCGGTACTCGAAACGCACGGGTGCGAACCGCGCAACGAGCAGCGCCGATGTCGCCGCCAGGGGCAGCGCCGCGACGAGTCCCGCGTCCCGGGCGGCGCTCACCGGGCAGTGCCCCGAAAGCGCGCGGCGCCCGCCCTGGCGAGGATTGCCAGGGCGACGCCGAAGCACAGCACCACCGACGCGTCGCGCAACAGGGCGAGACCGATGGGCCAGGCCGCGTGCCCGGAGATGTCCCAGTGGCCGAGCAAGAAGGGGCTCCCCGTGAGAAACACATAGGCTCCGTAGACATAGGCGCCCAGCACGACGCTCAGGAGCAGCGCGACGCGCGCGTCGAGGAAGAGCAGGAAGGGCACGCACCACGCCAGGTACTGCCAGGCCCAGAAACTCGTCACCCCGTAGACGGCCAGGAACCCGCCGCAGACGCTCACGCCCACGGCGCGCGCGGACACGTCGCCCCGCCGCCACCAGGCGATGAGCAGGATCGGCACCCCGCAGACCAACGCGTTGACGGTCACGAGCCACTCGGCCAAGCGCGTGCCCGCGAAGCCCAGCGCCGTGGGCAGACCCCACACGGGCACTCCCCCCGGTGTCTCGACGGGGGAACCGCCGTAGCCCGCGATCCGGCGCACCAGGAGGCCCGGCTCCTGGGCCAACCACGGCAGGAAACCCGCCAGGCCCACCAGGCTTGCGGTACCGGCAAACCGGGCGCGATCGGCCGAGTGCGCGAACGCAAACAGGAGCGCCGGCGCCGCGATCAGCACCGGCAGCTTCACCCAGAGGCCCACGCCCAACGCCGCACCGGCGAGAACGGGCCGGCCGCGGGAGACCGCGACAAGCGCCGCGAGCGCGAAGGCGGCAAGAGCCGAATCGGTGTTGCCGTGATACGCGGAAAAGATCACGGCGAGGGGGTTCAACCAGTAGCCGGCACAGGCCAGCCAACGCCACGGAGAGCCAGCGAAGGCGAGCCACACACCGACCGCCGTCGCGAGATCGAGAAGCGCAAAGGGTGCACGCAACACCGCCGCAAAGGGAACACCCGTGAAGTCTGCGATGCGTGCGGCGCTGGAAAACCACAGGCCCATGAGCGGCGGGTGATTGAAGACCTCCGCCATCTCGTACCACTGGAGCAGCCCCACGCGGTTGATCTGGTTCCGGTGGTGGAGCTTGATCGAAACGTCGAAGGTTCCCTCTGTCGCGACGACGAGGCCCGCCCGCACCGCGGCACCAACCGCGATCGCGAACCAGAACCAGGGACCCGGCCG